>JBGPRB010000152.1:0-7689 GCA_041489355.1 Dehalococcoidia bacterium
CATCGATACCGGCAAGGGCGTCCGCGTGGTCGCGGCTAACGGCGGCAAAGACGTGACCAATTTCACCATTTTTCTCGACCCCCCCTGGGCGGATACGCTGAAGAAGATGAAGCCCTGCACCATTCCCCAGATTTCGGTGGCCACTACTTCCGGCACCGGCGCCGAGGTTTCCTCCTTCGCCGCCCTTTCTGATACTAAAACTAAAATGAAGGTGCTCGTGAGCGCTCCCAACATTCACTCAACTGTCGCCATTATCGACCCCCTGCTGGCCAGACTTCAGCCGAAGGATATCGCTGCCTGGACGGGCTTCGATGCTATGGCTCATGGCATCGAGGCGTTCGTCACCAAGGTGCAGAGCCCTTATGCCTACGGCATGCTACTGCGGTGCGTCGAGCTCGTCTATAAAAATATCCGCGAGTTCACCTACAACCGCATGAATAACACCGCCTGTGAAAGGATGTGCTGGGCAGCCACCATGGGCGGCATCGCTATCGGCTTCGGTGCTGGCGCCGGCATCGTGCACGGCCTGGGCCACCAGATTAGCGCCCTCACCGATTGCCATCACGGCCGCATTAACGCCATCATGATGCTGGCCGGAGAAAGATATAACCAACCCGCTATCATCGAAAAATTAGCCGCTTTGACTAGAGCCATGGGCATCGATACCAGAAAAATGACCGAATGGCAGGCCGCTGACCGCTGGTTCGATGAAATAGAACAGTTGTTAAAGGACCTGGAAATCAAGCCCGGCCACATTAGCGAGCAGTTCGGGATCAAGGAGACAGACCTGGACCGCATCGTTAAGGTCTACTCCAACGACTTTTGCAGCCAGGGAAACCCCAAAAATTTCAACCATGATGAAGCGCTCGCCCTGTTGAAGCGCGTTATGCATGAGCCGTATTAACTATTTACAGGTCATTAAGGGGCGTTTTAGAGGGGCGTCAGCCCCTCTTTCCTTTCCTCCCCCCTTCATACACAATGCATCGTTAGGAGAGTTGATTCCTGATGCTCTCCCCCTTGTTCCCTTCAGGGAGAACCCTCAGGGTGAACCCCCTCTCAAACAGATTTATCCTTGCCGCGCAATTCTCGATATATTTGAGAGGGGGAGAGATTATGAGAGGGGGCTTCGCCCCCTCTCTCCTAAACTCCCCTCTCCAGCCCGGAAAGAATCTGGATGTCTACAAAAGCCCCCTGGCTGGAGAGGGGTAAGGGGTGAGGTAAGACCTGAAACCAAATGCAAACAGAACCTTAAAATAAGTGGGTGGCGAGAAATCCCCAATCATTGTAAAATAAATTGGGGCTCGCCACCCGTGTTATAAGGCGCAATAAAAGGGAAGGGCAAAATTATCATGGAAAAAGAAAAGCTGGTAACCACAAAGAATGAGAACCAGACCGCGGAAGAACCGCAGGTTATCGAAGAAATCGTGGTCGAAGAACTCAGCATCGACGGCGTGTGCGGGGTATATTAATTATGCCCTGCCGCCTCGCCCCTGACGTTCAGGTGCGCAAAGAAAGCTGGGGACTGCTTTTCTACTTTCAAACGCGCCATAAGGTCTGCTTCGTCAGGAGCGGCGACTGGCTCTACCCCGCGCATTTTGACGGCACCTGGACGTTCGATAGCATCGTTGACGATATAGTCCGACGCACCGGCACCCCCGCTGAGATTATCGAGCGCTCTCTGCCAAAACTTGCCAGACACCTGACCTCAAACAGGATGATTGTTGATGAAGTATGCTGATTGGCCGCTGTCCGCTCCCGTAAATCTGACATGGGAAATTACCCACCGGTGCAACCTGAAATGCGTTCACTGCCTTTCCGGCAGCAGCGATGAGTCCCCGGGCGAGCTTGATTTTGAAGAGTGCCGGGCCATCGTCGACCAGCTGGCGGCATTAAAAGTCTTTGAAATCAATTTCGGCGGCGGCGAGCCGCTTCTCAAAGACTATTTTCTCCCCCTGTTGCGTTATATTCATGAAAAAGGCATCGTCACCTGCATCAGCACCAACGGCACCGTTCTCACGGACGAGGCGGTAGCCTGTTTTGCCGGCAATCCTCTGGTAAACGTTCAGGTAAGCCTGGACGGCGCTACGCCGGAAGTCAACGACCGCATACGCGGTCAGGGGACATTCCACCGGATTATCAAAGGGATTGAATTACTGGCCGGTAAAAATATACCCCTCTCCATCAACACCGTAGTTACCTCCCTGAACTTCATGCAGCTGAGTAATCTCAAAGAACTGGCGATTTCTTACGGGGCCAGGCTGCGCGTCTCGCGGTTCCGCCCCTCAGGGCGGGCCAGGGACAGCTGGGAAATGCTAAAGCTGAGCTCATCCCAGCTAAGAGAGCTTTCCGCATGGCTCGGTAACGACCCCACCATCCTGACCGGCGACTCCTTTTTCTCCATATCCCAGGACGGGAGAAGGCAGCTCGGACTGGATATGTGCGGCGCCTGCAAGATGACCTGCTGCATCGACCCCTGCGGCTACGTTTATCCCTGTGCATTCATGCAGGAAAAAGAGTTCTGCGGCGGCAATCTGAGAGAGACTGCTTTTCAAGACATCTGGGATAACGCAGTTGCCTTCAACTACTTCCGCCAGCTGGAACCCGAAGCCTGCCGGAGGTGCCCGCGCTTCAACAATTGCCGGGGAGGTTGCCCCGCCGTCGCCTACTTCGTCAGCCGCAACCTTAACAGCGCCGACCCCGAATGCCTGATTAACTGGACTCGGGATACTTCTTCCGGTTCACCGCTGGTTAAATAGAGCCTTCCTTCCCCCCTTTCGTAGAGGGGGATTTCGTTACCCGCTCACCCTGAGCCTGTCGAAGGGTCTCCTCTCCCCTCCGCGGGAGAGGATTAAGGTGAGGGGGATATTTACATCCTTTCACAAAATTGGTGCTTTAGCAGTATAATTGCTGTTAAGAGGTTAATATTAAATTATGTACGGGCAATTTAAGTATCTTTTTTCACCACTCCAGATAGGCAAAATAACCGTTCCCAACCGCATCTCTTTTTCCGCCCACCTCACCAATCTCGCCGAACGGAACCTCCCTTCCGAACGCTACATGTACTACCTGGCGGAGCGCGCGAAAGGCGGCGCCGGCCTCATCATCACCGAGGAGCAGTCCGTGCACCCCACCGACCACGCCTACGAAAAGCTCATCGATGCCTATAAACCGGAGGTCGTCCCCGGCTATCGCCGGATATGCCGCGCCATCCACGAGTACGAAACGAAAATATTCGCCCAGCTTAACCACAACGGCGGCCAGGGCGATGGCAGCTATTCCCGCTTGCCCGTGCTGGGACCTTCCCCGGTCCCGGACTTCATGTTCCGGGAAGTGCCCAAGGAAATGGAAATAGATGATATCCGGGAAGTCACCGAGTATTTCTGCCGGGTGGCTACCCATGTTCGGGAGGGCGGCTTCGACGGCATCGAGCTGCAAATCGGCCACAGCTCCCTGATGCGGCAGTTCCTGTCACCTCTGACCAATCTCCGCACCGATGACTACGGCGGCAGCCTGGAGAACCGGATGCGGTTTCCCCTGGAAGTCATCGCGGCGGTCAGGGAAACGGTGGGGGAGGACTTCACTCTGGGAATACGCCTCTGCGCCGACGAGATGGTGCAGGGCGGCTTGACCCTCGATGATACCAGGGAAATGGCGCGTCGTTTCGAAGCCAGTAAAAATATCGACTTTATCGATTTGAGTTTAGCCACCTTTTACAATCTCTACCTTGTCGGCGCCACCATGCACACTCCGCTGGGATATACGATTCCCCTGGCCGCCGGCATTAAAAGCGTTGTAAATTTGCCCGTTTTCTGCACCGGACGGATTAACGACCCCGTCATGGCTGAAAGAGTCCTGGCTAACGGTCAGGCCGACATGGTTGGCATGGTGCGCGCCCAGATTTGCGACCCCGGGATGGCTAACAAAGCCAAAGAGGGCCGACTGGAGGAAATCCGCTTCTGCGTGGCCGATAACCAGGGCTGCTACGGGCGGGTAGGCCTTAACAAAAATATCGGCTGTATCCAGAACCCGAATATAGGCTTTGAAAAAGAACGCGGTACCGGCTCCATCAAACCCGCCCCGCTCAAGAAAAAAGTGCTGATTGTCGGCGGAGGCCCGGCCGGCCTGCGCGCCGCCGAGGTTGCCGCCCGGCGCGGCCACAAGGTAACGCTTTATGAGAAAAAAGACAGGCTGGGAGGCCAGGTCAATATCGCCGCCCTGGGCGCGGGGCGTGAAGAGCTTAAGTCCGTTATCCGCAACTCGGAAAACCAGCTCAAGCTCCTGCCGGTGGAAATCATCCTGAATAAAGAGGTCACTTTAGATTTCGTCCTGGAGCAGAATCCCGACGTTGTCATTATCGCCACGGGCGCTTTACCCAAGAAGTGCACGCTTCTCGGTGGCGATGGCCCGAATATCTTCAACGTCTGGCAGGTCCTCACCGGCGAGGGGCAAACCGGGGAGAAAGTCCTTTTTATCGATAACGACGGCCATCACCAGGCCACGGCTACCGTCGAATTCCTGGCCGACCGGGGTAAAAAAGTCCATATCGTTACCAACTCCCCGACTATCGGGTCAGAGCTGGGACCGACGCAGGACTCGTATTTAACGCACCAGCGCCTGGCGCAAAAAGGCGTTACCTTCACTCCGGACTTCGCCGTTGTAGAGATAAAAGGCGTTGAGGTAAAAGGCCTCAACTTCTATTCCAATGAGTGGCATACCTTCACTGATTTTAATTCCGTCGTCTATGCCATGGGCAACCGCGTGGAAGACGGACTCTATAAAGCCCTGAAGGGCAGGGTCAAAGAGCTATACAGGATTGGCGACTGCTTGGCGCCCCGGAAAATAGACATGGCGATACTGGAAGGCGATAAGGTCGGCCGGATGATTTAATAAACGCTGTCATTCTGAGGAAACGACCTGCTCGCCGAACAAGTTTTTTGGCAGGCGAGAGCGACCGAAGAATCTCGGGGTTGGGTGGAAGAAAAAAGGAAACGTAGTGATGTTAAAAAGCATCTGGGTGCTGCCGGAGATAAACAGTAGCGGCGGAGAAATCAGCAAACTGAACCTCGGACTTCTTTCCGAGGCACGGAATATCGCGGAAAAGGTCGGCGGCACCGCAACGGCACTCGTATTCAGCCACCAGAATGAGGACTGCTCCGGGATTTTCGGTCAGTACGGTGTTACGAAAGCCTATATCTTCCAGGACCCCCTCTTCACCCATTTCTCCGCCGAGGCTTACGCGGCGGCGCTGCTGCCGCGGATACGGGTAGATAAACCCTGGCTCTTCCTGATGGGACACACGATCGCCGGTAGAGAGCTGGCACCCCGCTTGGCGGCGTTCCTGGAGACAGGACTGGTCAGCAATTGTGTGAAAATCGACCTGTCTCAGCCGGAACACCCGAAATTCTACCGCCTCGTCTACGGCGACCAGCTCTACCAGGAAGTCATTTTCCAGACCGACCAGCCGATGCTGGTAACGATTCATCCAGATGCCTTGAACATAACCCCGGCTGCCGAAAAAAGACAGGTTATAACGCAGGTCATCGAGTCGAAACTACCTCCCGGGTCGATAAAGACCAGACACTTAGAGTTCCTGCCTGCCGATTTTCAAACCGTGGATGTTGCCGAGGCTGAGACCATCGTCTCCGCCGGCATGGGCGCGGCTACCGATGAGCTGTTGCCCCTGGTGGAAGAACTGGCAGCGCTAATCGAAGGCACTATCGGCACGACGAGACCGGTGGTCGATGGGGGGAAAATACCCAGGGAGCGCCTGATTGGCCAGACGGGAAAGGTCGTCAGCCCCGATTTCTACCTGGCGCTGGGTATATCCGGAGCGACACATCATGTCGGCGGTATCCAGGAGTCGGGCAAGATAGTCTCGATTAACCGCGACCCGCAGGCACCAATCTTCCAGAGCTCGGACGCGGGCGCCGCCGCTGACCTCCGGGAAGTGCTGCCGAAACTGATAGAACGAATCAAGCAAGCGAAAAGCCATGGCGAAATACTTTGATGTCATCATCGTGGGGGCGGGACCGGCCGGTAGCCTGGCAGCCTTGAAGCTGGCACGCGCCGGACTGAATGTCTGCATGGTGGAGCGGGGCAAGTACCCCGGCGCCAAGAACATGTTCGGAGGACTGCTGCATAACACCCCCGTCCTGAATGAAATGCTCCCCGATTTCCAGGAGCGGGCGCCTTTAGAAAGACACGTGTATAAAAAAGTCCTCGCCTTCATGACCCCGGAATCGGCCGTCTCCCTGAGCTTTGAAAATGAGAACTTCGAACAGCCGCCGTATAATGGCTATACCGTATTCCGTCCGGCCTTCGATAGCTGGCTCGCCGGGGAAGCCGTGAAAGCCGGGGCTTTGTTGCTGTGCGACTGCACTACCGAAGATATTATAAAAAAAGATGGTCGGATTGTTGGCGTAACCGTAAAAGGACGGGAAGGGGAAATTAGAGGTAATATCGTTATCGCCGCCGATGGCGTCCTTTCTTTCCTGGCTAAAAAGGCCGGTTTAAGGCAGGACTTTAAATCCTCGGATATGGGCGTGGGCATTAAGCTGCTCCTGGGACTGAACGAAGAAACTATCAACGAGCGGTTCCACATCGTTCGCGACCAGGGTGCCGATATCAGCTTCGTCGGCATGACCGGGGACATGCGGGGCGGCGGCTTACTCTATACCAACCGCGAGAGCGTCTCCATCGGCATGGTAGTTCACCTCGACTCCCTGAAAGCGGCCGGCAAGGCTCCGTATGAAGTATTAAATGAATTCCTTCAGCACCCGCAAATCAGAAAGCTCGTCAAGGGCGCTGTACCGCTGGAATACTCGGCCCACCTTATCCCCGAGGGCGGTTTTACCGCCATGCCGCAGGTCTATACCGACGGCATGATGGTCGCCGGGGATGCCGCCGGACTATGCTATACCAACGGCATCAACCTGGAAGGCATCAACCTGGCCATGACCTCGGGCGTGCTGGCCGCCGAGACGGCTATTAAAGCCCTGGAGGCCGGCGACTTTAGTGCAAAAACACTATCGTTGTACAAAAAGAAGCTGGACGATAGCTTTATTATGAAGGACATGAAAACGTTTAAAAACGCCGCCGGTATGATGCGCCTGGAGCGCCTGTTCCAGACTTATCCGCAGGTCCTCGCCAGTATCATGGAAAAAATCTATAGGGTAGAAGGCGTCCCAAGGTCGAAGCTCCTTCGACTTGCCCGCAAGGAGGCCTTGAAAGAGGTGGGGCTGAAAGACCTGATTGCCGACGGCATCAGGATAGGCAGGGCTTTATTATGAACATCGAAAACCTGCAGCAGCTTACACAGTTCCAGGTCGACGAGCAATCCCATATCATCGTCAACAAGGAAATCTGTAAATCATGTGACCATCATGCCTGCGTCAAGGCGTGTCCGGCCAACTGCTATACCTTCGATGAAGCGACGAAACTGCTGAGCGTCGTCCACGATACATGCCTGGAATGCGGCACCTGCTATGTCATCTGTGACAAGGGAGCGCTGGACTGGAGCTACCCGCGGGGCGGCTATGGCGTTAGCTACCGGCTAACCTAGTTTCTCCTCTCCCCTTGAGGGGAGAGGCCAGGTGAGGGTGAGAGACCGTACCATTTTAACCCCCTCACCTTAATCCTCTCCCACGGTGGGGAGAGGAGAACCGAAGCTTGAATATTATAAATATTTCG
>JBGPRB010000153.1:0-7628 GCA_041489355.1 Dehalococcoidia bacterium
AGCGCCGACGGCACCGCCAAGATAGGCGACTTCGGCCTGGCGGTGGCGGTAGACCTCTCCCGTTTAACGCAGTCAGGCATGATGGTGGGCACGGTAGCTTATATGCCGCCGGAGCAGGCGATGGGCGGTAAAGTGACCACTAAAGCCGACCTCTATTCCCTGGGTGCCATGCTCTACGAGATGGTGACGGGTCGCCCACCCTTCGTGGGGGACGACTCGGTATCCATCATCGGGCAGCACATCAATACCCCACCCGTTTCTCCCGCCTGGCACCGTGCCGACCTGCCTCCGGCTCTGGAAACACTCATCATGCAGCTGCTGGAGAAAGACCCCGAAAAGCGCCCTGAATCAGCGACGGTCGTCCTCCAGGCGCTGGAATCAATCGAGGCCGGCAAGCTTAAGAAAGAGCCATCGAAGGAAACTACCGCCACCGAAAATCCCCTGTACCGAAGGGTGTTCGTGGGCAGGGAGCCGGAACTGAAGCAGCTCCAGTCGGCGTTTGACGGGGCCATGTCGGGGCAGGGGGCCCTGACGATGGTGATGGGCGAGCCGGGCATCGGCAAGACCGCCCTGTGTGAGCAATTATCGACCTATGTTACATTACGCGGCGGCCGTACATTGGTTGGCCACTGCTACGAGGAAGGCTCTCTGTCATTGCCATATTTAGCTTTTGTCGAGTCGTTGCGCTCCTACGTGCTCAGTCGTGACATTAAAGACCTGCGGGAAGAGCTGGGCACGGGCGCCGCCGACGTGGCGCGTATCGTCTCAGAGATAAGGGAGCGGCTCAAGGTAAAACTGCGACCCCAGAAAGACCCCGAGGAAGAACGTTACCGGCTGTTGCAGGCAGTCACCGGCTTCCTTACCAACGCCGCCTGCGTCCAGCCTTTACTCGTTGTGCTGGAAGACCTACACGATGCCGATAAAGGCACATTAGACATGCTGACCCATGTCTCACGTCACCTGGCCGGGACAAGACTTCTTATCGTCGGGACATACCGTGATGTGGAGGTAGACCGCAGCCATCCGTTGTCGGCTACTTTAGCCGAGTTGAGACGTGTCGCCACCTACGGTCGGGTTATCTTGCGGGGTCTTAATGCCGACGAGGTCAGGCGGATGCTGGAGAGCATTACCCGGGAAAGCGTCCCCTGGGGACTGGCCGAGGCGGTGCACCGCCAGACGGAGGGAAATCCCCTTTTTGTGCAGGAGGTAGTGCGCTATCTGGCCGAAGAAGGACTGATTACCCAGAAAGAGGGACGCTGGCGTCCTGCCAAAGATACCCCTCTTGAGATGAGCATCCCCGAGGGACTGCGGGACGTCATCGGCAAGAGGCTATCCCTGCTCAGCAAGGAATGTAACCAGCTGCTTTCGGTGGCCTCGGTTATAGGACGTGAATTTGCTATTGACACGTTAAGGGCCGTCGCCGGTATGAATGAAGACGTGTTTGTTAATAATCTCAAGGAAGCTGTCCAATTATCCATACTGGAGGAGCGCTCGCAGGTAGGCATTGTCCGCTACCGCTTCACGCACGCCTTCTTCCGCCAGACCCTCTACGAGGAGATGATTGCCCCGCAGCGCCTGAAGCTGCACCAGCAGGTGGCGCGCGCCCTGGAGAAGCAGTACGCCAAACGTCTTGAGGAGCATGCCGCCGAGCTGGTCGAGCACTTCTCCCATTCCACCGATCCTGCCGACCTGATAAAAGCGGTTGAATACGGTGAGATGGCGGCAAAAAGAGCTACGGATGTCTACGCTTACGGTGAAGCGGTGCGCCTTTTGGAGCAGACACTCAAAGTGCAGAGAGTACTCGACCCGGATGATAAGGGGAATATATGCGACCTGCTCCTAGCATTGAGCGATGCCCTTAGCCTGGCAGGAAGAGCAGCACAACAGACACTTGATGTAGAATTGGAGGAAGCCTTTTCTCTGGCTGAGGCTATCGGCGACAACATCCGGGCCTCTCGAGCCTGCCAGCTGGCGATGCATCATATGAGCTATACCAGTGATTTGATAGCTTCAGTAAGCGGCCCTGAGGCTGCCCGGTGGGTAGAGAGAGCCGACCGTTATGCCGAGCCGAATACTGTAGCCCGCGCCTTGACCGACTGGGGTATGGCGTTTTTTAAGTACGTGACCGGATATCTTACTCAGCAGTCTGATTTCATGAAAGACTCTCTCCGATTATTCAACCAGAGCATTGAGCTAGCCCGAAGACTTGATGACCCGGAAACATTCTGGCCTATCGTCTGTTCTTATTTCCTATGTGTGGCAAGTCCGCAGCACATCAGAGAACGGAGGCTCCTGGCCGAAGAAATGGCTGTTCGCCCGCGTACCGGAGTAACGACTCGAACTCTCGGTACATGTTTGTCATTCACGGCTTTCACTCTCCTTGAGTCCGGTAAACGACAGCTTGCCGAGGAGCTTATTAAAGAGTTATGGGAAATCGCCGAACATAGCGGGCAGACTAACCTGTGGTTTATGGCCATGTCTGCCAGAGGCATGCTCGCTACCCTGGATGGCCGACTTGAAGAAGCCGATGAAATAGGCCAACGTATTCGGTCCCATGGTGAAGAACTTAATTTCACCGGCTATGCTGCCGTTTCCGAGTATAATGCTAGCCTTGATGCCAGGCTCTTGCTTGGTAAAACTGATGAAATTACTAGTCTTACAGAAAGCCTTGGCGTTTCTTTAAGAACATTAGGTGGCTTATTCTTGGCTATCCTCAAACCTCGGGTTGAGGCAATAGAATATCTTGAAAAGAATGTCGTGACCCGGCCCAGTATCGGAACTCCTGATGATGAGACGCCTGCCTCTTTAGACGTCTACAATCTAATTGCGGCCGTAATGGTCGGGCACTGCCCGTCGGCTCAATTGCTGCTACAGAGGTTAAGTGATGCTGAACTCTATACGGCGGGCATGATGAGCTTGCAGTTTCCTGCCCGTCATCTCGGTGCCGCGGCGGCTATGCTTGAAAGGCCTGATGAAGCACGCAAGTATTACCAGAAAGCGTTAAAATTAGCCGCCGAGATAAGGTACCGCCCTGAAATTGCACTCACACGCCTACAGCTCGCCGAGCTGTTGCTGGAACACTATCCGGACGAGAAAAAGGAAGCACTGGAGCACCTGGACTTCGCCATCAAAGAGTTCCGCGAGATGAAAATGCAGCCGTCCCTGGAACGGGCACTAAGGCACAAGGATATACTCAAGGCATAATTATCCCCTGAGACTAACATCGCAGGTAAAATCAGGGTTCTCTAAGATTATCCTCAAACAGTAAACAACTGACAAAAAGGAGAGAAATAATGAGTCCGAAAAAAACAAGCGCAAATTGGCCGTTACCTTCTGCCGAACCTGAGGAGGTAGGTTTCTCCTCCGAACGGCTGGCAAAAATTTGTCCCGGTTTGCAGAAATTCATTGATAAGCGGATGGTCCCCAACCTTGTCACGCTGGTCGCCCGGCACGGGAAAGTTGTACATTATGAAGCCCAGGGCTATATGGACTTCGATAGCAAAAAACCAGCGACGAAGGAAACTATTTTCCGACTCTGGTCCAACACGAAGCCCATCACCGGTACCGCCACGATGATTTGTGTCGAGGATGGGCTCCTCAACCTTGATGACCCGGTTTCCAAATATATACCCGCTTTTAAGAACCAGGTGGTCAGAGCAGAGCCAGGCCCGGGCCGCGGGCTCCCGATGGGAATCACCACCGTCCCCGCTGTCAGGGAAATTACTATTCGTGATTGCTTGCGAAATACCACCGGTCTTTCTACAGCGCGCCGTGCTCCCCTCTCGTATCTGAATGAGTTCAGAGATTTAATCCCGAAGTCAGGTTTACTCATCAGTCCGGAAAGACCAATCGGCAGCATCCGCGAGATGGTCGAGGCTCTCGCCAGGTTACCGCTCGAATCACAGCCGGGGACTCAATTCGAATACCAGGTGGGCTACCCGGTTGTCGGCACCGTGCTCGAGATAGTGACCGGCAAGACACTGGAGGAGTTCTATCAGGAGCGTATCTTAAAACCACTTGGAATGAAAGATACCTCATTCTATCTTTCAAAAAACAGGCTAGACCGCTTTCCTACTCTCTATCGCCCGGTCAATGAAGCCGGTAAATGGAAGCTAAGCGTTGCAGAGAAACCTGAAACGAGCGAGAAAATTATAGGTCCCAGGACTTATTTTGAAGCCGGTGGCGGAGCGGGTGGCGTGCTTTCCACCGTAGCAGATTATGCCCGGTTTGCCCAGATGTTGCTCAACGGGGGCGAGTTAGACGGGGTCCGTATCCTCGGGAGAAAGACGGTGGAGTTGATGACGAGCAGCCATACCGGGGACATGGTTCTACCGATTCCCGGTCCCGGATTCGGCTTCGGTATGGGGGTAGGTGTATACAAGGGCGGGGGCATTCCCATTATGCGCTCCATAGGCACTTACGGGTGGAGTGGCATGGCTGGCACCACCTACTTTGCCGACCCGAAAGAAGGCCTCGTCTGCGTGTGTTTCACCCAGGTCTTCATGCACGAGGTTATGATAGATAATATATATCAAGAAGAATTCGAGCGACTCGTGTACCAGTCTTTGTTATAGGAAGCAAGAGCTAAGCTTGCCAAAGGCGAGCTGCCGGGACCGCCAAACCCGTCATAAGACCTGAACCGATATTATCAGGTTATTGAAATAAGATTAAAGGTTATTCTTGACCAATAACGAAACGTTGAATAGGAAAACGAAAGGGGGTTGACGTGGAAGATGCTCTAAATACCGATGTCGTCGTAGTTGGTTCAGGTGTTTCAGGCCTGGCGGCAGCGTTAACCGCAGCGGAAGGGGGCGCCAAAGTTATCGTTTTTGAAAAACAACGCTCTCTCGGCGGCACATCCAATTTTTTCCATGGTATCTTCGCCGCAGAAAGCGATATGCAGCGGGCAAGATTCATTACATATAGCCGTGACGAAGCCTTTAAAAATATTATGGAGTACAGTCACTGGCGGGCTAATCCACGCCTGGTCAGGGCGATTGTTAATGAGTCTGCGGCGACAATTACCTGGCTACAAAGGGAAGGCATTGAGTTTATTGATGCGATAAATAATTTGCTTGATGCTCCCCGGACATATCATGTCGTTAAAGGGGGCGGAGAAGCGGTAGTGAAAGAACTGGTTATCAGGAATAAGGAAAAGGGTGTCAACATCATGCTGGCGGTACCTGTTAAGAGAATCCTCAAGGCAGGCGACCGTATCGATGGTGTCCTCGTGGAAGAGAATGGAGAAGAAACCCGGGTTAACGCCAAGGTTATCGTCATCGCCAGCGGGGGATACGCCAATAACAAAGAATGGATCAAGAAATACGCGGGGTTTGATCTGGATATCAACCTGATCCCAGTCGGCAACGTGGATAAGACGGGAGATGGTATCCGAATGGCATTTGAGGTCGGCGCTGATAACGAAGGTCTTGGTGTCCTCGAGTTATATCGAGTTGGTCCGACGGGGCCCGAATTTGCTATGAAGTCGAATATTGAGTATGCAGTTGTCCAACCTGACCTCTGGGTTGATAGTCAAGCAGAGAGGTATTGCGATGAAAGTATCGGATTTTATGAGACTTCCATCGGAAATGCCAGCGCCCGGCAAAAGGGGGGCAGTACTTACAGCATCTTTGATAGCTCGATCGTAAAACGGCTAATCGAAAACGGGATTGATAAATCTCACGGCGTGGATTTCCCCCCGGGCTCACGAATCCTTGACCTGGAACGGGATCTGGCTAGAGTTCTCGAAAATCGTAGCACGGAGGTCTTCAAAGCAGACTCTATCCCGGGATTGGCTGAGAAGATAAAAGTCGACCCGGTGAGATTACAGGCAACCGTTGACGAATATAACAGGTTCTGTGAGAAAGGCCACGATGAGCTTTTTGCCAAAAACCCGAAGTACCTCAGACCAATTAAAGGGCCACAATTTTATGCTGTCAGGGCGCGGACTGTCTTCTTAGGTACGCTTGGAGGAATAAAGATAAACCAGAAAACCGAAGTAATAGATAAGAAAGAAAGGACTATCCCCGGACTGTACGCTGTTGGATTTGATGCCGGGGGAATATATGGAGATAGTTACTGTATTAGGGATGCCTCGGGATTAAGCGCAGGCTTTGCGATCAACTCTGGGCGTATTGCAGGCAGGAATGCCTTAGGGTACCTGGGTAAATAGATGGAACCTGTCCTTATGTTTCTTATTGTTTAATGATAGACAAATTATACAACCATCTGAAATTGCAATTGAGAGTCTTTTCTGCCGAAATATCATATGGTAAGTTATGAAGCCATACTGAAAGCTAAGGTAAAAGTTCTTTGTGCCGTCAACTCAGCTACACCAAAGGGGATTTTTCCGCAGCATCATTTAGAAGCTATCTCTGAACAAGCTATATCTCGCGGCAGTTAGAGTCATATGGAAGAAAATCCTTGCGGTTATTCCGATGTTCCTTAATCCCGGGTGTAGATCCGAGGATTAACTCTTGGGCTCAGACTTCACCTTGAGTAACAAATCGCTAAAAAGTGCAACGCAAGACTGAAATACTTGGTATTGAAGATCTACCCACCGGTGCGTCACAAATTACTACTTTGTGGTGTTAACTTTACACTGCAGCTATTTACTGGCCATAGCATCAGGAACACTATTTGTGATTAGGAGAATTGAAAGTAATTAACTACGATTTTATTGTTGCATTTCTATGCCTAACCTTTTAAAGTAATGGTACTGGTATGATGAGGTGAAGCTATGGAAATCTTGGATAAATCGATAGCACTAAACAGAAAGATGGCTTACGTAGGAAAGCTAGGGAAAAGCAGAGAACTCTTTTGCCAGGACTACATAAAAAAGAAAAAGGAATGTATTGAAGCAATAACCCAAAAATTTCTAAAAGAAATTGAGAATGAAGGTAAAACCACTCCTTGCAAACAGGGCTGTGTTTATTCAACTTGCTGTAATGAATATGTAGACGCTTCACACTTTTAAAGACAGGATTTTAAAGAACTACTAATTTAGATGCAACAGAGATATAGCCGGAGATTAGGAGATAAAATATTCCGTGTAACACGGATCAGGCCGTGGCGGGTGCTACTTCCTGTGATGCCAAACACTAAAAATCCCACGTCATCATCACTGATATTGATATACGGTTTTGCAGCAATAATAGCGCTTGGTACGGTATTGCTTATATTGCCAGTATCAAGCAAAACAGGGCAGTAAAGTCCCTTTTTTGAAGTCAATGTCAGTTACCTTCAGTTGAGTGGCTTCAGAAATACGCATGCCAGTCTTCCCCAGCGTAGAAATAAAAGCCCTATCCCTGGGATTGCCAGCAACGGCAATGAGCTTATCAATCTGCCCTCTTGAGTTTCCCATTGAACTAGAATTTGTCATTTAACAGTTTTACCTTTGTATTCAGTATTCTGCCGGCGCTCCCTTGCCTTCTTGAGTGATTCATTATCTCTTCACTTTCATACCAAACGGTAAAAGTCGTGTATTATGACGTCGGATGTCAATAACGGACACGAAACCTATCATGCTGCCACTAGACCTGCATAGTATCTTTGCTCAAAGACCGCGGGCGACAGGAAACCAAGTCCTGGCTGCAAGCGCTGCCGCTTGTAGAATATCTCTATATACT
>JBGPRB010000154.1:0-7605 GCA_041489355.1 Dehalococcoidia bacterium
ATGAATCATGGGCTTGGGGATGATTTGTTTTTGCATATTCGGACCGGGATGATAGCCATGATACGCGGCGTTCACCGATGGTCTCACCAAAGCCTTGCCTACCAGGGGAGGAACCTCGCGTCCTATACCCCTGGCGCCGAAAAATGACCCGCCGACCCAGGTAAGCTGGTGCGTCCCCGGTTTTCCCAGTCCCTGCATCGCCAGCAACAGTACCTCCAGCCGGGCCGGCTCGGTGGAGTACGAGCCCCGGATATAGGGCCCGCCGAAGCCGTGTGCTACCGTGGTAGTCTTGGATGCCCATTCACGGGCCAGGGCTTTGATGATGCGGGACGGCACACCGCATAGCTCAGATGCCCATTTGGGGGTCTTGGGAATCCCGTCTTCTTTTCCTAATACATATTCCTCGAATTTATCGAAGCCATAAGCATGAGTAGCGATGTACTCTTTATCATAGGTACCATTGGTAATCCACTGGTAAGCTAGAGCAAGCTGCAACGCGGCATCAGTATTCGGTAGTACCGGGATCCACTTATCAGCATGAACAGCCGCCCCGTAGTTTAAATCGGGGCAGATATAGATGCTTTTTATGCCGAGCTCGGTGAACCAGTAGGAATAGAGACTGGGCATCTGTCCCGACCAGAAACCCCACGGTGTGGTTTCCTGGTCACATCCCTGGTGTATAATCATCTGGGTATGCTCGGCCATATCCGGGTAAATATTGGTGAGATAAGACGTGTACATACCGACAGGTTCACATCCCCAGGCATGTTTGGCCCCCCAGTACCACCCCTCCCAGCTATCCGGATTTCTGATCTGCTGCGTATAACCACCCAAAAGATCAAGAAGTTTGGTATTACAGCCATGGGTAGAGTGTATCACCTTGGTCTCGCCGTGTCCGTCCGCCTGCAGGAGTACCGTTTCCGGTCCGTACTTTTTGATTACCCTCTTGAGTTCGCTGGCTACCAGGTCCGTGGCCTCGTCCCACGATATCCTGACGTACTTGCTGACACCGCGGTTCTGCGGGTTTCTCTCGCCGTCGGGGTCCCAGTCCACCCTCTTCAGGGGATACAAAATACGGTTAGGGGAAAATATCCGCTTTTTGTAGGCTATACCGTGGGGAGGTATCATGGACTTCAACGGCGGGGTAAAGGTCTTGCCGTGTGCTTCCATCTGCCACGGTTGCCATTCCTCGGGTTTGTATTTCCAATCATAGTGGAATGGTCTAATCCTGATTAATTTTCCATCCTTAACATCGACGGCCGCCATATTTGAGTTATCACCGAAGCTACTCAAACCGGTACCCTTAATGCAGGTTTTTTCTTCAGACTCCTTCTTTTTTGGTGCCAATTTTCCCTCCTTATATTCCTTTTTGGTCAGTAATCGTGAGAATAAATATCAACCTTTCATAGCCGGCGGAGTTATCAAAAGCGAGGTACATATAAAATAATTTTAAATAATCAAGTTTCTGAAAAGCGATTTACATTATACAAGAGCGTTTTTATTTATGCAATATCCCCCGCAATTTCCGGTGGCGCTCTTTCTCAGCCGGCGATTTTTGCTTTGATTTCCTCCGGTAACACCATTTTTAAGGCAATAATACCACTTTCGGCAAAATTAATAAAATAGCAAAATTCGTAATTTGACAATATTTTCATTGTTTGCTAGACTTCCGTCAGTAACATTTTTCAATGTTATTTTTTTAGAAAGCGAATTTTAACCAACTATATTAATATTTGTAACCTTATTGCCTGGGACATAAATAGCTAAATTCTGAAGGAGCCCTATGATTATGGAAGCTAAAAAGCAGATTCCGTGCTTGGAAGGGTGGTTTACGATGCCGCCGCAGGAACCCCGGGTTATCGGTAACAGGTGCGGGTCCTGCGGGAATTACTTCTTCCCGAAAGCAGCAACCTGCCGGAACCCCGTTTGCCAGAAAAAGAAACCCCTGGAGGAAGTAAAATTCAGCCGGAAGGGCAAACTTTTTGCTTACACGGTTAATTATTACCCGCCTCCTCCACCGTTTCATAAGGCAGACCCGTTTATACCTTTCGGTGTCGCCAGCGTAGCGATGCCAGAGGGCATAAAAATCGGGGGGCAAATTCCAACGGATGTTGATGTCAAAAAACTGAAGATTGGCATGGACATGGAGATAGTACGTGATGTACTTTACGTGGATGAGCAGGGAAACGAAGTCCTGTGCTGGAAGTTCCGTCCAGTCGGCTTATAAAATCGAGTCCGGTGTAATAAAACCATAGAAGGTACAACTAAAACCCTGGACTAATAAAGGGAGAGAAAAGATGAGAGAACTCGCTATTATAGGTATAGGAATGCACCCCTGGGGGAAGTTCCCGGAAAAGACTGTCCACCAGCTTAATCTGGAAGTAGCTCAGATGGCGCTCAAGGATGCCAATATGGAGTGGGGGGAAATACAGGGTTTGTTTGCCGGGCAGGACCCCTGGGCCGGCATTCAGGGAATGTTAGCCGGGTGTGCGCTGGCGTCGAACCTCGGCTTATCAGGGATACCAGTAACCAATAATTATAACGCCTGCGCCACGGGCGGCTACGCTTTGAGAGCGGCCCACCTTTACATAACCTCCGGTCTTATTGACACGGCGCTTGTGGTCGGCGGGAGCATCTCGCCGAAAGGGGCTTTTGGCACAACACGCTATGATGAATTCGATGCCACCGACATGGATAGCCAGCGCTTCAGAATACTGGGGGCGGCCAATTACACCGGCTTTGCCATGGCCGCCCAGAGACGGATGCATGAGTACGGCTTGACGGAGAAAGACCTCGCCCTGCAAAAAGTCAAGGCAAGCAAATTCGCCGCCCTTAATCCCGTTGCCCGGTACAGGAAAATATACACCGTGGAAGAAGTTTTAAACTCTCCTATGGTGGCTTATCCCATACATCTTTACCAGGTATGCGCCACCAGTGATGGCGCGGCCGCGGTCGTGGTGTGTAGCATGGAGAAGGCGAAAAAATATACCACCAAGCCGATTATCGTGGCCGGTATCGGGGCTTCATGCCCTCAGTATCCCACACCCGGCTTCGGCGGTTTCGGCAGCGACTTCAGTGAAATTCCACCCCCGAACGAGAATGATGCCGGCATAAAATCAACCTTGGCGGCTTACGAGCAGGCCGGGATAGGGCCCGAGGATTTAGACCTGGCCAGCGTCTACGACCTTACCGGCGCCATGGAAATACAGTGGTATGAAGACATCGGGCTCTGTAAAGAAGGCGAGGCTGAGAAACTGCTCAGGGAAGGCGCCACATCACTGGGAGGCAGGATTCCCGTTTGCACTGACGGCGGCTGCACATCTCTGGGAGAATGCATCCCGGCCCAGGCCCTTTCGGAAACCTATGAAGTGGTGGTGCAATTGAGGGGTGATGCGGGGGCAAGACAGGTTAAAGGCGCCAAGGTCGGCTTCTCGGTAAATTCAGGCAAACTGGGGAATTCCTCCGCTATAGTTTACAAGAGATAGACCGAAGACCAGGCAATGACACGTATGACCTCAGGAGGATAAAGAATGGATTTTGAGCTTAACCCGGAGGAAAAGGCTTTTCAGAAGGAAATTCGCGAGTTTTTAGACAAGGAATGTAATGAAAACGTTGTTGCCGAGGTAGACTCTATGCTTGGCGAAGGACCTTACTCTAAGGAACTTCTGCGTAAAATGGGCGCGAGAAAGCTATTAGCTCCCACATGGCCGGTGGAATACGGTGGCCGCGGTATGGGCCATATGGCCGAGACGATTAAGGTGGATGAAATAACCACTCATCACGCCCCCTTTCCCCTCGATGCCGTTGAAATCGGTAATTCCCTCCTTATCGTTGGAAACGAGGAACAGAAAAAGAGATTCCTGCCGGGTATTGCCAAGGGAGAAATCGAGTTTGCCCTTGGTTATAGTGAGCCCAATGCCGGTTCCGATGTTGCATCGGTCCAGCTACGCTCTGTAGAAGACGGGGACCACTTCATCCTGAACGGACAAAAAATATACAACACCGAAGCCCACTTCTCCGACTATCACTGGCTGCTGACAAAGTCGGACCCTAATGCCGTTAAAAAACACCGAGGATTAACCCTTTTCATGGTTGACTTAAAGAGCCCCGGTATTACGATACGCCCATTGATAACCATGGCCGGCCTGAGAACAAATGAGGTCTTTTATGAAGACGTGCGGGTTCCTAAAAAGAATATGGTCGGTGAGAAAAACGGGGGTTGGGCCGTTCTCATGAGTGCCCTCTACGGAGGCGGCGGGGGAGGGGGACTGGCCACCGGAACCAAAAAGGTTATTGACACTCTGGTGAAGTACGTCCTTGAGGAAAAACAAGATACCGATGAAAACCAGTGGATTCCGGATGCGCTGGCGGACCTGTATATCAGGACCCAAGTAGGGGAAATAATGGGTCTTAGAGCAACTGCCCTGGCTGACCTCAAAGTTACCCCTCCCTATGGAGGCGGGGGCGCTGCATCACGTCTACTCGGGGGTGATACAAGGCGACTCCTGTACAAAACAGCTATGCAAATATTGGGGCCATACGGGCAGCTTGCCAAGGATTCCAAATGGGCACCCCTGAATGGTGAAATATTACGTGAGTATATGGACGCGCCGCGCTGGACGATTGTCCACGGCAGCCAGGAGATTCAGAAGCTGAACATTGCTACGAGAGGCCTGGGATTACCCAGAAAGTAATATACGGAAAGGAGTCTACAATGGATCCTAGACTCTCTGAAGAACAGGAAATATTACAAAAATCAGCTCGTGACTTTCTAACCGAGAAATGCCCCAAATCCCTGGTCAGGGAAATGGAAAAGGACGAGAAGGGCTACTCACCGCAACTATGGCAGGAAGTAGCCGACCTGGGCTGGATGGGGCTGGTGTTTCCCGAAAAGTACGGTGGCGCTGGTATGAGTTTCCTTGACCTGGCCATTCTTCTGGAAGAGATGGGTCGGGCTTGTTTTCCCGGACCGTTTTTTTCCACCGTGATTCTCGGGGGTTTGCCCATCCTAGATATCGGAAGTGATGAACAAAAAGAAAAATATCTGCCACAGATAGCCAGCGGCAAAGCAATTTTCGCTCTGGCCCTGACTGAGGCAAGCGGTAAATACGAAGCCGGTGCCATCAAAGCTAAAGCTACCGCGGATAAGAATGCCTATGTCATCAACGGCACCAAGCTCTTTATTACTGATGCCTACGTTGCCGATTACTTTTTATGCATTGCCAGGACCGATGCCAAATCCAAGGGTGAAGAGGGAATTACCATCTTCATCGTCGATGCCAAGAGCCCGGGAATCAGCCGCACGGTGCTGAAGACTATCGCCATGGATAAACAATGCGAGGTGGTTTTCACACAGGTAAAAGTACCCAAGGAGAATATACTCGGTAAGCTGAACCAGGGTTGGGGTGAAGTGCAGAAGATAATTGAGCGGGCGGCTATCGCCAAGTGTTGTGAGATGGTGGGGGGCATGCAGGCGGTGCTGGATATGACGGTTGCCTACGTAAAAGAAAGAGTACAGTTTGATGTCCCTATCGGTGTCTTCCAGGCCATACAGCACCACTGTGTCAATATGCTGGTAGATGTTGAAGGTTCCAGGGCAGTTGCTTACGAGGCAGCCTGGAGAATAAGTACAGGGCGCCCTTACTCCAGTGAAGCCGCCATAACCAAGGCCTGGGTAAGTGATGCCTACTATCGAGTGGTGACTTTAGGCACGCAGGCGCATGGGGGTGTGGCCATTATAGAGGACCACGACATGCCGCTGTACTATCGGCGTGCTAAAGCCGCCGAGCTTGCCTTCGGTGATGCCAGGTTTCATAGAAAAACCGTGGCCCGAAAGCTGGGGTTCGCGGTAGACTAATATTCAAGGCATTATAACGAGTTTTAGTCTGAGCAAAGGCATATTATAATCACGATGTTTTAATAAATAATCGTAACTATAGAAGGAGGGGGCTCATGGCGAAATATGTGGTAAGGCCGTTCGGGGGGCCGGAGGCAGTGGACTGGTCGGAGAGGATAAATACCGCTCGCATGAGAGAGGAAAGGCTGGCCAAAGCCAAAGCATCCCTCAAGAAAAACGGTATAGCCGCCTGCCTGCTAACGCGCCCTGAGAACATGCGCTATGTGACCAGCACCAAGGCGACCAATTTTATCGACCAGCTCAGATACTCCGTAGCTTTTGCCGAGCATGACCCCATTGTCTATGAATTGCCGCCCGGCAATCTCTTCGGGACATGCCCTTGGATTAAACCGGAAAATCTCAAGCTGGCGATACTGTGGGCTGATGAAGCCTGCGGTCGAGACGCTACATTGGAAAGGGCCAAGAAATTTGCCCAGTCCATCAAGCGGGATTTGAAAGAAAAGGGGCTGGAAAAAGAGAAGCTGGGCATCGATAAGCTCGATGAGCCCGGTCAGCATGCCCTGAGGGAGGCAGGCATAGAGACCGTTGACGTTATGCCGGCGATGCTGGAAGCTCGGGCGACCAAGACCGAGGATGAAATTTACTGCCTGATGATGGCAGTGGCTATATCCGAGGTCGGCTGGTATGCCTTGTATGAAGCTCTCAAACCAGGCGTAATGGGCCGAGACCTTATCGCTGTAGCTAATAAAGCTATGTACAGCGCCGGGGCAGAGGATGTGTGGGGAGTTCTGGGAGGTGCCCGTAATACCGGGATTGTACAGGTCGGCGATGTGATTACCGTCGACTTCTGCCGCATCACTTATCTGGGATACAATACCTGCTACTACCGCAATATCATCGTCGGGCGAAAACCCAACGATAAAGAAAAGGATATGCACAAGAGGAGCTACGAACGGGTCTATAATGTTATCCAGTCCATTAAGCCCGGAGCCACTACCGCCGATGCCGCCAAGCACTGGCTGCCCGCCAAGGAGAGAGGCTACCCCACCGAGGAGTATGTATGGTGCGAGGACTTAGCCCATGGCATAGGTCTGTGGCTCTACGAATATCCAACCATCAACCGGCTCTGGTCGTTTGATTATCCCATGGTCCTGGAAAAGGGCATGACCATGGCGGTAGAGGCGATGGAGTATGACCGTGAGGTGGGCAGGACCAAGCTGGAGGAGATGATTGTGGTAACCGACACCGGCGCCGAAATTATGACCAAGATGCCGGTTAAGGACATGATGATAGCAAGCCCCATTATTACAGCCTAATAAACCCGAAAGAGGGTTCAGGATTGGAGTTTATAAAGGAGGTGTTCTCGTGACTTTATCAAAAGTTCCTGAAAAATGGGATGGTGAGGCGGATGTTGTCGTGGTGGGTGGCGGTAATACCGGCTTGCCGGCCGCCATTACCGCCCATGACAAAGGTGCCAAGGTAATAGTGCTGGAGACTTCGGCCGGCATGGCCAGCAGCCTGGCCATGATTGCCGGAGGCACGCCTTTCACCGGCACAGACCTGCAGAAAGCCGAGGGTATTGAGGATTCTCCTGACCAACTTTATAAGGAAGCCGTTAAGGTTAGCGGCGGTGATCCGGGGCTCTGGCGGGCGTTAGTAGACCGCCAGGAGGAAGTCTACGAATGGCTTAAATCCCTGGGCGCCAAACCGGAAAAAGTTCTTCTGGCTCCGGGACACCTAGTCAGGCG
>JBGPRB010000155.1:0-7585 GCA_041489355.1 Dehalococcoidia bacterium
CTCCGTTGCCAGCGACACCCAGAAGATAGCCGAGAAGGTTATGCAGGAATATGGCAGGGTGGATATCCTCGTCAACAACGCCGCCATATGGTATGGCATCAGGGCTAAACCATGGAACCTGTGGACGGAGGAGGAATGGGATAGGATATTTTCGGTGAACGTCAAGGGGACGTGGATGGTCTGCAAGGCAATTGCCCCCCTTATGGTAAAGGCAGGCAAAGGCAAGATTATCAATATTGCCTCCAACGTTGCCAGAGTAGGCGGAGCGCCTTTCTACATGCCCTATGCCTGCGGCAAGGGGGCGATATACACGCTGACTCACGCCCTGGCCCGCGCCCTGGGTCCCTCGAACATTAATGTTAACGCCATCGCTCCGGGATTCACGGCTACCGAAGCCAGTTTAGACATGTCTGTCCCTGATAAGTCATTCAGGACTGCTACCTCGGGACAGTCCATTCCGCGGCGAGAGGAGCCGGAAGACCTGGTGGGGGCTGCCCTGTTTCTGGCCTCGGCAGACTCGGATTTCATCTCAGGACAGGTCATCTATGTGGATGGCGGCACTGTAATGTTATAGGACATTGCGAAATGTGTCTCGGGCCAACCTATCCTTAGCGGTCTGAAGATTTACTATCATTCAGCTACACCTAGCATCCGCTCATAGCGTAAATCGGAGGTCGTTGGTTCAAATCCAACCCCCGCTGCCAAAGAAATAAAAAGGCATAGCTACTGAGGCTATGCCTCTTTTTTTTGACACGAGTCTTTGGTGAACCTCATAACCAATTGTACCCCTTCCCCTTCACTAGCCTTTCTGCTTAGTCTATCACAGTAGTTAGATTATAGCGGGGACATATTGCAGTTTCCCTTTCGGTGGTATCGCCGTACCTGCAGTGTAGCTATTTGAACGTTGTTAATTGAATCTCACTAATTATGCCCCAACATACCTTGGCTGAAAGGTGAGGGCTAACACTCAAGCGGTTTGCTAATTCTCATGCTTGTTTAATGGCTACTTTATGTCATACTATCCAGCATAGTCATGAGATAGAAACCGAGTTCTATGGGAACAAATTTTATCAAGGAGGATAATGTGTCGATACGAGCAGTGGAAAAGGTCAAGTCTCTAAAGGTATCAGATGTAATGCGCAAAAATGTGGTTACCATCGATGGTAGCGCCACCGTTACCGAAGCGGTCGCGCTGATGCGGAAACGGCAGGTTTCCAGCCTGCTGGTAAACCGACGTACTCATGATGACGCTTGGGGCATGTTAGTACGAAAAGATGTCGTCAGCAAGGTTATTGACCCCGGTAAGGACCCGGATAAGGTCAAGGTCTTCGAAATTATGACCAAACCAGTTATCATGGTGTCCCCAGGTCTGGCCGTTAAGTACTGCGCTCGGCTGATGAATCAGGCTGGCATCAGAAGGGCACCGGTCTTCGATGGCAAGAATGTGGTCGGCATAATTAGCAACTCACATATCTTCGCTGCGTTACCAGTAAAAAAAGCCTGACATTCGATGAAAAATCATATTTACCGATTGAAAAGACTAACAGGAATTTCGCTGAAATTGAAGGATAGCCTGCAATGCAGAATAGTTGACCTGCGGGTATTCCATGTGGGATTCAGATTGGGGAGAACGATTAAGGAAGTCCTGAATTCCAAAATTTATTACCCGGAAGTCGTTGGTTCAAATCCAACCCCCGCTACCAATTTCTAAAGCTAAAATCCCCCGAATCAGTAAATGTATTCCGGGGGATTTTTCATTTTAGCTAACGTTTTTCTTAAGTAGTGTTATTTCGTCAAACCGTTTTTCAGCTGCTTCCTTTGTTTATCCCCTCTTTACACTCCTTTTTATCCAGTCCCGGTTCCCAGTTGGCGCAGCAGGCGGGCTTCACGGCGTGGATTTCACAGGTAGCCAGACCTTTATCGTATTTCAGAAATGCGCAGGCGCCGTCCACCTGCCGTATCAGGCGGTATTCGGAATACTGCCACCGTGAATCGTCATAGAGCTCATCCCACTCTTTCATCGTTATCCCCAGATATGCGATGATACGCCTTATCTCCTCCGGTTTGACGAACGCCTGGTGCTTTGTGCAGCAGACCCCGCACCGTCGGCACGCCATCGGCTTTGCCTTCGTGTTCTTTACATCGGCTTGGTCTTGGTGGGACTTTGCCTGGCGCATGTTAAAACCGCCTTTTCAACCTCTCGCGGGCGACTTCCGGCGGCAGGATGCAGATGTTTTCGTCCTGCAATATCTGGTAGTAAAACTGGTCGCTCGTCTCGATGGGCGAATAGAGGAGCAGTCCTCTTGGAGTTATCCGGGCGTGTGCCCAGAACTGGCCGTTATCGAATCCCGAGTAGGTGGACATGTTGAAGCTGACCAGGTTCAGTTCGTCGAGGTAGCTGAAAACCCTGAGCAGGCCGGCGGCGAAATCGCGCAGGTCGTCTTCTGTAAGCTCCGCAATCGAAGCCTTGCTCGGAAATACAGCTATCACGTCCGAAAGGCGTCCCCTGGGCACGAAGCTCGTCAGCCAGTGCGTCTTGCCGATGCTGCCGATGTACCTTTCCCCCGACCGCCTCTCCTGCTCCAGGAGGTCGCTCCAGTAGTTCGTCCCCTTTTCTTTATAGTATTTCTGTGAAGCCTCCAGTATTTGTTTCTGGTAGGTGGTGGGGAAATAGCCGGCATTGCCCTGGAGATGCGGGTGGACGAGGCTGCCCCCGGAAGGCGGCATATAGTTCCATGCCATGAAATGGTATTTCGCCTCGGGGTCGGCTTTCTGGACGGCTTTGATATACGAATGCGCCGCCAGCAGAGCGTTGTGCACCGTCTCCAGGTCGAATTCTCTCAGGGGGATGAAATGCTTCTCGGAAATCACCACGACGACGCCATAAACGTCGTAAGGTCCGGCATTCGGAAAGGCCAGGGCTTTGCCCTTGCGAATCATACCCTCGGGGATAAGGTCGGGTGGGAAGCGCGGCGTGATTTGTTCGACGAGCGGCGGGCAGAACGGACAGGTCAGTTCTCTCGACCTCTTTTCGAGGGCAGCCAGGTCTGGTCGTATTATCCTCTCCGGCGAAAACTGTACGAGGCGGCAGGAACGGCCCGTCAGGGGGTCGAAGCGGAACTCCAGCGGGATATCTGCCTCGATAAACTGGCCGTTACTATCCCGCTTTAATATCCGGGATAGCGTTACCTCGCGCTTGAACTCTATCGGGCTTAACTTTGCTGATTTCATACGAAAAAACGACCTGTCATTGCGAGACCATTCCCGAAGGGAAGGCGAAGCAATCCCCTATTAGGCTTATGGCAGAGTTAGGGATTGCTTCGTCGCGGAGTTTACCCTGAGTGCCTACGAAGGACTCCTCGCAATGACAATCATATTTCTTCCACATTCTACTTCACGATGTTGCTTATCTGCTTGAATTTGTCCCCTTTAGCCACCTTGAGTAGCTCGAAGAGAGCCATCTCCGTGGTGGTCGGACTGATACCGGCGGCGCCCATCTTGAAAAGAGAGACCAGCTTATTCTCCGGCTCTCTCGAGGAGACACAGTCGCCGACTACCTGGACTTCATAGCCTGCCCGTGAAAGCGCTATCGCCGTCTGGTAAACACAGATGTGCGCTTCGATGCCGGCAATGAGCACCTGCCTGCGTTTCAACGATTCCAGCGACTTGCAGAAAGGCTCCTCGTCGCAGCAGTTGAAGCAGACCTTTTCTATCGGCTTGATATCAGGCAGGAGTTCCTTTATCTCCGGGATGGTCGGACCCAGCCCCCTGGGATACTGCTCGGTTAAAACTACCGGTATCTCCAGTACCTTTACCCCTTTGATGAGCTTTACCACGTTGCGGAGGAGTTTTTCCTTGTCGTGCATCACGGGGAACAGCCTTTCCTGGAGGTCGATGACAACAAGGACGGTGTTATCGGTGGTGAGAGGACTCGGCGTGTTCATGGTGTTTTAACCTCAATTCATAAAATTCAAATGCCGTCCTTACGTATCAGGGCAATGTAAATAGTATAAATTCCCGCCTGATGCATGTCAAAGCGATACGGTTCAAGGATAACCGCTCCGGCACAGAAGATAAAAAGGCCTGCCTACACCGGTCTTAGCGTTCCCGCGAAGACCTGCCAGGCCAGGGCCGACTTGGCAATCAGGCTCAGCAGCACGTACGCCCTCTCGCCGAACAGGTAGTCGCGCCACGGTCCCACTTTTTTATACTGTAGCACCATGTTGAGCGCGAAGCTGAAGAAGAAGACGAAAAGCGTCGGCAGGATGACATATACGAAAGTGGGCACGCCCCCTTCGGCTTTAGTCAGCGAGCCGAAGAAGTAGATGGCGATGGCTACCCACGGTGCCACGCCGGCTATGCATCCCACGATATAGGAAGTCCAGTTCGTCTTCTCCGTGACCTGGTTGTGAATTTCCATAACTAGACCGCAGAGGTTCATCACGGCGGTGAGCGCAAAAGCCATGATAAGGGCACCGAGGTCGTAGACGCCGCACAGCATACCGATGAGCACTATCATAAGTGAAGCACTGAGCGAATATTCGTACCAGCGGGCGTAGTTGATGCCCTTCTTCAGGTTGTTGATGTACCACCCGAATGCAACCGGAGAGGCAACGGTGAAATGGGCTACGGCGGATATCAGCAGGAACACGGCGACCATGATGCCGAAGGGCAGGTTAACGAGGACATCGGTAACCGGCCAGAGCTTGCCGATTGATACATCGTACGTCAGGAATGACGTCGTTACAGGTAATTTGAAGTCGTTGCTCAGGAGAATGATAAGTAATGCCTGGACAAGGTGAAGAAAACCCATGAAGATGTTGTAAATGCGTAGTCTGGTAAACTGCGGCTCGTAACTCATCCGTATCCTCCTTTCGACAAGAAACTACTTTGTAATTTCATAATATATAAACAATTACGAAATAGTCAATATATTACGGGGTTTTTTAGTGATATTGTGATATTTTTGTTATACTTTGCTTATAACCGCCCGGCTTTATCAAGAATAAAGAAAGAAGCTTCATTGTATAGCCGCCAGACCCGCCAGAGGCGGGAACTATCTGATAAACCTCGATTCTTCTACGGCTGGTATGTGGTCGCCGCATCCTGGATTATGCTTTTCCTGGTGAATGCGGTAGGTGTGGGCATCTTCTTCAAGCCGATTCTGGAGGATGATGCCTTCAATTGGGACAGGGCTACCCTTTCTTCTGTTTACATGTTCGCCTTGTTGCTTTATGCCGTGGCCACGCCGTTTCTGGGTCGGTTAATCGACCGCTTCGGGCCGAGGGCTATGCTTTTTATCTGCGTTGTGACGCAGACCCTGAGCAGCACGCTTAATGGAATCGCGACTGGCATCTGGCATATATTTACCGCCAGGTTTTTATACGAGATAAAGCCTCTCCAGAGCAGCCAGGTGCTGGTAAACCGGTGGTTCGTCAGGCAGAGGGGCAGGGCGCAGGGTATCGCCGCCACCGGCATGCCTGTAGGCGCTCTGATTCTCTCGCCTCTTTCGCAGTACCTGGTACTGGCCTGGGGCTGGCGGCCGACCATGCTTTTCTGGGCGGGAATAGCCTTCGTGATACTGCTGCCTCTGACTGTATTTATGCGTAATAAGCCTGAAGACAAGGGGTATGGCCCTGACGGTGAACCTATTGCCGAATCCGTACTGGTCGGGCCATCACAAGGGCTTGACTCTGGTGCTTCGGCGGCTGAAATTGCCGGACTCTCGGGACACAGCCTGGCCCAGGCCGCTAGAGTCGGTTCTTTCTGGCTGCTATCAGCCGCGCACCTTATCTGCGGCATCGGCTGCGGCTTTATGATGACCCATATCGTTATCTTCGCTACTGATGTCGGCTATACCGAGATGATTGGTGCCAGCCTTATCAGTGTCCAGGGAGGTTTGAACCTGGTCGGCGTACTGCTGACGGGGCACATTTCGGATAAATATGCCAGGAGCAAAGTGCTGGCGTTGACCCACCTTGTCCGCAGCCTGGCATTTTTTACTGCAGTCTCTTTTATCCTCCTCGGCGGCGGCTCCCTGTGGATGCTTTATCTGGCTATGGGCCTCTTCGGCTTTGGCTGGTTTACCACTTCGCCGCTTACCTCCGGGCTGGTGGCCGACCTTTTCGGTGGGTTGAGTATGGGTACGATAATCGGCGTCACGATGTCCTGCCACACGGTCGGCATGGCGCTGGGCGCCTATGCGGGCGGCATCACCTACGAGATGACCGGCAGCTATTACTCGTTTTTCCTTGTTCAGGGCGTTCTGGAGTTGCTGGCGGCTGCCTTAGCTTTTGCTATAAAACGGCAGAAGACGCGCTCGCCAGGGTCTACTGGGTAGAGATATACTCACCGGTAGCTTATTTCCTGAAAGTTACTTTGTCTCTCCATTCTTTTTCTTGG
Organism: Dehalococcoidia bacterium; assembly: GCA_041489355.1. GTDB lineage: Bacteria > Chloroflexota > Dehalococcoidia > Dehalococcoidales > RBG-16-60-22 > JBGPRB01. The sequence continues at coordinate 6,403 of JBGPRB010000155.1, forward strand.
CTGCTTCCTCGCCCGCCTTGCCGCCAAAATAGAAACCGGCTATTGTGCCTATTATCGCCACCAGCGAGGTGATGATATTGCTAACGATGTTAACCGACACATTACCGAAGACAATCAGATGAAACAGAGCAATACCCATGATAATGATTATCGAAAACGCAATTGTAAGCCTTGCTATGCCCGGCATACCTTCGGGCGGTTTTGCGACTTCAGCAATTAACCCCTTTATTTTATCAAGTATTTGGTTGGCAGAGCTATCATTCTCCCTTTTTTCAGCTGCGATTTTCGTAATTTGTTCCTTTGTACTATCAATCAATATTGTCATTAAAGCACGTTGGTGCCTGTACGCTAGAAACATATCAACAAATCTGGGAATGAAGGCTAAAAAAGCTACTGCAATTATATATAGCGATATTATCCATAACCAGCCTGCTGGTGTTGCCGCTATCAATGCCCCTGTCACGTTTGCTGTTGTTTCCATTTCACCACCTCCCTTGTGTTATTCGCCGAGATTATATTAGACCGATGAATTTATATCAAGCCATTTTTGTCCAATATTTCCATTAACCTCTTGCAAAACCCATTTTTTCAGTATATAATGTCAATCGGTGGTTTCAGTCTAGGTTATCATAAATGAAATTAACTTACTTTATCTCGACCCAGTTACGGATGACCTTAGCGCTAACCAACTACTAAAAGAAAGGAGGTCATCCGTGGCTTTTCAGGACAAAACACTAACGTGTTCCGATTGTGGGACTTCGTTCACCTTCACCGCTGCGGAGCAAGAGTTCTTCCAATCCAAGGGTTACACCAACGAGCCTAAGCGGTGCCCGAACTGCCGGCAGGCAAGGAAAACCGAGAGAATGGGTTCCGGCGGCATGAAACCTCGTCAGATGTACCCCGCGGTTTGTGCCGAGTGCGGCAAGGAAACCGAAGTACCCTTTGAGCCCCGTGAAGGTAGGCCGGTATATTGCAGCGAGTGCTTCACCAAAATCAGGGCTAATCGATAATAATCGGTTCACTTAGGAAACAAATATAGGCTAGTGAGGTTATATGCTTCACTAGCCTATTTTTTTATCCGGCTTTTGCGGAGTTTTATCATTCCCGCGAAGCTTATCCTGTACTTGATACGGGAGCGGGAATCCAGAACATATAAAATTGTCATTCTGAGCGAAGCGAAGAA
>JBGPRB010000156.1:0-7547 GCA_041489355.1 Dehalococcoidia bacterium
CGGGGGTGGAGGTGGTGCGGGTGGTAATAGCGGCAGTCCTCCGGTTACATAAAGTGCTTGACCCGTAACAAATGCCGAAAGCTCCGAGGCTAAGAACAAAGCGGCTCCGGCTATGTCCTCAGGCATGCCAATCCTCTGTAGAGGGACTTTCTTACCCATCATGGCAAACATCGCATCTTGTTGTGTTTCTGGCAAAGCGCCCATCATAGAATCATAAAAGTGTGTCTTGATAGGACCGGGTAATATACAATTAACATTGATATTGGAAGGTCCTAGAGCTGTTGCCAGGTCATATGTAAAGCTGATGACAGCCCCTTTGGCGGTGTTATAGTTGATTTCATGAGCGGGAGGCTGGACGGCACCTATTGAAGAAAGGCCGATAATCTTCCCGTATCTGGCTTTTTTCATATAAGGGACGACAAACTTACAGAATAAGAAATGGCTTTTCAGGTTCAACGCCATAACCCTATCCCAGGCCTCTTCGGACATATCTTCGATTGGCGTGTGGGCGGCAATAGCCCCGGCATTATTTACCAGGATATCTATCTTGCCGAACTTCTTAGCCACTTTACCTACAGTTTCGCCGACCTGCTGGCCGCTGGTGACATCGCATTTTATCGCGATGGCGTCGCCGCCTTTCTTCTTGATTTCGGCTACGGTTTCTTCCGCCTCTTTTATGGCGATATCGGCGATGGCGACGGCACAGCCTTCCTCCGCGAATTTAAGGGCCATGCCCCTCCCCATTCCTTTAGCGCCCCCGGTGATGATGGCTACTTTGTCCTTTAGTAACATTTTTCCTCCTATTAAACTCTTATTATCCCTCTCCCTTGAGGGGAGAGGCTAGGTGAGGGTGACGAATTCCCCCTCACTCTAACTCTCTCCCACGGTGGGGAGAGAGGACTAATCTTCTTAATATCTAGTCCGGTGTATTGCCCACTCTTGAGTATTTTGCCGTCAAGGCGACGTCTACGAACAGGACAGGTTTGTTTATCCTGGCGAAGTTAAGCGGGCCGTGCATCAGTCCCGCCGGGATATATGCCGCCGTGGGCGACTTAATAATATGTTTTTCCTGCTCTTCGCCCAGCGTAATCTCGATTTCCGCATCGAAGTCCCTGGCGTTATTAGGGTTTGCCGAGAAGAAGCTCAAATACTGGGGGAACTCATGTTTGTGGGGTTGGGATATCATCAGGTGGGGGCTAGTGACGTAAATGCTGTCGATAGATAAATGCCCCCCTCCGAACTTTTCCAGGTGACGGGTGCTGGTAACGTGGGAGCCCTTATGTTTCGGGTCCTCTTTAATCACCTCCGTGGTGAGATATTTATCGTATTTTGCTTTGGCCATGTTTCTCTCCTTATCTAAAACATACTTAACATAACTCTAAAAACAATTCACGCCTGCCCAGCCTCGAATCGTTTCCTCATTTAATTCTTTTCACAATGGTTTCAGGCGTGGGTGCTTCTTGACTGTGTACCAGTACGTGTTCCAGCCAACTTTATCAGGCGGTATAAGCCTGCGAAAACGCTTTTTGGCTTCCGCCTCTTCGGCAATCTCGATGAAACCCGGGGCAACGTGCTCGTTGATAACTTTAGCAATAGCTTCCCAGTCGACCTCTATGGCGCCCCGGGGGCAAATCTGTTCGCAGTACCAGCACCGGTCGCACCTTTTCCTTTGAATCGGCGGGGATGCGGACATGTTAATGCTGTTGGTGGGGCAGTTGTCTATGCAGAGTGTGCATTTGGGATACAGGCATTTCTCCCTGTTAAACCTGAAATCAAAGCTCCGCAGGCCTGTCTGCTCCATCTGCTCGGCATTCGGCGGTGCTCCGGCCTTACGTCCCTTTTTTAGCTGCCAGCTGTTTCCCCGCCCCGGATATAGTTCGTCATATTCGCTTCCTTGCGGCAATACGGGAATCAATCCTGTGTCTCCCGTATATATCTTGCTGCTTCGCTCCGCCATTTCCCTCCCGAACCTCTTCGCCTCGTCAAGGTCGATGGCATCAGGATGCCCGTCGGTAAAATAGGGCTTGGGTTTCTCCGGCATGGTGACGCTGCAGTACCAGTTCCTCCAGCCGATAACGGTGAGTCCCTTCTGCGCCATCATGGGTACTACCCTTGCCAGAAAGCGGCCGGGGAGGAGGCCATGGGTGCAGAAAGCGAAACCGTGCTTCCCCTGCGCTGGGTTCATGGTGTATTCGATGAAGTTCATGAGGTTGGCCGGCTCGCGGCGGTGCCAGACCGGAGCGCCCAGTCCAATCAAATCATAGGGGGCTAAGTCTCCGGTATCCACGTCCTGCAATCTGGCGATATCGCACTGCCGCGTGACATCGATAATGCCGGTTTGAATCGACTCGGCAATCTTTTTGGTGTTGCCTGTCTGTGAGTAGTAAATAACGATGCTTTTCATATCGGTTATTGCGGTATTATCTCGGGCAAGCCCGGTAAGGCTGTGGTCATCCATCTTGTGGCATCCCTGCCGATGAAATACATGTCTCCAATCATGGTGAAGGGTGCTTTTCCACCCTTGCACCTCACCATGGGATGGACGGCATATACCTCGTCGGTCAGAATAGTCCACTCCATGTAGTCGCGCTCGTGCGGACCGGCGGTAATATAGGGAGCGTCCCCGTAAGATAGCCCGACAGCATGGCCCAGCTTATCGCATTCGAAGCCCCAGTCGCTGATAAGCTCTTCAATCTTTTTACCGGCGTCCGTAATTTCTACTCCTGGGCGGAACTCCCGAACTATCATCTGTCTCATTTCCGCCCAGAGCGAGAACATTTTTTTATAGATGCCCTGCGGTTCCTCCCACCAGTAGCCGCGTATCATCTGGGCGCCGTAGCCCGCGTTACGGGTGAATTCCGGTGAAAACGTCACCGGATTGGGCTTCTGTATCAACGTCGGGCCGGGACGGTAGGGATAAGCCGCCTCCGGTCGACTGTGTATTAAGATAATCCTGTCGATGATGTCATGGGCGGTCAGGACTTCATTGGCTTTATTGGCGACCTGTTCTTCGGTGAGGCCGGGCTTAAGGTTTGCCAGGAAAGTGTAATGGGCCAGGTCGGAAATGCGGATGGCATTCTCCATGATGGCCAGCTCCTCGCGACTCTTGGGACCCCTTATTTCACCGAAAAGACGGTGCGCTTCGACTAGCTGTGCTTTCGGACATAGTTCGGAAAAAGTCTGGTATTCAAACACGGGCCAGAAGCGGAAGCTGTCTATGCCTACCTGTGTTTTCTGGAGATTGAGGTCGATTATGATTTTAGCCGTGTCTATGGCCAGGTTAAATGAGGAGCGGATATTCTCCGTTTCCACCCAGCAGCCCTGTTTGACCAGCTGCTCGCCGGTCATGCCGGTGTTGCTGGGGATGAGAAAAATCGGCTCGCCATCGACCGGGAAAATCACCATGTTCTGCTTGCTGCCCCAGATGTGCGTCAGGTAGTGGACCGGCACGCCCAGCTGGGTGCCCCCGTAGACGATGAGCGCCGAGAGCCCGGCTTTCTGCAGCGTTTTCCGCAGCAGCGACCAGCGCCGCTCTTTTTCTTTCAGACTAAGTTCCGGCATTGTCTCCTCTCCTTTACGAATTACCACTCGCGTTTCATCTTCTTCGCCAGCTTGAGAACTCTCTCCTCGCTCTCGTAGCCCTGGTCGATAAACAGGAGATTGTCTCTCTCCTCATCGGACACCAGTTCCTGGAAAGATTTCTCCGTGTGTGTGGGCGACTGTTCGACGGTCACCATGATAAACGGCCTCGTCACTTTTCTAATTATCCAGGGGCCGTGTATAAAATCGGCCGGCAGATAGACCAGGTCGGAGGTGGTGATAATGTGTTTTTCCAGCTCCGGGCCCAGACAAAACTCCACCTCACCGCCCAGGTCCAGCGGATTTTCCGGGTCTGTTCCGAGGTGAATTACTACTTCTGGATATTTATGTTTGTGCGGTCCGTGCCCCATCTGCTCCCATGAGGAAACTCCTGGCAGTCCCTGGGGAACGACAGGCACCCAGTGAATGTAATACTGGTGGCTTCCCAGATAGGCGTTATTATTGACTTTATCATCCGCAAAGGCGACAATCGCACCGGTGCCGGCCGGGTTCCATGGCCTTGGCCCGGATAAAATATATTTGTCATATTTTGTTTTGGGCATTTTTCAACTCCTTACTTTTTAGTTATTTCAACAATCCCGGAATCAGCATCTACCTTAACCCAATCGCCGGTGTTGATGACATCGAGCGGATTTTTATCCAGTTCGGTCATGGCGGGGGCGTGTAAAAGCACGGCGGACAGGGCAATCTTGGTGGTCATATCGTTGAAAATAAGAGCCTTGGGCGCGGTGCCGACCAGTCGGGTGGCATGGAAAGCCATCGATGTCCCCGAAGAACCCTTGGTCCCGGGAAATACGAGAATTTTGTCCTTGAAGATGGCGTGATGGCCATAAGACCTGAGGTCGAATCTCGGTGCTGATACCATATCTAACTCCCCGAAATTAAATTCTGAAATGTGACAATAGTTTTCTACAAAGCGGTACAATTATTTTAGCAGCTTAACCTGCTACGAGCAAGAAAAAGGATTTTTGATTTTGTTTGCATTTGGTTGATGCTTTCACCTCACCCCTTGCCCCTCTCCAGCCCGGATATATTGGGCACCTGAGTAACTGCTGGCTGGAGAGGGGAGTTTAAGAGAGAGGGGGCTTCGCCCCCTCTCATATTCTCTCCCCCTCTCAAACAGACTCACCAAGGGTCTTATTCAATCTTACTGGTTTGAGAGGGGGACAAAGGGGGTGAGGTAAGATGAGGTGAGGTTTAGATAATATTTGAAAAACAAAAACCAAACGAAGACGATTTTTGAAAATATGGTATTGACATTATTTCTAAATTATGTTATTGTTTACTAAGTTGATTAAGCCAGTCAACAATACTTTTACCCAGAGGTGAGTCGATGAAACTTTCTACCAGGACACGCTACGGGACAAGGGCTCTCCTGGAACTGGCTCTTCATGAGGGGGAGGGGCCGGTTTTTCTGAAAGACATAGCCAGAAGACAGCAGATTTCGTTGCCTTACCTGGAGCATCTGGTCACTCCTTTGATTTCCGCCGGCATTATACGGAGTACCAAGGGACCTAAAGGTGGGGTTACACTGGCCAGGAAACCGGAGGAGATAAAGTTGAGTGAAATTACGCAACTTCTCGAAGGCTCGGTGACTCCCGTTGAGTGTATCGAGCATCCGGAGGTTTGCAGCCGTTCTGAACTCTGCGTCACTCGTGAAGTCTGGGGTAAACTAAAAGACGCGATGGATGGTGTCCTGGAGTCCACGACCCTGCAGGACCTGGTGGAAAGACAGAAAAAGAAGGGCCATCCCGAATCATCGATGTATTACATATAAAGGGGGGCAGGGAGATGGCAGTATCTATTCAGGAAATAGAGTATACAAATTATAAGACGATTAAAATACCGAAGCTGACCAGGGGTATCGCCCGGGACTGCTCTGAGCTGATAGGGAATACGCCGCTCGTCAGGCTGAACCATATAACAGATGGGGCCGGGGCGGAGGTGGTAGCCAAGCTCGAGTCCTTTAATCCCATCCATAGCGTCAAAGACAGGATAGGCGTGGCGATGATTGTCGACGCTGAGGAAAAGGGGCGGATTAAAAAAGGCACGGTAATCGTCGAGCCAACCAGCGGCAACACCGGCATCGCCCTGGCATTTGTCTGCGCTGCTAAAGGGTACCGGCTCATTCTTACCATGCCCGATACGATGTCGCTGGAGAGAAGGCAGCTTCTTTCTATTTTCGGCGCCGAGCTGGTACTGACCCCGGGGGCGGAGGGGATGACGGGGGCTATTGGAAAAGCGGAGCAGCTTGTGAAGGAGAACCGTAACTATTATATGCCGCAGCAGTTTAAAAACCCGGCCAATCCTGAAATACACCGCCTGACCACCGCCGAAGAAATCTGGCGGGATACTGGTGGCAGGGTGGATATACTGGTCAGCGGCGTGGGCACCGGCGGGACGATTACCGGTGTGGCCGAAGTGCTTAAAGCCAGAAGACCGGGATTCAAAGCTATCGCTGTTGAGCCGGCTGGCTCTCCGGTGCTTTCGGGAGGAAAACCGGGAGCGCACAAAATTCAGGGCATCGGTGCCGGCTTCGTCCCGGATGTCTTCAGAGCGGACTTGATTGACGAAATCATTTCCGTGAGCAATGAGGATGCCGGAGCCACGGCGCGAAGGCTGGCAAAAGAAGAAGGGATACTGGCGGGTATATCGTCGGGAGCCGCCGCCTGGGCAGCCCTGAAAGTTGCCGGCAGGCCGGAAAATACGGGCAAGCTTATTGTCGTTATCCTGCCGGACACGGGTGAACGTTACCTGTCCACATGGCTTTTTCAGTAGTAATTTTCGCTACCACTGTCATTCCAGCCCCGATGAAATCGGGATAAACTCCAGCTGGAATCCAGCACCCCGCTCTGTCATTCTGAGCGTAGCGAAGAATCTCGGGGAGGGGGAAACAGTCTGGATTCTCGGGTCAAGCGTTCAGGCTGAAACCCGAGAATGACGTTATTAAACAATTTCGAGAGGTTAGCATGAATATTGATAGAGTCTCAGGCGGTATTTTATTTAAGGACGAAAACGGGAGCGCTTTCTGGACTTTATCCCCTGGGGCGCGCATTACGGGTATTGGATGGGAGGTGATAAACCTCTTATGGACCATGCGTTGCCCGTAAGGGCTTTCAGGACGGGGAAAAATAAATCCAGAAAGGTGAAATTAAATAATGAAAACAATCGCTGAAATTAACGAACGTATACGTAAAGGCCAGGCAGTGGTGGTGACTGCCGAAGAAATAATAGATATAGTTAAAGAGAAAGGTATCCAGAGAGCGGCCAGGGAAGTGGATGTGGTGACCACGGGGACTTTCGGCCCGATGTGTTCCTCCGGCGCCTATCTTAACGTCGGGCATACCAAACCGCGCATCAAGCTCGGCGGCGGCAGGGTTTATCTCAACGATATACCGGCCTATACCGGCTTTGCCGCTGTGGATATCTTCATCGGATGCACGGCGCTGCCTGATGATGACCCGAGGAACCGCGTACACCCCGGCGATTTCAAGTACGGTGGAGGCCATGTCATCGAAGAGCTTGTCGCCGGCAGGGATGTCCGGCTGGTCGCTGCCGCCTACGGCACGGACTGCTATCCGAAAAAGAAGCTGGAGACCCTGATAAATCTCAGAGACGTCAACGAGGCTGTCCTTTTTAATCCCAGGAACGCCTACCAGAACTACAACGTGGCGGTAAATCTATCGAATAAGACGATTTACACCTATATGGGCGTCTTGAAGCCCAATCTGGGGAACGCCAACTATTGCAGCGCCGGGCAGCTCTCGCCGTTGCTTAACGACCCGCTGTATAAGACCATCGGTATCGGGACGAAGATATTCCTGGGTGGGGGCATTGGCTATGTCGCCTGGCAGGGCACCCAGCATAACCCGGGCGTGCCGCGTGGTGAAAACGGGGTGCCGCGGAAACCCGCCGGGACGCTGGCGGTCATCGGCGACTTAAAGCAG
>JBGPRB010000157.1:0-7491 GCA_041489355.1 Dehalococcoidia bacterium
AGGATAACAGGGTGTGTCTTCCGGGAATTCAGCGGCGCCGGTATCTTAGCGAATAGATTGCGTAACAGTATTATCTCGGGAAACGCATTCGAGAAAAATAATTATGGCATAAACATCGAGGGGTTTGCCAGCGAAGGCAACTTATTCCTGCGATTGGTGAGAAAGGTATTACGATTTGTGAGAAGTGCTTCCGGTATAAAGATTGAAGGGCTTATGAGCAGAGACAACTCCTTTACGAATAATTCATTTTTACGAAACGTAACCAATGATATACTTATCGCCGATTCGGTCAGGAACATAATAATGAATAACACACATGAAGGCGATACATCGACCAGCTGGCGGTTAAGCGGGGCTATCTGCACTACAATCTACGGCAATGTGTCCAAGAAGAAGGCGGGTTACGGTTTATACATGGACGGTAAAAGCAATTACAATACCATCTACGCTAATTCGTCCGAGGGAGGGATGATAGGTTTCAGCGTTACGGATAGCGATTACAACAGCTTTCAGGAGAATATTGCCATAAAGGCAACCAATTATGGTTTTGGTTTTGAAAGGGGGAGCGGTCACAACTTGGTGGCTGGCAATACAGCCGAGGAAAACGGCAATGAAGGCATTATGTTCCATACCAACTGCGTATATAATGTGGTATCATCCAACCGGTGCGAAAGAAATGGCCATCATGGTATCAGTTTTTTGTACGGATGCGACTATAATACCGCGACAGGAAACAACCTTTTAGAAAATGGACAGGCCTACGGGGGGCAATATGAGATATTCGTATACAAGAGCAGTTATAATCTCATCAGCGCCAATAGCTGTAACAAAATATATGGCCGGGATTATGATATATAAATCAAAGATGCCGAAAGCGTAGGGAATATTATTTCAAACAATACTGGGAAACTATTCAATGGCGGGGAAAAAACCCGTTATTAGGGCTTTAATATGATTATCCCGGTGAAGTCATATAGGGGCTTGCACTGAGCATAGCGAATGTGGATAGGTTACCTCACAAAGTCTCCTCTCCCCGCCGCGGGAGAGGATTAAGCCTGTCCTGAGCGTAGCGAATGGAGTGAGGGGGCTCAAAGAGTTATAATACCACTTGTGTTTAGGATTGGGAAAAAACCATCGGAAAGAGTTACAATAATTAAGAAAGAAAGGAAAAGAAAAATTACCCCATTTTCCCGGCACACTTACCATAACTCTAAAAACGATTCAAAACTACCCAGCTACGATTTGTTTCCTCTAAAAAATAATTGGTGTTGTCGCCCTCCCCTATCAATAGAGAGGAATAAAGAGGTGAACTGAGATGAACGGTATTATAAAAATCACTGCCCGACCCAAGCTGCGTACACCCAACCTGCTGGCGGCCTGGCCCGGTATCGGCAATGTCGCCATAATTATAGCCAACTACCTGAAAGCCAAACTCAACTTTAAAGAGCTGGGATATCTAGAGGCTTCCTACTTCTTCGACCCCATCGGCGTGCTTGTCAGGGACAACGTCGTCGAAGAACCCAACTTTCCCCAGAGTGACTTCTATTACTGGAAAAACACCGGCGGCGGCAACGATTTGATACTGTTCATCGGTGACGACCAGCCGGCCAATAAAGGCTATGAACTGGCCCACTGTATCCTGGACGTCGGGGAGCGGTTCGGGGTCGAACGCGTGTACACCTGCGCCGCGGCCATAACCCGTATCCACCATACCGAGCCTCCCAAGGTCTGGGGCGTGGCCACCAGCCACCTGATATCCGGTGATTTGAGTGAATATAATCTGGAGCATTCGGGTACCCTGCAAATTGCCGGGCTCAATGGCCTGCTGCTGGGCGTGGCCAAGGAGAGAGAGATTGACGGCATCTGCCTGCTGGGTGAGGTGCCCGTTTACGCCAGTCGTATGCCCAATCCCATGGCGGCGCTGGCCGTACTGAAGGTTCTAACCAGTATGATTGGAGTAAAAATCGACCTGGCCGAGCTGGCGAAGATGGCCGTAGAGGCTGGCGAGAGAATTAAGCAGGTGGCCGCCCAGGCGATGGAGGAATATATCGATTACTTCACCGAGCCGATATGGGAACGTGGTGAAGAAGGAGATGAGGAGGAAGAGCAAGAAAATTAAACACTCCAATCACGCTCATTTTACGCTATGAAGTTACGGAAAAGCAGTACCCTTGCCGGATTCAAACCACTACGCAATAACATCCTTCAGGGAAGGACCGGGAGCAAAGTCAAGCTCCGTGAGAAAAAGCTATCTGATGTCCGTAACGATTATAAATGGCAATCCGACCCCGAGCTAGCCAGGCTAGATGCCGCCCCGATGCTCGCCATGTCCTTTTCCATTTACCTGCTGGACTATGCTACCGCGTTACATCATTCCACTTTTAACAGGTACCCCCTAGCCGTAGAAACCCTCGACGGCAAACATATCGGCAACTGCACCTGCTACGATATCGACGAAAAGAAGGGGGAAGCGCAGCTGGGTATCATGATTGGCGAACGCGATTACTGGGACAATGGCTACGGAGCCGATGCCGTCAACACTATGGTCGACCACGTTTTCCAGACAACCAGCCTCCACCGCCTTTACCTGAAGACGCTGGACTGGAACCAGCGGGCGCAAAAGTGCTTCACCAGATGCGGGTTCACGCCCTGCGGCTATCTTAAACGCAATAGTCACAACTTCGTGCTCATGGAACTCACACGTGAGCAGTGGGAGAAGCGGCGACAGGGTGAAATATAATAAAACAGACTATCAGCCTATAGAATGGCTCGGCGACCGCCTTAGAATAATCGACCAGACCCGGCTTCCCCTGGAGGAAGTCTACCTTGAGCTGGACGATTACCGCAGTGTCGCCTCAGCCATCATGGAATTGAAAATAAGGGGCGCTCCAGCCATCGGGATAGCTGGAGCCTATGCCATCGCCCTGGGCGCCCGAAAAATCAAATCTACGAGCCGAGATGAGTTCCTAGAGAAACTGCAGGGCGTTATCGATACCATCGGCGCCACCCGCCCCACCGCCCGCAATCTCTTCTCCGCCCTGGAACGCATGAAGAGAGCGGCCGGGGTGGGGAAAAGCGTAACGCACATAAAAAAGGTACTCGTTGATGAAGCTGTGAAAATACATCGTGAGGAAGCGGACGCCACCCGGCAACTTAGCCTGTTCGGTTTAGAACTTATAAAAGACGGCTGGACCGTCCTGACCCACTGCAATACTGGGCCGCTGGCAACTTCCGGTTACGGTACCGCCCTCGGGGTCATCATATCAGCACACCAGCAGGGCAAGAAGATTAAAGTCATCGCCACCGAGACCCGCCCTCTTTTGCAGGGGGCGCGTCTGACCACCTGGGAGCTGAAAAAGGCCGGTGTCCCGGTGACGTTGATTACCGACTCCATGGCCGGGTACTTTATGAGGATGGGGAAGGTCGACTGCGTCATTACCGGGGCGGACCGCATCGCCGCCAACGGGGATGCTGCCAATAAAATCGGCTCTTATACGCTGGCGGTGCTGGCAAGGGAAAACAACATCCCGTTCTATATCGCCGCCCCTACCTCCACCATCGACCCATCCCTTAAAACCGGAGACGAGATTCCCATAGAGGAGCGGAGCGCTGAGGAAGTGACCCATATCCAGGGCGTGCCCATCGCCCCGGAAGGCATTGCCGCCGCTAATCCCGCCTTCGATGTTACCCCCCACCAGTACATCACGGCCATCATCACCGAGAAGGGCATTATCAGAGAGCCGTACGGGAAAGGGATAAAGGGTGTCATTAAACACCAAGCTTAAAGGAGATGCATCATGAACAACCAGACGCTGGAAACCAGACTCAACTCTCTGGAGGCCGAGGTTAAGACTCTCAAGAAGCAGATAAAAGACAGGGATAAAATGATTCAGACGCTCCAGGACATTGAAGACATCAAGAGGTTGCAGTGCGCCTACGGCTATTATCTGGAACACTGGATGAGCGATGAAATCATCGACTGCTTTTCCAATAGCCCGGAGGTCTCCGGCACCTTTGTCGAAGGCACCTATAACGGCCCGGAAGGCATCCGCAGATACTTTGGACCCGGGCGGGTGGTCCCTCCAGAATTCCTCCATATGGTGATGCAGGTCTCGCCGGTGATTACGGTCGATAAGGACGGTAAAAGGGCTAAAGGGAGATGGTACGGGTACGGGACAATTCTCTCGCGACATACCGTTCCCCTCGACCCGGCTTATATGGCGGTCATCTATGAAATGGACTATATCAAGGAAGACGGCGTCTGGAAGATTTTGAAGCTACGGCTTCTTATGCATTATGCCTACACTTCCGGGAGGACCACTCAGGGGCTGCCTGCTTCCGAGAATGGCTCTGCCCGGCGTATGAAGCTGAATCCGGATGTCTGGGCGGAGTATGATACAGAGTATCCCTCCGGCTATATCTACCCCTTTCACTTTAAACACCCCGTTACCGGCAAGCCGACTTCCGAGGCCAAACGCAATGCCACCCTGAAGCTCAAGCCCAATAAATACAAGAACTGATAAAAAAATTTTTCAGGGAAACGAATCGTGGGTGGGTAGCTTTGTTATTTGTTTTTAGAGTTATGTTAAGTACATGGCGTTAAAAGAAAGATTTTTGTACCTCACCCCGTTCGCTGCGCTCAGGGCAAGCCCTCTCGCGGCGCACTCCCTGGTGAGGAAATGCCAAGTAGCAAGATACAAGTACCAAGGAAATAACAAATCATAATTTCTAATATCTAAACACTAAACAAATCCAAATTACCAAATTCCAGTGAAACCCGCCCTGATTGTCGGGGTTACCGCTTACACGGGAATGACAGAGGTAAAAGGGGGCTTGCGGCAGAGGTTAAATATTCTTGTCAAGTCTATTGCACATTCAATAGTTATTCACTTGACAAATATGCAGATACAATATATAATATGCATAAATATTGCATATTAGTATTGAGGTCTTGCAGTAATATGATAAATCAACAACATATTTCACAACTTAGTTTTGAACCTATGTTTGTAACTGTTTTTACAAATTCACAAAATATCAAATTCAATCTCGGTAATATCGAGAGAGATAAATGGGCTTTTGAAAGGTTACTATTAGACTCAAGGTACGAATCTTGGTTAAGACGTCGGGCAATGAGGCGAAGCTTACATCATACAACAAGAATAGAAGGAAACACCTTGAATGAAGAACAAGTAGGTGGAATTCTTGAAGGAGAGAAAATCCAAGCAGATAAAAAGCAAGTCGCAGAAATTGAAAATGGTAACCGTGCTTACCAATTTATCGATAGTATATCTGATAATATTAATGTTCCAATTGATGAAGGTGTAATTCGTCACATAAACGCGCTGTTTTTAGGAGATACCGACCCTGTGCTGACTCCCGGTGAATACAGGAAAGGGCAAATTTGGGTAAGGCATTATATGACTGGTAAGCGTATTTATACACCTCCAAACCAAGGAGACGTACCAGCATTAATGCGTGAATTTAGTAATTGGCTAAAGAAGGAAAATAAAGGAATTCATGCTGTGTTAATTGCAGGCATCGCTCATTTAAGGTTGGTCGAAATACACCCCTTTTGGGACGGCAATGGGCGAACAGCACGTGCCTTAACAACACTCGTTTTGCAGCGTCTCGGTTACGGATTCAATAAGCTTCTTTCGTTTGAAAGATATGTTGATTTAGACTTGCCTAACTATTTTAACGCTATTAGTAAAGTGGTTGGAGAACAATATAAGGCACAACGTGAAATGACAGCTTGGTTGGAATATTTCTCTAATGCTCTGAGTATTGAAATTAGTTTGGTCTCAGATTACCTAGTAGACTTTAGAAGAGCGATGGAAAATTGGCATAAGTCCTTTGTTGATAAATATCATATCAATGGGCGACAAATTGATGCACTGGCTTATGCTTTTCTCCATGATGGTATACGCCCACGGGATTATATGCAATATTGCCGAGTATCCCATGAAACGGCAAGAAGAGATTTGCAGAGACTTGTTGACATTAGACTATTACGTGCTACAGGTCACGGAAGAGCTAGAAAGTATATCTTTGTGTCAAGAGAGCAATCACAGCCAAAACGAGAGAGTTAGCTTCAAACAGGAGGTTTTTCATGCCCGCAACTCAGGCTAGAATAGGCGTGATAGGCGGTACGGGGCTTTATGACATCGAGGGGCTAACGGACGTTAAAGAGGTCAACCCGGAAACGCCCTTCGGCAAGCCGTCCGATACCATCGTGGTGGGGAAACTGGGCGAGGTGGGCATCGCCTTTTTACCGCGGCACGGCAGGGGTCACACTATCTCCCCTACCGAGGTGCCGTCCCGCGCCAACATCTACGCCCTGAAAGCGCTTGGCGTGGAGTTCATCATATCGTCCAACTCCTGCGGCAGCTTTAAAGAAGAGCTAAAGCCGGGCCACCTGCTCGTGCCCGACCAGGTAATCGACCGCACCCGGCAGCGCATCAGCACCTTCTTCGGCGAGGGCATCGTCGCCCACATACAGTTCGCCGACCCATTCTGCCCCGTCCTCAGCCAGATTGTCTACCAGTCGGCTCGTGAAGCCGGCGCCACCGTCCACAAGGGAGGCACCTTCATCGCCATGGAAGGCCCCGCCTTTTCCACCCGCGCCGAGTCCAGACTCTACAAAGCCTGGGGGGCCGATGTCCTCGGCATGACGGTGCTACCGGAAGCCAAGCTGGCGCGCGAGGCGGAAATCTGCTACGCATCCATCGCCTGCATTACCGACTACGATAGCTGGCACGAGACCAACGAGACGGTCAGCGTCGAGGCTATTCTTACGACGATGCGCAACAACATCGATTTTGCCAAGAAAACCATCAGGCTGGCGGCGGGCAGGCTCCCCAAAAAACGCGATTGCGCCTGCGCCTCGGCACTGGGGCCGGCGCTCGTGACCGACCTTTCACGGGTATCCGCCGAGCAGAAGAAAAAGCTTGATTTGCTCATCGGGAAATATATTAATAAGGCGTGATGTTATGTCAAATACAGAATTCAACTGTCTGCCCACCATCATCGGCAGCATGCCGCACACCGACCCCCTCAAGGCGTGTGCGCTGATAGCCCGTTTTCTCAAGGACATCCCCGCCTGGCCGCAGCTCCCCAAACGGTCTTTTCTGGAGAATATGTACGTCCAGTACAGCGAGGGCTTCCCCGGCGCGGTCGTCCTTCCAGAGAAGGACCGTATTTACGTGGACACCTCCAAAGACTATACGAAGCCACTGGAAGCACTTTACGCGGCCTATCTCGAAAACAACGCCGATAAGTTCCCTATCAGCCGGGAATATGCGGCGGGATTTTACGCTTTCCTGGAACAGTCCAATCTATCACCGAAGGCGGTCAAAGGGCATGTCACCGGGCCGCTTTCCTGGGGGCTGACCGTCGCCGACGAAAATAAAAGGGCGGTACTCTACCACGAAGTCCTCGGCGACGCCGTTCCCAAGCTGCTCAAGCTCAAGGCGGCCTGGCAGGAAAAAG
>JBGPRB010000158.1:0-7312 GCA_041489355.1 Dehalococcoidia bacterium
GAGGGTTCTGCAATAAATAAGAAGAAATACTGGAGACAAATAAAGCGAGGGCCTTTTTATTTTGAGGCAGAACCAGGAATGACAGGCACTTCAGTATGGGCCCACCACGATGAGTATGGTTCGGGCACAACTTTAGGTTACCACTGCATTTCTAGGCCAGGCTATGCCGCTGAAAACACTCATTCGCATGATAATCACGAATTGCTCTGCTTCCTTGGGGGAGATCCGACGAATATAAACGATTTTGGCGCGGAAATCAGCATTTGCCTGGGCGAGGAATTGGAAGAACATATCATCAACAGTCCTGCGATTGTCTCCATTCCGCCAGGCTTAAAGCATTGCCCTCTGGTTGTGAGGAAATGCACTAAACCTATCGTATTCCTAGAAATATCAACCACCAAGGAATATAAAGCCACGGGAGCTAATGGAAAACAAATTGAAACCAACATCCCTTGAAATTTAGAGCACTTCAGTACATAAGATTGGACAACATCCAGGCGCTTTTACATCGGTATGACCTTTGAAGCCACATAAAAGACAACATTGTTTCAGGTAGAGTTCGACTCTAAATGAAGTGGTATCACTATTGGGGGAAGGTCAGCATGGTTAGCACGAGCTTTCGTTTAGAAATAGGTGCGTTCAAATGCACGGTGGTGAGCGACGGGACCATCCGTGTACCTGGCCCGCCACTTCCAGATTCCTCAAATAGTCCTGGAGAGGTAATGGATGTAAGCTGTCTACTCATTGAAAAAGGGCAGCGCAAAATACTTATAGATACCGGATGCGGGAGCGGATTTCAGACCAGTGCTGGGAAACTCCTGCAAAATTTACTTAAAGAAGGAGTAAATCCAGCCCAAGTAAATACCATCATTTACACCCATGGTCACACAGATCATGTCGGTGGTACATTTGACTCACAAGGTGAGTCCATATTCCCGCATACGCGACATATAGTATCAAGGAAAGAGTGGGATTCTTGGGCTAGTATGGCGGATACTAGCAAGCAATACCCCATGTTTGCTTCCGCTCGAAAGAATCTCATGCCCATTAGAGACAAATTTGACTTGGCTGAAGAAAACTCGGAAGTAATATCTGGCATCAAACTTCTGCCGGCATCTGGGCACACGTTGGGTAATGTTATGCTGGAGATATCTTCGGACAAGAATAGGCTTTTATGCATCGGAGACCTGATCCACAGTCAGCTTGAATTAACTTACCCGGAGTACTATTCATTTCTTGATTTTGCTCCAGAACAAGCAGTCAGGCTAAGGACTGAAGGCATATCAAAAATGGCTGAATCAGGTGTATTGATCTTCGCCTGTCATTTTCCGTTTCCGGGCATCGGTCGCTTTGTGCAAAAAGGTGGGATTCTGAGTTGGCAGCCTGTTCAGGTTTGATTTTCAACAAACCGAAGTAAACTCAGCTAACTTTATCCCAAGGTAAGTGAATATCTCTTTAACGATATATCGTGTTTCAGGTGGAGTTCGACTCTCGGCATGAAAGGGTAACGATTATGTTTTTAAACCAGTCTTATATGGAGGTCAATCCAGCGGGTATGATACATTCCCCGTGGAAACCGAAAACACATCGGCCCTGGATATTTATAGAAGTTAATCAAGGTCTAGAACATACCGAAAAGGGATATCACCAGTTGTTGCCTGAAGAACTAAGGGAAGCGACGCCTTGGGCGGAGTGGTGGCCTGACGAGGGGTATACTAGATAACCAGAAACGAGATTGGTAATTCTTTAAAACAATAAAAGGAGTTTAACGTGGCTTACAAAATTAATCCCAAGACCTGCCTCAAGTCCGGCATCTGCAGCGAAATTGGTAATAGCATCCTTCTCTAATGGTTGCTATAATCTTCTTATATAAATAAATTAAATTCAGGAGGAATAAATTGCCAAACTTGAAATATGCCGACCGCATTATCACGGATACCGGCTTCGAGTCAACCCATGTGATGAAGGTTGATCAAAACCGCCTTAAGGACTTCTTTTCCGTAGATTGCACCTGGTTCTGGCGTAGCAACCCCAACCAGATTGTTGAAGGCACCCAGATTAGTGACGGCAACCAGGTCATCGGTCTGGTAGGTGCCGATCCGGGAAACCCGTTCAGCCTCGCCGGAGAAATTACTATCTCCATTGATGGGAAAAAGAATCTCCTTAATAAGAGCAGCCTGATCTTCGTCCCCGCGGGCGTTTCTTGCGGACCGATTCAAATTAATCATATGGAACATCCTATTTTTCACACTACTATTTCTATTCGCCCTGACCCGTCAGCCGCTAAGGTGGAGAGAGATCCATCCTTACCCCGGTACACTATCATCTCCGAGACCAAGGAGAAAGCCGTAACACCTCCTCCAAATCAGACTATGAAAGGGGCGCGTCTTCTCCACATTGAAGATGATATAGCTAAAGGCTCATTCTACGTCGATTTTGTCTGGTTATACGAAGGCTACGGGCAAGCCCCTATGGGAGTCCACGATCATGAATGGGAAGAACTCATTGCCATGACGGGATGTGATCCGGAGCACCCCTACGATGTCGGCGGCACTTTCAGCGTCGATTTGGCAGGCGAAACTCACATGATTAAGAAAAGTACTCTGGTCTGTATTCCTGCCCACGTGATGCATTGTCCCTGGAAATTCATCGAGATTAAAAAACCCACTCTGGCTTTTACCGCCAGTCCATCCGGCATGTATTACAGCTCAGAAAAGAAACAATGGTAATTCCCAAAATGGGTGGTCATCCTCCCACCCATTTCTTTCCATCTCTTGACTCAGCTGAACTTAAGAGGGCTAACAAGGGAGAGCAGGGTTTTTCACTGTTGCCAACAAGTGTCAAGCTGCCAGCGGTCACCCTCCCGGATGAACACGTAACGCGGGCAGCGATGAACCGCTGGCAATGGCTGCTTAACTCTGTACAACCGAGCAGAAAATATACCAGGACCCGACACACCCTTCAACAATTATCCTTCCAATAAAGGGTAACGCTTGAACTAGACATCGGATCAAGTCAGACAGAAAGTATTACGTTGATACCCTGAACGGCAAGCCTACGCATGTGGGTATAGTGATCCCAATGACTACGTGGGCATAATCGCCTATATTTTAAAGGGAACGTAATTGTTGCTATTGTGTCCACATCTTGAATAAGATCCGCGAGGCTGAAGTGCTGATATTAGTTGATGGCAATGGATAGAGGTTTTGTCAATAAGAAAATTCATTCCGATATATCGTGTTTCAGGTGGAGTTCGAATCCCTCAGGCTTCACTTTTTGTCTATTGCCAGGCTAGAAGTATGAAAAAAATTCGGCAGGAATACCCTTCACTTTAAGGAAATCCCAGAATTCATCGAAAGCAGAAAAATGACCGCCGTAGACTTGTCTGAGGAGTGCAAAGATCATTTGGATAGTAAAATAACTTTTGGAGAACAATAAAACCGCCCACCGGACAATAGCACACATTCCCGGATGGCATAAAAGTATTCCTTCGCCAACCCAGGCACGCCCTGACTCAATATAGAATACTGGTACTTATGTTTCTACCTCTTAATTATAATAGCCTGAGCATTTCCCCCGGCGCCTGAGTTTACGCATAAACCGACCTTGGCACCCTCCACCTGCCTTTCCCCTGCTCTACTCCTCAACTGGTCAGCGACTTCAGCTACAAAGTAGAGCGCCTGAGCCGGAATAGTCTCTCCAGTGGCTGCAACGCCGCCGCTAGGGCTAACTGGAATCCTGCCTCCTATCTCTGTAGCCCCTGACCTGAAGAGAGCCTCTGCCTCACCCTCCTTACAAAGTTGTAGTTGTTCAAACCAGTCGAGTTTCATAGAAGAACTGAGGTCATAAACCTCGGCAAAACTTAGATCCTCGGGCCCTATCCCCGCCTCCTCGTAAGCTGCCTTACCTGCACGATATTCCACAGTGTTCTCAAGTCCCGTTCCCTGCGCAGGAGGTTTAGCGTTGGTAGCGAATGCCCCACGGGCATACCCAGGATCGTTATAACCAGTGTACCCAATACCGATAGCAGATATGATCACTGGCTTGGTGGTATATTGTTTAGCCTTTTCCAAACTACAAACAACCGCTGCGGCAGCGCCATCGCTAGTAGCGCATACCTCAAAAAGGTGCAATGGGTAAGAAACCATTGGAGAATTTAGAACTTCTGCCTTGGTGTAGACCTTTTTATACCGCGCATAAGGATTGAATTGGGCATACTTACTGGCCCTCACCTTTATCTCGGCAAGATCGTCCTCTGTCAGCCCATATAGTTGCATTCGCCTCAGTGCCCCTTGGGCAAAACCACTAACATTTGTGCTTCCGAAAAGTCGGAACCGCTGGAAGTCAGAGTCTGCTGGGTCAAATTCATCGTCCTTTCCAGTAGGGGCGAAAAAGCCTTTGGGTGGTGCACTCGCGCCAAAGACAAGAGCCATATCACAGAAACCAGTGGTTATATACGCTTGAGCCGTCTTTAGTGCCCAGCCACCTGTAGCACAAGCGTTGTAGCAACTAGTCGCAGGCACTGTAAGCCCTAGGCGATGAGAGACTGTGTTCCCCGCCAGCAGCCCGAGGGCCATACCCCCAGTACCACCATACGGGTCCATACCGCCGCTTACAAACTCTATATCATTCCTCTCCACATTGGCGTCTTTAAGTGCATTTAGACATGCTTCCTCAGCTAAATCAGCGAATGACTTATCTGGAAATTTACCCCATTGATGCCTGCCAACACCTAATATTGCAAGTTCTTTCATTTTTCGCATTTTCCCTGCCTTTTTACCTCCTTTACTATTAAAAAAACCACTCCACACTAATAAATCCGGGCTTTCAACTCGAGACTGGCAGGAACCTCCATGACACAACTTCATTCCCCTCTTTATCTTCGTAAAGCTTGTCGATTATCATCTCCATCTCCATGCCGACCTTTAAATTCTCTTGATTATAGCCCGGTCCTATCATTGTAGTGACCCGTATTCCCTCTGGTAGCTCTATAAGCCCGTTAGCATAAGGAACAAACGGGTCTGGTATGTGAAATATTGGCGGTGGATAAAAGTTAACCGTGAAACTGTACAGCTTTCCTTTCCTACTAAGCAGCACATCTTCCACTGGCTCCGTCTTACTACAATAAGGGTTTCGGCACGACTCTACTCTTGGGAAAAAATAATCACCACAGGAATTACATTTAGTTCCTATGAGATGAGGTTCTTCCGGCGGCATTGTGAAAAACCCCTCCACAGCAGGAATCTGTTTCTTTGGCGCGTCTTCCACTGAGAAATCCTCCTTTCGTTAGAGTTACTTCATATTATGAAACTTCCCAATTATTGTCAAGTAGTGAAAAGCCCCTTTTGTTTCGTAATGGTTTTACATTGAAACACACAGATAAGTAGTATGACTGAGTGACCTGACCCCCTGAAACGATACCAGTTATAATCTCGTAAAAGGGGGAAGAAAATGGCCAAGAAAAGGTTCACACCGGAGCAGATCATCACGAATATATATCACTACTTAAGCAAATATCGTGTTTCAGGTGGAGTTCGATTCTCACGATAGCAGTGGTATCACTATCGGGGTCAGTTTATCCCTCGAGGGTTGCATTGCTATCATATTTGGCTGCAAGCAAGAGATGTCCAAAATAAAAAGGCCTATTCACTTTCCTAACGTAGACCGGGCAATGCTGTAATCCTTTTGGAAGACAGATAATAGCAGAGGTGGTAATCACATGTTTTTCCCATTCTTCGCCTAGCGCTATTTCAACTACACCGCCTAGGTCCATCGTATTTTTTGGATCGGTGGAAATGAAAAATAGAATTTCATCGCAATCATGTTTATGGGGAGGATCTGCTAGGACGTGAGGTGCTAATATTCCCACAAAATTGAAGTTGCAGTCGAGTTTTTTAATACCGGACATCAACTCTTCACTTAAACCAAAAGTCGGTACTGACGTGGGCTTTCTTGGCGGCAGTGTGACTTTCGGTTTTTTTAATACATATTTTTCATACTTTGCTTTAGCCATTGACTTTAATTCTCCTTTATTAGTGTTGATATCCACAGAGGCTGTCCTTGAATGACAAGAGCTATCCTGATACCTGCTTTCTTACATATACGGGTGCAATGTAAATATGACAAAACAGGACAGGTTTACCGATTGTTTTAAAGTTAATGGGACAATGAATTAACCCCTTCGGGATACATACGATTGTAGGGGTATTGATGATTTGTTTTTCTCTTTCTTTACCTAGCGAAAGCTCTACTTCGGCTTCAAAATCGAGTTCATTTGCCGGGTTGCATCCAAGGAAACATAGAAATTCATCGAAATCGTGTGAATGAGGTTCATCTACCATCAAAATAGGCTTTGAAATGAAAGTCCATTTCATACGATGTTTGATACCTCCCCAATCCTCCAAGCCTTCCAGGGCTACCGGCGTCATTGCTGATGTTTCCAGATTTGAGTTTTTCACCCTGGTTTTTGTTAAAATATATTTCCCATATTTTGTTTTTGCCATATTTCTCATTTCTCCTTTTATAGCATAATATATGGTGGGTAAGTATTGTTGATCATCCCAACGATTCAATAACAGAAATTACACTGTTATCTCATTGCCATAATAAAATGGCCTCTGGAACTGGTGGTTGATATCACAGGGCATTGTACGACCGTAACTGATTATATTCCCTTCTCCACTGCTCAATCAAGACCTTATCTTCTTCAAGAGTAGTAAATATCTCCCGAGATAGCAGCTTATCTCTCAGTTTACCATTAGATAACTCTGCCCCCCCCCGAAAACGATACAAAATATAATATTGTAAAAAGGGGAAATGGTCAGAAAAGGGTACGCACCGGAACAGATCTGGTGAGCCAATTAACAATTGTTTCAGGTGGAGTTCGATTCTCAGGATTTTCATAGAACACCGATTTGCGGTGTAGCTGTTTTGGGGGAAGGTCAAGGTCAGCTGTAGAGGGGGTCTTCAAGTGCTGTTGACCCATTTCCTCTTGTCCTTTCCTGGCGTTGACATAATACACGTAGAATCTTGCGGATCTCCTAAAATCCGTTTGACAATTGCTTAAATGGGCATTACTATTAGTAAGCATTTTTAACATACGCGTTTCATTGGGCATCTCTTCGAGCACTACAAATATATTATTAGGAGAGGATGGAATGGATACTGAGAACAAAGTCTATCGCGACCTACAAGAATTTTTAGATACTTTACCAGGAGGCTTCTCGGCGACGCAATCCGGTTCGGATATTCGCCTGTTGAAATACCTCTTCACCCCAGAAGAAGCCAAGATAGCCATGCATCTTTCCATGAA
>JBGPRB010000159.1:0-7249 GCA_041489355.1 Dehalococcoidia bacterium
AACCCCCTCACCTTAATCCTCTCCCACGGTGGGGAGAGGAGAACCGAAGCTTGAATATTATAAATATTTCGTTATTTCATGGAACATTGAATATGAAAATTATCGTTTGCCTGAAAGAAGTGATTGACCCGGCGCTGAGCCTGGATTTCGGCCTGAGAAACAGCGTAGTCTTCAGGGAAGGACTGCCGCTAAAACTTAATCCCAATGATGCCGCAGCTTTAGCCATGGCCCTCGACCTTAAATCGCCGGAGGCAGGCTTCCCCATAGAAATTACCGTTATCTCCATTGGCCCGGAAAGGGTAGAGAGCTACCTGAGAAACGGGCTGGCCCTCGGCGCTGACAAAGCCATACGCATATGGGAAAAAGACTACAACGTACTATCTTCGTACCAGAAGGCCAGGCTATTATCAGGGGCTATAAAACTTTCAGGTGCCGACCTCGTTATTACGGGTGCCAGGAGCCTGGATACCGGCAACGGGCAGGTCGGCCCATTGATAGCAGGATGGCTCGATTTACCATGTATTTGCGAGGTCGTCAGTATCGAGTTAAATGCAGCACAGAATAATGTCATTCTTATCAAGGACATCGGCCGCGGGGAGCGAGAAAAAATACAGTGTACCCTGCCGGCGGTGATAACCGTCAGGGGGGAGGGGAAACTCCCCTATGCATCGCTGGACAGGCTCATTGAAAGCAAGTATGGTGAAGTAACATTGCTCTCTCCTGCCGACCTGGGTATATCTTCCTTCGAACTGAAGAACGACCCCACCAGGGTTACCGGCCTCGTTTACCCGAGGCCGAGGCCCGTTAAAGTCCCGCCGCTGGACACCTCTCTGCCGGCTTTTTATCGCATCCTGCAACTGCTGGAGGGCTGTATTTCTAAAAGAAAAGGGCGGATGCTCCAGGGCAGCAGCGAGGAACTGGCCGACCAGCTATTCCAGCTCTTTCTCGATGAGGGCGTCATCAAATCGGCGGCAGGGAAGGGCGATTCCGATAAATAATGCCGGGTCGGGCGGACTACTTTTTATGGAAGGATTCGGCTTTTCACTGGCAGATAACACCTACCTGAGAGCAGACCCTGACGGCTTTTTTCTCCTCTCCCGCCTCCCCCTGAGAATTCTCCGCCTGAATGAATCTCTCTATAATCTCCTCAAGCATATCCGTGACGGCGGCGAGCTATCGGAATTCATCAGCCAGAATCCCGGCATAAATTCGGGAAATATTTTAAGGGTACTATTGTCCCTCGTGGCAAAGGGATACCTGAAACTGGAAAGGATAGCAGCCATCGCGGAATACCCTCGCGTCTCCGTTATCATACCGGTACGTGACCAGCCCGAAGATTTGCTCGAGTGCCTGCAATCAATTGACAATATTAATTACCCGAAAGACCGACTGGAAATCATCGTGGTGGATGACGGCTCTCAAAAGGACATCTCCCGGATTGTTACGAATGAAAATATCATGATTATGAGGCATAACGAGGCAAAAGGTCCGGCGGCCTGCCGGAATACCGGGGCCGAAAATGCACACAGCAATATCTTTGCCTTCCTGGATGCCGACTGCATGGCCGGGGAGAACTGGCTCAACGAGACGATACCGTTTTTCCAGGCGGTAAAAACAGGGGCGGTGGGCGGCTGCGTGGACGGCTTCTATAAAGACAGTTTCCTGGAACGCTATGAAAAAGTGTTTTCTTCACTGAACATGGGCAAACGGCTCATCCTCGAAGGCAAGACCCAATCTGGCTTTTACGTACCCACGGCCAATATGTTGGTTACCAGGGAGGCTTTTACGGCCACCGGGGGCTTCAAAGAGGGGATGCACCTAGGGGAGGACGTAGATTTCTGCTGGCGCCTGAGAGACCTTGGGTATTCACTCCTTTACGTGCCCTTCGGCAGAGTGGCCCATAAGCACCGCAGCCATCTCGGCAGAATGCTGCAGCGCCGCAGCGAATACGGAACCTCGGAGGCTGAACTGTACCGCACCCACCGCGATAAAAGGAAGGGGTTCGCTATTTCCCCATATTCCGGCTTGTCTTTCCTGGCGCTGACTCTCTCCATACTGCTGATGAATCCTTACCCCCTGTGCCTGATACCGGTTCTTTTCGGCATCGACCTGTGGCGTAAATCCCTGATTCTGAAGAGATTCAGAATGGCAATCTCTTTCCCGCAGATAGTATATTCAGCTTTGAGAAGCTATCTTTCCTTCTTCTATTTCGCTTTTTTCCATCTGATGAGATACTACCTGATTCTAATCGTCGGACTCGGCTTTCTATGGCACCCCCTGTGGCTTTTCAGCGGGCTGGCGTTAGTCGATACATCCATCGTGGACTACTACGTGAAAAAGCCGGGCCTGCTTTACCCGGTTTTCTTCTTCTTTTACCTTCTGGAACACCTGGCTTATCAGATTGGCGTGTTCCGGGGCTGCCTGAAACTGAAATACTTCGGCTCTTATCTCCTTGTGTTCAGGCGCGCTTAATCGTACATAATTACCCACCGCCCTATTACCTCCCGGGCTAACATAGCCTTCTTTACCTTATCAAGCTCTTCGAGCTTAATCTTCTTTGTAATCAGTTTATCCGTCTTTAAAAGCCCGGTGTTCATCACTTCCATGAGACTGGGGAGGTCTTCTGTAGGGTGAGCCTCGCCATATAAAGTACCTCTGATTGACTTGGCATGCAGGGGAGCATAGAAAAGAGGGATACTGGTAACCGAATTAATGGGCGGTATACCAATAGCAACTACCATACCATTGGAGCGAATCGCCCACCATGCCTGTACCTGGGCCCCGGGGTCGCCGGTGGCCTCAATAGCAAACTCCAGCCCCTCTCCGCCGGTAAGGTTTTTGATTAAAGGAATCGGGTCATCCTTACTGGAATTTATAAAGTGGGTAGCCCCGAATTCCAGGGCTATGTCTCGCTTTGATGCCTCCAGGTCAATAGCAAAGATAGGATAGCAGTTACGCAGCGCCGCGAAACGGATGGCATTCAGCCCGATGCCACCACACCCCCATATCCCTATAGAGTTGCCCTCACGCGCGTTAGCCACATTAACGATACTCCCCCACCCTGTGGCTATAGAGCATCCGAGCTGGCAGAGCTGCTCAGGAGGTAATTTGATATGGTCGGGTACGCGTATGGCGCCAATTTCCGGCATGACACTGTGGGTAGCAAAACCGGCGATAAAGCTGCCCAGTCCAACCCTTTTACCATTCTTATCTATCAATCGCGAGGTGCCATCCAGGAGATTACCATTCTGGAAAAAAACTTTGCTTGTATCGCACAGATTAGGATGTCCCCGCCGGCATTGGAAACAGTGCCCGCAGGGCACCATCCAGCACCCTATAACACGGTCGCCTGGCTTCAATTTAGTCACACCCGGACCTACTTTCTCTACCACCGCACAGGCTTCGTGGCCGGGTACCATGGGAATATCCTGCGGTATATGTCCCTCCCAGACAGACAGGTCAGAGTGGCAGAACCCGCAAGCCAGCATCTTTACCTGCACCTCTTTCTCACGGGGTTCAGCCAGTTCCAACTCCTCAATAGACATCGGTGCCCCGTATTCACGTAAAACGGCAGCTTTAATTTTCATTTTTATCTCCTGCTTCTTTTCATTAATGCACTCACCCGGCACAGTACTGGATATCGGCACTCGGGTAGACAGCCACCTTTGCCCCGGACTTGTGGTTCTTCTTAAGCAGCTTTAGAACATCAGCCCAATCATGCACCAAGATTACTTTATCCGTATCTTCCAGGTAATTTTTGCTGGAAAGTTCGGGATATTCGCTGAAGATAATCAGGCGGTTCACGTTCGGCGGCGGTTTCATCTGGAGTCGTAATTTCCCGCCGATATCATTCCCGAAGGGCCCCATGAGATAGTGGGTAACCTGCCCTTCTGGAGCATTGGCAATGAGAACGACGTCGCCGCCATGCTTGCTGACCGCGGGAAAAGCGATTAATAGGCCGGAAATAGCTTCGTTAGCCTTGGCGAAGGTATTGGCAATGACGATATCCTTGTCCCTGGCTAAAGGGGTCAGATAGTGAGTCCTGGCTTCTTCGAGGGCAGCGGCGTAAGCCGGCTGAGGGGCACCGGCAAAGATGGCCGCCGTCTCACCCCACATATTGACAATGGCGTCTATCTTCATATCCAGCCCGACAATGTCCGCCGCTTCGTCAATGTCCCTCCGACGCGGGTTATCCTCAAAGGCACCCATGCCGGTCACCGTGTCATTAAATTCTCCTTTTCGGGAGACTGCCCGCGGGGAGTGAAGAGCCAGTATCGTTTCGTAGGCAGCCACGCCCGGCAGCACAATCTTGTTGCCACCTCCGAATCCGGCCATGATATGCGGTACGATGGACCCAATGCCTATCTTTAGGTCGCACTTCATCACCTCGGCGTTGATGCTTACCTTCGTACCGCCGGTTGTCGTCCCGGCATAAACGCAGTTAGCGAACGGTGAATGATTATAGACTGGGAACCGTGTCAGGACACTTTCCCCCAGCTTCTTAACGAAGTCTAGCCTATTCAGCGCCCCGTGACAGCCGCAGGCGGCGATAAAACGTATCTGGCTATCGCTGATACCGGCGGCGGCAAGCTCGGCCAGCACGTGGGGCACAATCTCCGCCACCCTGGTGACCCTCGCCATATCATCGAAGAGGATAACCACCTCTTTCTTACCTCTGGCATACTCGCTCAGCGGCGCCATGCCGATGGGACTGGCGATGGCTTCCTTAATCCCGGCGGGCTTTAGATGCTGTCGATTGTATCCCGCCATGTTACAGACCTCCACCTGCCAACTCTCAGGAAGAGAAAGCTCAAGGCCTTTAACGCCATGCCAGGCCAGTTGAGGTAATATTATTGTTTCTGCCAGGTCTGACCTCCGTGTTCCATAGTCGCTTTAACTGTAAAATACCTTTTATAATATCTCAGCACGCTTCAGCACCGTGCGTAACTGAGGATGTATATCCAGTTCCGCCAACTCCTCGTTTGTAAACCATCGGCATTCTTCGGCATCCGACTGTGCCTTCAACTCCCCGCCCGCGTACTTAGCCAATAAATAAATCAATACAAAGTGATATTTAACGCATCCATCATCGTCCCGCATGATAAAATCGGTGACATCAAGGATACGCTCTATCTCTATTTTTACACAGCATTCCTCCATTACTTCGCGTTTAGCTGCTTCGTAAATCGATTCCCCCAGTTCAAGCCGCCCCCCGGGTATACTCCATTTCCCTTTGCTGGGCTCTTTCGAGCGCTTGGCCAGAAGTATGCGTCCTTTATCGAATACAAGCGCATGGACGCCCACCATCGGCTGTTCAGGATACCACCGATTATCTCTTATGGAAGATTCGCGCATCTGAAGAGACACCTCTGGGGGAATTTTGCGGGAATTATTTAATTATGGACTGGCGAGTTTCTATTGTCAAAACAATGGAAACCATGACCTTAGTTCTAGTATTTTTGGATAGTTATTTACAAATCGTTTACATAACACATTAAGAAATTAACAAAATATTTACCAGCCCGGTGCTATTTTTTTAACACATGGCGAATATTCTGAAAACGGACGCGAGCCTGTTGCCTTTACCTATACGCACGGGAAGGTGGTGTTGAAATGAAAAATAATATCCATACCGTTACCCGGGAACCTGATTATGCCGAAGAGAGCGACTCAAATTACCCTTCATTTGAGAATAACGATATTTTCCATATCATAGCCAAAAACACCAGCTACATGATATTACATTTCCAGGTCAAGCCAGCCGGCGGCTTGGTCTACGTGAGTCCATCTTCTGCCCGTATTATTGGGTACACACCGGAGGAATTTTATGCCGACCCTGAACTCGCCACGAGATGCATCCATCCGGACGATAAGGAGCTCCTTACGGATTTCCTGAACCCTGACAAAACGTACGAACATGAGCCGCTTGTCCTGCGCGGGATACATAAAGACGGTAACACAATCTGGATTGAGCTGACCAAGACGGTAATTCACAATAAACTGGAAGAGAAGACTGATGCCTATTACATAATCCGCGATGTCACCGAGCGAAAAATGGCTGAAGATGCGCTGCGGGAGAGCCAGAGATTCAATGCCAGCCTGCTGGAAAACGCGCCGCATGCCGCGGTTGTTATTAATCCGGACACTTCAATCAGATATGTCAACCCTTCGTGGGAAAAGTTAAACGGCTGGTCTCTGGCTGAAGTTGTCGGTATGAAAGCCCCGTACCCGTGGTGGCCGGAGGAATATATAGAGACGTTTACCGATGGCTTCAAAGAAGCTATGAAACAGGGCAGCGGCAAAGCCGAGGTAGTTGCTCAGAAAAAGAACGGGGAAATTTACTGGATTGACATGAACTGGGCTCCGGTAGCACATAACGGAGAGATGCAATATTTACTGATAAACTCTATCGATATTACCGAGCGCAAGCAGGCTGAGGAAAAACAGCAGGCAATCATAAAAACAGCCCTTGACGGTTTCTGGACCTGCAATTTAGATGGTAAATTTCTCGAAGTCAACGACTCATATTGTAAAATGATAGGTTATACGCGTGAAGAGCTACTTAAGATGTCAATTCAGGATATTGAAGCCGTGGAAAACCATGAGCAGACTGCTCAACGCATTAAGAAAATAGCGGAGGAAGGTTCCGACCGTTTCGAGACGCAACATAAACGCAAAGACGGCAAGATAATTGATATTGAAATTAGTGTAAATTGTCCTAATGCAGGGGAAGGGCAAATGTTCGTATTTGTCCGTGATATTACCGAACGCAAGCGAGTGGAGGTGGCTCTGGCTAACGAAGCGGTCCGGCGGCGTATCCTGATCGAACAATCACGTGATGGGATTGTTATCCTCGACCAGAATGGCAAGGTGTATGAGGCTAACCAGCGATTTGCCGATATGCTGGGATATTCGCTCGAGGAAGTCAGTCAGCTTCATGTTTTTGATTGGGAGTTCCTGTATCCACGAGAACAAACAATCGAAATGATCAATACCGTTGATGAGAAGGGCGACCACTTTGAGACGCAGCACCGCCGTAAAGATGGAACGATTTTTAATGTTGAAATAAGCACCAATGGAGCCATGTTCGCCGGGCATAAACTTATTTTTTGTGTGTGCCGGGATATCACCGAACGCAAGCAAATGGAGAAGGCGTTACGGGAGTCAGAAGAGAAATTCTCCGTAGCTTTCCGCTCCAGCCCTGATATGATTATCATTACTAATCTGGAAGATGGTAAATATCTTGAAG
>JBGPRB010000160.1:0-7050 GCA_041489355.1 Dehalococcoidia bacterium
CTTCACAATGGCGAGTAGTCCCACCGAGAGGGTCACCAGCCCGGAGTGTCATTGCGAGTGAAGCGAGTCCCGATGTAATCGGGACGACGAACCTGCACGCTGAAGTGCCTGCCTTCGCCGAAGCGGCTACGCGCAGGCAGGCGTTATGGCACGCAGGAGTGGCAATCTCTGTTTATGTCTGTATTTAACTCTTCGCCTTTTCCTATCAGATACTACCGCCTCCTAAAGCGGGAGTGCGCAGCGAGAGGGGGCGCAGCCCCCTCTCATATTTCTCCCCCTCTCCTTCACCCTGCCTCCGAAGGAGAGGGGGCTAGGGGGTGAGGTTACAAATCCTCCCCTTATACTCAGACCACTTAACATAACTCTAAAAACAAATCAAAGCTACCCACGCACGATTCGTTTCCCTAAAAAAATATTGGTGTTCGGGCGGTGGCGTTTATAGGTACTGTTTGAGACGCCCTATCTCTTTCATCAACTGTTCAAACTGCTGCAGATAAAGGGACTGCATTCCGTCGGACAGGGCGTGGGCGGGGTTATTGTGCACTTCAACAATAAGGCCGTCCGCACCCACGGCGATGGCTCCCCTGGAAAGCGGGATAACGTAGTCCCGCCGCCCCGCAGCATGGCTGGGGTCGACGATGATGGGAAGGTGGCTGGCTTCCTTGATGGACGGTATAGCGCTCAGGTCCAGGGTGTTCCGCGTGTTATCGGAGAACGTGCGGATTCCCCTTTCGCATAAGATAACCCTGGTATTTCCTTCCGACATGATGTATTCGGCGGCCATCAGCCACTCGTCGATGGTAGCGGCAAATCCACGTTTTAAGAGAATCGGCTTTGATACCTGGCCGGCAAGACGCAGCAGCGAGTAGTTCTGCATGTTCCTGGCCCCTATCTGGATAATATCGGCATATTTTTCAACGGCGGTTAGATTTTCATTATCGGTAGCCTCGGTAACAATCAATAGACCCGTCTCACGGCGGACTTTCTCCAGTATTTTCAGCCCTTTTTCTCCCAGTCCCTGAAAGCTATAGGGAGAGGTTCGCGGCTTGAAAGCACCACCTCGAAAGACCTGGGCACCGTGCTTCTTTACGAAGATGGCGATAGTTAGTGCCTGCTCCTCGCTCTCCACGGCACAGGGTCCCGCCATTATTACCGGCTCGCCAGCGCCAATTTTTACATTACCGATGGATAGAACTGTCGACTCAGGGTGCGTTTCCCGGCTGACCAGCTTGTAGGGTTTGGTAACCGGAATAGCTTCTTTAACGCCTTCCATAGCCAGGAGTTGCGTTGCGTCGACCGGTCCCTTGTTGCCGATAATGCAGACGGCTGTTCTCAGAGCTCCCGGCATGGGAACACCGCGATAGCCCATTTTCTGGATTTCCTGGATAACAGCGCGTACCTGCTCTTCGGTGGCATCATTTTTCATCACGACTAGCATTTCATTATTTCTCCTCGGCTGCCATAATAATAGTTCACCTAACCTTTTTCTCCCTTGATATCCCAGAGGGCATCCGCATAGGCTTCAAGAGTGCGGGCATCAAAGAGGACAAAAATGACCTCTTTAATAGAAGTGGTCTGTTTGAGGAAGGAAATAACCTCCTTGATGGCTGTTCTGGTAGCTTTTTCTACAGGGTAGCCATAGGCGCCGGTACTGATTGAGGGAAAAGAAATGCTGGTAAGGTTATTTTCGGCAGCCAGTTTCAGGCTTTCCCGGTAGGCACTCGCCAGCAATCCGGATTCTCCTTGGTCGCCGCCCTGCCATATCGGCCCGACGGTGTGAATGACATACCTGGCTTTCATATTGCCGGCAGTGGTGATAACCGCTTGGCCGGTAGGCAGGCGACCCTGCCGGGAGACGATTTTCTTGCATTCTTCCAGTATGGCCGGGCCACCGGCACGGTGTATAGCGCCGTCTACCCCGCCTCCTCCCATGAGACCGGAGTTGGCGGCATTAACGATAGCATCGGTAGTCTGCCGGGTAATATCACCCTGGGTTATGGAGAGTTTGGACTGATTTACTTTGTAGGTAAGGTTATCGGTCATATCACTTGCCCCCTTGCCGTAATTCGCCGCTCGTCAAGTAGTCTACGGCCCACTTAATAGCGTCTTCCCCGGTAAGTTCCAGCTTTACATCCGGTTCGATTCCATAACCTTCGATGAGACGGCCGTTCGGTGTGAGCCAGCGGCCGGTAGTGATATACAATCCGGAGCCATCAATAAGTTGATGCAGGTAATTCACACTTCCCTTGCCGTAAGTAGTATTTCCGGAAATAAGTGCCCGATGATGATCTTGTAGAGCACCAGCCAGTACCTCACTGCTGCTGGCGCTGAAATTATCTACCAGCGCCACCATAGGTAGGTTGGTGCTGGCAACTCCGGGAGACACGCTATATATATCTATTTTATCGAGGTTACTCTTCACTTCAACAATAACACCTTCGGTCATAAAGTTACTGGCAACCTTAACGACGATATCAAGAAAACCGCCGGGATTACCACGCAGGTCGAGAACGATACCTTTAGCGTTTTCCTCCTCAAGCTTCTGAATAATCGGAGCCAGCTCGGTTTCTGTACGCTCGGTGAATTGAGCGATATGAATATAAGCGATATTTCCCCGCATTTCAAAATGAATACTTGGTATTTCCACCCTGGTCCTGGTTATCTCCATCTCGACTGGCTCGGTCTCCCCTTCATGAAGGATGAGTAGCTTGACTGTCGTGCCTGCCGGTCCCTTAATTTTACTTGCAGCTACATCAAGGCTCATGTCAGTAACAGATTCATCATTGATTCTTATAATGCTATCGCCTGACTTCAGGCCAGCCTTTTCCGCAGGAGAACCGGGAATGGGAGCGACAATCAACAGTTGTTTATCCCGGAGGCTTACAATAACGCCAATGCCGACGAACCCTCCTGAAAGACTGCTGCCGAAACTCTCGTACTCACTGGCATTCAAGTAGGAGGTATAAGGGTCGTTCAATGTCCCAATAATACCTTCGATAGCAGCTCGGCTCATGTTTTCTGAGTTTAATTTAGTCCTGTCAACGTAGTCCGTAAGGATGAAGTTCCATGCCTGTCCGACAACATCCAGGCCTTCCGCCCCCCTGGAACCTCTAGTTTTACCGAACGTGAAGCCGCCGCCGAAGGCAAGGGCAATAACCACCACGAGCAGCATGGATACAAAAATCTTTGATAATTTTGACATGAATTTGTTTCTCCCTCTGCGTGTTTTAACGGGATTAACGATAAACTAAAGTCCTGTAATTGAAAGTTGGGCCAAGTGAACCTGTAAGCCGAGTTCTGTACCCCGATAAAATCGGGATGGTGACCATCTATCTAGTCCTTCCGTTACCAGAAGGATCATGCGACCAACCCGGGGAACGGGCCAGGCGTCCCTTTGTCCCTCTATTCGGTCTTGCTCCGGATGGGGTTTGCACAGCCGACCGGTCACCCGGTCGCTGGTGAGCTCTTACCTCGCCATTTCACCCTTATCCTTCAGCGGAAGGACGGTATGTTTCTGTGGCACTTTCCGTAGGGTTGCCCCTCCTGGGTGTTACCCAGCATCCTGCCCGGCGGAGCTCGGACTTTCCTCTCCTTCCGAAGAAGGAGCGGTCACCCGGTTTACTTGACCCGTTTACAGTGTAGTGGAGAGATGGGGGATAGTCAATGGGGGGTAAAGGGGTGAAATACGAAATGGAATAAGCAAGGTGCAGGATACAACAACCAAGGTAGGGTAGGTTGTCAGCTGTCCAGAGCTTTGTTCGCCAGTGCGTCAGCCTCGGAATTTTGCTCGCGGGGAAGGTAGACAATAGAGAAGCTTTCCAGCGAGCCGACAAGCTGGACGACCTTCTGATAAAGCGGGCGAAGAAACGTATTTTTTATCTTATATTTGCCGTTGATTTGTTTGACCACCAACTCAGAGTCCGACTTTAATATTACATGGCAGGCACCGAGTTTGATAGCTTTTTCCAGCGCGGCAATGATGGCACGGTATTCTGCCTGATTGTTGGTGGTTATGCCGATGCGTTGAGAAATGCGTGCGATTATGGTATCGGTCTCGTCTTTGATAATGGCGCCTATAGCTGCTGGTCCGGGATTGCCCCGGGCAGCACCATCGGTATATATTATGACTTTTTTTATGTTCAAATCTTCTTTCAGGAGATAAACAGGATACGGCCGCAGGTGCCACACTGCACCGGCTGGCCGCTTCGGGCTTTCTGGAGCACATTGACCGATAGAGATATACGGCAGGCACGGCATATGCCTTGTTCTACCTTGGCAACAGCCTGTTTTTTTTGTTGTCTGATTTTTTCATACAGCTCAACGGCTGGCGATTCAATTTGTTCGACCAACTGCTGGCGTCTTTGCTTGAGGTCGGCCAGGGTTTTCTTCAGGAGTTCGATATCTTCAGTAAGCTGCCGCTGCTGCTCGTGCCACTCACCTTCGAGCTTCTGGTATTCGCTGCTGGCGGAAGCTACAGTCTTTTCCGCCGTTTCAGCCTGTTCGATGATTTCCAGGGCTTTATTCTCCAGCTGGTCACTCATGGATTTCATCGTATTGAACTCATGCTGGAGGCTGGATAGCTCTTTGGAGTTGGTAATTCTACCGCCGTACAATTGCTTTTCGGCGGCGGTGATTTTGTTCAGAAGGTCGTCCACCTCCCACTCGGCGTCATGGTGCCGGTGTTTTAGCTCCTCCAGATGCTGGCGTTCAGAGGACAGGCGGCCTTGAGCATTATCCAGTTCCTCCCTTTTCCCCAGCTGGCCGGTTTTGAGGTTCAAGGTCTGCTCGGTCTGCTCGGTCTCGATATCGAGTTCCTGGAGCTGATAGAGTTGTTTGGTAATGGGCATAGCTATCTCTGTAGCCCATTCTATAACGTACTGTGCTTAATATCAAACTGAGAAAATAGCGACAAACCCCTGTGGTTAAAAGAGAACATATGTGCTATTATTTTGTTTAGACTTTTAAGATAGGGGGAAGCATGAGCCTTTTAAGGACAGCTTTAGAGAAGCAGAGATGGGACCTGGCAGCTCACACTATTGTCTTGGCTGCTATCAGAGTACTGAACCAGGGAGGTGAAGCCGGATGGAAGAAAAAACAAAGCGGAAAAGGGGCGGGCAGAAGGGTAATCGCAACTCGATAAAGCATGGTTTTTATTCTAAGGTATTCGATGAAGCCGAGAGGTTTGATTTTCATAACGCCGCTGGTATCGAGGGTATCGATGAAGAGATTGCCTTATTAAGGCTGGAGATAAAGAAAGCGATTTCTGGTGGAGACGATAGGAATTTACTATTGCTGGTGAAAGCGGCAAGCGCACTGGATAAGTTAATCCGCACTCGCTACCAGATAACGGTTGCCCAGCGGAAGGGACTTAAGGAGGCAATCGGTATTGTCATAAAGGATATTCTGGTGCCGCTAGGGGTAAACATTGGTAGCGCCGTGATAACAAAGAAAATTTCAGGATAAATTAACATAAAACGAAAAACGAATAATTACGAACAAATCACTCGTAAAAGCTAATAAAAAAATTGAAAAAACGAGTATCAAATTGATAAAAGGAATAATGGAAGAAAAAACAGTCATAAATCAGTTGAGGCCGTACCAGAGGGAAGTGGCCGTGGCGATACTCGATAGCGTGTTCGGAGGGAAGGGGTTGACCTTTTCCGTGGAGATGGCCCGGCAGGGAGGGAAGAACGAGCTTTCAGCCCAACTCGAACTGCTGCTATTGACTTTGCACATGCCTGAGCCAAAAAACTTAATAAAATGCTCGCCGACATTCAAGCCGCAGACGGTCATCTCCATGATGAGGTTGAAGGACAGGCTGAACGACGCCGGCTTCGACGGCATCTGGACGGCGGAACTGGGCTACATCGTCAGGCTGGGAAACGCTCGCGCCATCTTCCTGTCAGCGGACGAATCTGCCAACGTGGTCGGCAACACCGCCCACATCCTCCTCGAAATCGACGAGAGCCAGGACGTGAGCAAGGAGAAATACAGTAAGGAGTTCAAACCGATGGGGGCGACGACCAACGTGACGACCGTCCACTACGGGACGACCTGGGACGACGCCACGCTGCTGGAGGAGGTGAAGCAGACGAACCTCGAACTGGAGCGCCGGGACGGCATCAGACGCCATTTCCGCTACGACTGGGAGGAGGTGGCGCAATACAACCCGGACTACAAAGCATACGTGCAGGCGGAGAGGGAGCGACTCGGCGAGAACCATCCGCTTTTCCTGACGCAGTACCGCCTGCTGCCGATACACGGCGGGGGCGGCTTTTTAAGCGCGCAGCAGCGGGCGCAGTTGCAGGGGGAACATGAAAGGAAGAGAAGAGGCGAGGCAGGGAAGGTCTATGTGGCGGGGATAGATCTGGCGGGGGAAGCTGAAGAGGGAGAATATCTAATGACACTAAATCCTAAGAGGGACTCCACCGTGATGACCATAGGGGAACTGGATTTTACTAATTGCAATGAAGTAAATAAGGAGCCAAACATAAAGGTCGTCGAGCATTACCGGTGGACGGGGAAAAAGCATACCGAGCTTTACGCGCAACTTGTGGATATTCTCAAAAACGTCTGGCGGTGCCGGAGGGTGGTGGTGGACGCGACGGGGGTGGGGGAGCCGGTGGCATCGTTTTTGAGGAAGGCGCTGGGCTCAAGGGTAACGCCGTTCACGTTTACACAAAAAAGTAAGAGCGAGCTGGGGTTCAGCCTGCTGGCGGCGATAAACTCCGGTAGATTGAAGGTGTATAAAGGCGACGGGTCGGAGGAGTACCAAGAGTTCCGGGGGGAAATGGAGAGGGCGAGGAGCCAGTACCGGGCGAGCCAGACGATGAACTTTTACGTGGAGCCGGCGCAGGGGCACGACGACTTTTTAATGAGCCTGGCGCTGTTGGTGGAAGCGGGGAACAGCTATGAGCCGAAAACGGCAAAGGGGGAAGAGAGGGAGTGAGGGATGAAGACGCCTCATACAATTTTTATAATATTGAAACAAGTATAAGAAAATATTTATGAGAATTCAATGGTATATGTAGTTAAATTATTGAGAGGAGA
>JBGPRB010000161.1:0-7037 GCA_041489355.1 Dehalococcoidia bacterium
CGGGCGAGGGGATTCGGTTCGAAGCGTTCATCCAGCAGTGCCGGGAGCATTCGTTTAACCAACGACACACACCTAAAAAATAAACAGGAAACGAATCGAGCGTGGGCAGCTTTGGGATTTGTTTTTAGAGTTATGTTAAGTGGTTTGAGGTTAGGGTATTATTTTCTAACCTCACCCCCTGCCCCCCTCTCCTTACGAGGCAGGATGAAGGAGAGGGGGAATAATATGAGAGGGGGCTATGCGCCCCCTCTCGCTACGCACTCCCCTTTTGGAGAAAGTGAGAGGATAACCCCTCACCGAGATTCTTCGCTAACGCTCAGAATGACAAAACCGGAAATAGAGATTGCCACGCTACGCTCGCAATGACACGCCTACGCTAAAGCTTCGGCGGGCAAGCAGGCGGGGGGATAAGGGGAGAGGGGTTTAATAATTCTCTACTCAACCGTCGATTCACGGCCGTAGAAGCGTTCTTTCCAGGTGACACCGGCGCCGACCAGCCACCGCCCGCCGGAATAGAGAACGTTCACAAAATAGAACAGGAAACCGAGCGGGTGAAACCAGATAGAGATGGCCGGCTCCCGGAAACGGCTATCTATCAGCCACCGCATGAATAATATTATCACCACCTGAGAAACCACTATCCCGCGCCAGAGGATAGGCTCGTAAGTCGAAAAAAATCCCCTCCAGAGCCAGTAGAACGGCCCGATATAG
This sequence comes from Dehalococcoidia bacterium, assembly GCA_041489355.1. GTDB lineage: Bacteria > Chloroflexota > Dehalococcoidia > Dehalococcoidales > RBG-16-60-22 > JBGPRB01. Next base: position 712 of record JBGPRB010000161.1, read on the forward strand.
AAAAAGCTCGCCGCCACCAGCAGCCCGGCCAGTCCTAAAGGAGCCATGGCCGCAATCGAATAAATCGACCTGCCCAGACCGTGCCACATCGTCCCGATGTCCCGGTACATATTGCAGGAGACCACGGGAGATAGGTCGACGGCCAGGTGACGACCGCCGTGACGGTTTACCTCGATGCCCAGCCAGACATCTTCCACGATTCGGGACTGCACCACTTTATGCCCACCGATACGCCAGTACTCGTCCCTGGGGAAGAGAAGGAACTGGCCGATAGCCATGGACGGTCTGGGGGTCCGGGAACGGTGGAGCCACCATAAAGGCAGCCAGCCCAGAATGATGAAGTATATTACCGGGATGACAATTTTCTGGGGTAAGGAGCCGGCCAGCTGGCGGGGGAAACCCGAAAGCATGGATGTCCTGGACTCCAGAGCCAGGGAAAGCACGCTGCGCAGCATATGGGGCTCATGAACCGTATCAGCGTCCACGAACAGCAGCCAGGAGCCACTTGCCCTCTGAGCCAGCTGGTAGCAGGCGAAGGGTTTACCCGCCCAGTCCTCGGGCAGGGGCTCACCCCTGAAAAGTCGGATGCGACTATCCCGGGATGCCATCTCATTGACAATGCCCGCCGTGTTATCCGCCGAGTTATCGTCCAGCACCAGAACCTCAAAATTGGGATAGTCCTGTTTCTGTAGAGACTCCAGGCATGCCCTGATGTTCGCTTCTTCGTCCCGCGCCGGGACGAGGACGGAGATAAGGGGCGCCGGCCGGGGGACTTTACTATTGCTGGCGGGGACCTTGAGACTCCTCAAATTAAGAACAAGATTGAGCAGAAAGATTGCCAGAACAGCCGCAATTACTTCCTGGTATAACATGCTTCAGCCTTCCTAAATGGTGAACATGGCCCCATGTATTATCGACTGGATAAAGCGGAGGAATCTTCCGCGGAAACCGGGAAAGGTATGCAGGGCTTCAAAATGCTTGAAAGCCAGTATGGCCAGTATACACAGCATCAAAAATGTTTCCCAGGAGCCTCCCCTGGTGACAGCCAGATAGGCCAGCGTACCGGCAGCGCCGAACATCACCGTCCAGGCATCGATTTCAATGAAGAGAAAACCCAGGACCATAAAGGCGATAAACGCCAGTAACATCTCGTGTTGAGGCAGCGCCAGCAGCACCCCGAAGGTAACCGCCAGCGCCTTTCCGCCCTGCCAGCGAAGGAACGGCGAGAAAGCATGTCCCAACACCGCACATATCGCCACGGCGACAATAGAAAGCTCGGAAAGTCTGAACGTATAATACGTCAGGAAAACAAAGGGGACACCCTTGGCTACATCCAGGAACACCGCGAGATAACCCAGCTTTTGACCCCCCGCCCTGAAGACATTGACAGCGCCGGGATTGCCGTCACCGTAGTCCGTGATTTCCCTGCCGAGGAACCAGCGGCCGACGAGGACGGAAAAAGGAATAGCGGCGAGTCCAAAGGCAGCTACAGCCAGCAAAGCGGTATATACCATTTCCATAACTTATAGCTCCCGACCAGAGACAATACCTTGAGTGTCTTGGTATAATAAACCAAAATTACCTCATCGGTCAAGTACCGGAGGAAACGCTCTTTTTACTCAACAGCGCTATCAAGCGTAAAATAACCAGGGTGACAGCCCCCACGACACCGATAAACATACCCACCGGAGTAACAAACAATATCAACAGAGAGATTGCCTCATGAAAAACGTCCAGCGCCCGACTCTGTAACGCGGCATCACCCCCCAAGATACCGGCGAGAGGATAGACCACAACCTGATAGATAAAAGAAAACAAAATAGCGCCGATAAATGAGGCAAAACCGAGGATGAGGAAATTCCTTACCTTCCGCCAGCGGCGTGTCAGTTCCGTCAATAGTACTGTCGTCGCCAGCCAGCCCAGAATAATGCCGGGGGCATTGTCAAGTCCAACGAAAACAACGCTTATCACCAGCACACAAAAAATCGCGAGCAATGTGCAGGTCATTTTGGAAAGATGAATTAACGCCGCGAGCTTTGCTTTCATTTTCGATACGGTAAACCTCCACGGGAGCAGCCTCCTCTATCCTAATACCGACGGCAGTTTTTGGCAAGAAGGCACCCGGCAATCGACGTTACACTGGCAGGACGAAGAAAAATAATGTATAATTGAGCGATAGTCAAGGCTAATATATCGTGAAAACTTTTCTACGTGAATTCCTGATAACAGTCGGACTGGCCCTGATAATATTTGTCGCAGCCAGACAAACCATCCAGACCTATGAAGTGTTCCAGACGAGCATGGAACCCAGCTTCTTTGAGGGCGAGCGAGTGGTGGTCAATAAAGCCGTTTACTGGTTCCACGAACCGCAGCGGGGTGACGTGGTCATCTTAAAAGCCCCCGACGGGCGAGACGAAGAGTTCATCAAGCGCATTATCGGCCTGCCCGGTGATACGGTCGAGGTGACAAAAGGGGCTGCATACGTCAACGGCGTGAAACTGGACGAACCCTACGTCAAGCGCTCTTTCAGCTATACCCTGGGCAAGGAGAAAGTCCCAGACGACAACTACTTCGTCCTCGGTGACAACCGTGATGTCAGCAACGACTCTCACCGGGGATGGTTTATGCCGCGCGAGAACCTGATCGGCAAAGCCTGGCTGATAACATGGCCGCCCGCCGATTGGGAGTTCGTGCCCGGCTATCCGCTGGTCGACCAATTGGCCAGCGACAATAATAGTCGCGAATAGCCCGGGAGACCAGCAAAAGACGGGTCGGAGCAGTAAGCATGACAGACAGCGTCGAGGCGATGTTCGAGAGGTCGGGAGCGGTACTCAAGGGGCACTTCCTGCTCACCTCCGGTCTGCATTCTCCGGTCTACTGGGAGAAATTCCAGGTCATGCAATACCCCGAGTATACGGAACAGCTCTGCCGCATGATTGCCGACCATTTTCGGAAGCAGGGTATCCAGGTGGTGGCCGGTCCGACCACCGGCGGCATCATCCTGGCCTATGAGGTCGCCCGGCAACTGGGAGTACGCAGCATCTTCGCCGAAAAGGACGAGCCCGGTGGGAGTGGTCGGGTGTTCCGTCGCGGCTTCCGCATCGACCCGGGCGAGCGAGTCCTCATCGTCGACGATATCTTTACGAAGGGCGGCTCGATACGCGAAGTCATCGAAGCCGTTAAGAGGTCGGGAGGCAACATCGTCGGTATCGGCGTGCTGGTCGACCGCTCGCCGGAGAAGGTAGACTTCGGCATTCCCTTCTTCAGCTGCCACCACGCGGAGGTGGTCACGTACCCACCTGAGAAATGCCCGCTCTGCGCCAAGGGCATCCCGCTGGTCAAGCCCGGAAGCAGTAAGCCGAAGGGCTAATGATAGTCCGGTATATTTATAAATGTCATTCTCGGGCTTCAGCCTGAACGCTTCAGCCTGAAGGCTTGACCCGAGAATCCAGACTGATTCCCCCTCCCCGAGATTCTTCGCTACGCTCAGAATGACAGAGTGGGGATACTGGATTCCAGCCCTCGGGCTGAACTCGGGCTGAAGCCTCCGCTGGAATGACAGGGTCGTATTTTTCCTGCCACCCATATAAATATCTCTCAGGAGGCCCGTTATGGAAACCGCCGCCATAGTCGCCGTTGTCGTGGTCGTCGCCGTCCTGATTATCGTCCTGAGCCACTATATCACCCGACTGAAATTCGAAAAACGCTTCCGGGAGTGGCGCGACGTTGAAACTCTAAGATGGGAGTCGGAAATGGAGCAGGCGAGGAAGTCGGCCGTGACGCAGAGTCGGGCCGTCCTGGGCGGCAAGTTCACCGAGCAGATGGTGCCATTTTTCCCCGACTTTAAGTACGACCCGACGGAGGTGCGCTTTATCGGCAGTCCCATCGACATGATAGTGTTCCCCGGCCTGGCCAGGGGCGACCCCGAGGAAATCGTTATTCTGGAGGTAAAGACGGGCAAGAGCGCCCAGCTTACGTCGCAGCAAAGAAAAATTAAACAGCTTATTCTGGACGGCATGGTACGCTGGGACGAGATATACCGGGTGAGTGAGGGGGAGGGATAGTTTAAGTTTTCATATGACCGCTACATGATATCAAATAATCGTAGCAATAAAATATCGGCATTGATAGAGATTGCTTCGTCGTCCTTCAGCTGAATCCTTCCAAAGAAGGACTCGCAATGACAGTAGTTCTTTTATACTCGCCCGAACTCCCTCTCCAGCTGCGCCGTGCTCAACCTGATTACCGTAGGCCTACCGTGGGGGCAGGTATGGGGGTTGGCGGCCTGCTCCAGCTGCCTGACCAGTCCCCTCATCTCGTCGTCAGTTAAGGCCTGTCCGCTCTTGACCGCGCCGTGACAGGCAATCGAGGCTATAATTTTTTCCTCCCACCGGCTCCTCACCTCGCCGGAAAGCGCATCGAGCATTTCCCTTAACATCGCCGGCCAGTCGTCCCCGGCCACCAGCGCCGGCACGGTCCGCACCAGATAGGTCCTATCGCCGAAAGGCTCCAGCGAAAAACCGAAGTCGGCCAGCTCCCCGTAGCACGACTTCAATATCTCGTCCTGTCGGGGCGTCACCTCGAAGGTCGATGGCTCCAGCAGTCCCTGCACGTCCGGCTGTCGCTGTTCCCTTTGCCGTCGGAGCTTGTCGAACCGGACGCGCTCGTGGGCGGCATGCTGGTCGATGAGGTAGAGTCCGTCGGGTCCCTCGGCGACGATGTAGCGGCTCATGACCTGTCCCACGACCCGCAGCACCGGCAGAGATGTCATCAGGAGCGGTGGCGTAACATCTTCTGACGTAGCAGGTCTTGTCGCACTTGCCGTCGGCGTCCAGAGCTGCCTTCCGTGAGAGGTCGGCGCCCGATACGGAGCGGCCACCTCTTCGATTTTAGGCACGGGCATCTGCGCCACGAGGGAATGTCGGACCGCCCTCTGGACGGCCCGAAAGATATCGGAGTCGTTGCGGAACTTCACCTCGCTCTTGGCGGGGTGGATATTGACGTCGACCTCCCCCGGCGGCAGGGAGATGTCGAGCACGGACACCGGGTGCTTGCCCGTCATGAGCAGTCCGGAGTAAGCCTCCTCCAAGGCATACGAGAGGAGTCGGCTGCTCACCCAGCGTCGGTTGACGAAAAAGCTTAAATAACCTCGCCCCGCCCTTCCTAATTCCGGCGAGCCGACCATACCCGAGACACGGATATCCGGGGTCGACTGACCTCCCGACCAGGCTACATCCGGAACACCAACGGGCAGCATTTTACTAGCCATCTCGACGCCATAGACATCGATAATAGCATCGAGCAGCTTACCCTTCCCTGACGTCCGCAGATTTTCCTTACCATCTATTAACAGGCTGAAGGCTACCTCGGGGAAGGCTAAAGCGTACTGGCTGACCACGTTGGCGACGTGGCTGTTCTCGGTGGGCACCGATTTTAAAAACTTGAGTCGGGCCGGGACACGTCGGAACAGATTTCTCACCGTGACCGTGGTGCCGCGGGGTCGCGACTGGCTCCTTTTTGGCGTGATAACGCCGTCCTCCAGGCTGATAAAAGTACCCGACTTTTCGCCGTCGGCGCAGGTGACCATCTCTACCTGAGCTACCGCGGCGATGCTGGGCAGGGCCTCGCCGCGGAATCCAAGGCTGCCGATACTCTGCAAATCCTGAGGACTTTTTATCTTGCTGGTGGCATGTCGTTCGAAGGCCAACGCGACTTCCCCGGCGGGAATGCCACTGCCGTTGTCCGTGACCTTTATCAGGCTGATGGCCCCTCCCCTTATCTCCACCGAAATCTGCGTGGCGCCGGCGTCCAGCGCGTTTTCCACCAGCTCCTTGACCACCGAGGCCGGCCTCTCCACCACCTCGCCGGCGGCAATCTGGGCGATTGTTTCTTTGTCGAGGATTTTTATGGTCATGTTATCGTTATCTTACACGGTATCGTGTATTTTGTCAAGTCTTTCTTTTTAAGAGTTTAATCTTTTCTGAAAGACCAGTCAAAGTGTTTTTTCCTGGCGCTGTCATTCTGAGCGAAAGCGAAGCAATCCGTTTACACCGTTTTATTTATTAAGTGTAACCTATCCCCCTGACCCCCTTCCCTTCGGATTAAGGGAAGGGGGAAAGATAATGAGAGGGGGCTGCGCCCCCTCTCGCTGCGCACTCCCGCTTTTACCTTGAACTGGAATTGAAAAGTGGTAGAATGGGGATATGAACAAGTATCTGGCAATTAAGGTTGTGGGTGCAGTATTTTTTGCAGTAGCATCTGCCATTGGATATACGCTAGATATTACACAAATCACTGATCTTGATTTCAAATGGTGGCCGTTAATA
>JBGPRB010000162.1:0-7028 GCA_041489355.1 Dehalococcoidia bacterium
AGCCGGTATCGAAGTGGTAACGACTATCGGTCTGCCCGCAGACTGCAACCTCATCGACCCGAAACCAGCGGTGAGAAGACACGGCATCGACACGCTGAAAAAGCTGGTCGATATCAACACCGAAATAGGCGCGAAGATACTGGGCGGCGTTATCTACGCTTCCTGGGGTTACCTGTCCGGCAGACCCAGGACCGATGAGGAATGGGGCTGGTCGGTAGAATCGATAAAAGAAGTAGCCCAGTACGCCAGAAAGAAAAGCGACATGGTCCTCGCGGTAGAACCGGTCAACCGGTTCGAGTCCCACTTTCTCAATATCGCTGAAGACGCGGTCAGGTATTGCCGAGAAGTGGGCACCGGCAACATGAAAGTCCATCTGGACTCCTTCCACATGATTCGTGAAGAACTGAGTTTCACCGAAGCCGTGCGGACCTGCGGCAAGGACTACCTGGGCTATGTTCACGTGTGCGAGAACAACCGCGGCATACCCGGTACCGGACAGGTGCCGTGGAAGGAATTTTTCACCGCCCTCAAGAAGACCGGCTATCAAGGCCCCCTGGTCATCGAGTCGTTCGACCCCAGTTTTAAAGAGCTGAACCGTCTTTGCGCCATGTGGAGGAAATTCGCGGAAACCGGCGAGGAACTGGCCATCAAAGGCCTGAAAAATCTCAAGGCAATCGAGGCGAGCCTGGATTAACCGCCGGGGATTTGAACGGGAAGGGAAAGAAGGAAATATGGTTGTCCATAATCTGTTCGATATCACGGGACGTAAAGCCCTGGTGACCGGGGCGGGGAGGGGTATCGGCAAAGTGCTGGCACTGGCGCTCGCTGAAGCCGGCTGCGATGTCGTCCTGCTCGGGCTTCACCGGGAAAATATAGAAGCAGTGGCGACGGAAATTCGCTGGCTGGGTCGGCAGGGTATTGCCATCCAGGCGGATGTTTCCCGGAAAGACCAAGTTGACAGGGCGTTCGCGCGGACGGCAGAGGAATTCGGGCGTCTGGATATATGCGTCAACAATGCCGGGATAAGCATCCAGAAGCCGGTCGAGGAGATGCCGGAAGAAGATTGGGACCGGATAATGGACATCAATTTAAAGGGCGTCTTTCTCTGCTCCCAGGCAGCCGCGCGGATAATGATTCCGCAGAGAAGCGGCAGCATCATCAATATCGCCTCGATATCCGGAACGGCCGTAAATGTGCCGCAGAAACAGGCGGTTTACAATACATCAAAGGCAGGCGTCATTATGTTAAGCCGGTCTATGGCCGTCGAATGGGCAGAGTACGGTGTCCGCGTTAATTCCATCAGTCCGGGTTATATGCAGACGGAGATGACGCTATCGTCGATGGCACATCTTTTTCCGGCGTGGGAATCCCTGACACCCCTGAGACGTTTAGGGAAACCCGGGGAACTGCGGGGTGCGCTGCTATTATTAGCGTCCGATGCTTCCAGCTACATGACCGGCCACGACCTGGTGGTGGACGGGGGTTACACGGTACGTTAGGTCTTGCTGAGGCTATTTTAGAGGATGTGCCTTTATCAGCTTTGCCTCTTCAGCGGCGAACTTATCGAGATATCCCCCAGAACGGTGAAAAATCGAAACATCTTCCGGACGCGGTTGAATTACTTCACCTCTTTTCAGGATACCGGCGCTGAATTGTTCTACATCGAACTCCTCACGCTCTGATTTAAAGAAAGCGGAGACTCCGGCAATGGCTGCGCCCAGGGCTGCCCCTGCCTTTTCCACCGGTATGACCGGACGTTTCCAGATGCCTGACACCCTCCTCATTATTCCCGGGCTACCGGTTGCTCCGCCGGTCACATATAGCGGCGCCCCGGTTTCTCCAGTGAAATCCCGCGAGTGATAATATACCGCTGCCAGGCTGGTCTCGATAAGCCCGGAATAGTCCCTGCCCAGGCCGGCTGGTGCATTGCCTGTTCTCACAAGTTCAAAGCTGCCCGACAAAGGAAAGGACTCATTCCCGGGCTGCCAGAACACCAGACTCTGCGCCATCGGTTCCTGCTGTAACGCAGCTTCAGCCGGGGCATACTCCTCTTTGTCCAGCCGATATAGCGCCCTCAACCGGTCCCAGACCAGAGCGCCATTAGTCCGGCACCCGAACATGAACGGCTTCCCGATACCGTCATACATGGCGTTGGCAGAACCGCTCATGTCCAGTGTTTTCCCATCCGCCGATACCATATTGACGAAGCTCGAACCCAGACTCAGCAAATCACCGGCTACCGGCACCTTGGATTGAGGATTATCGCCGGAGCCGGCCGCAATCATGCAGGCAGGATTGAAACCGTACTTACGGACAAAGTAGGCCGCCACCGTTCCCACAACAGCATCGGGGGCCACGAGTTCGGGAAGCTTGCGCCTGAGAGCCTCTTTTCCCCCCGGCAGCCCCCGGGATACGGCTCGAAGCAACGGCTCCGACCATCGTTTTGCGGTATAATCCATGAGGGACATGCCGCAGGCGTTCCCGAAATCCACCGGCACCTTCGAATTCCCCGTCAGGACGGCGGGAACCAGGCTGCTGATGAGCTGGATATTCTCCGTCCGCTCGTAGACTTCAGGAAACTGCCGGGCAATGCGTCTCATCACGATGCCGGTAAACCGCAGCGGCGCATCCGAACCCGAGAGCTTAATCAGTCTCTCTTTGCCGCCGACGTTGTTCCTGATAGAATCCGCCTGTGCCGCCGTATTGGAAGTCATCCAGATAGGCGCCAGGCCGTAGGCAAGGCAACCATCGAGAAGATTAACCAGTTCAGAACGCTCCGCGTCGCGCTGCTGAAGTCCGGCGAATATCAACCGGGCGTCTGCGTTCAGGTATACATGCCCGTGCTGCTGGCCGGAATTATTGATAACGACGATATCCCCGAAGGCTACCCCGCTTTCTCTTAAATCGGCGAAAATGGCGTCCAGAGAGGCAAGAAACATCTGAGGAGGCTGGTCTGCCTCGCCTTCCATCCTCGGGGGTAAGATATAATCTTTTTCCCGGATTCCAAAACCCGCCAGCCTCGGGTCTTTCAGATAATCGAGGGAATGCTCGATGACCTTTTTCCTCGCGTCGATATCGAGCACCACCGCCGAAATGCCCTGAGTGCTTAAATCCAGGCCCAGCGCCAGTCTTTTCTTTTTCATTTTCTCAGTAAATTTTTCTTAACGTTCTCGTGGTTTCCATCTACAGCAAATCCATACTTTAGAGTTCAATCATTATTTTAATCGTTCCCGGCCCGGGATTAGCGGCATATTCAAACGCTTTCACGCTATCACTAAATTTGAACCTGTCCGTTATCAGCGGCTTCACATCTATTTTCCCGGATTCCATGAGTAAAAGCGCTCGCGGATACATATTAGCGTACCTGAATATCGTCTCGATGTGAGCTTCTTTGGCCTGCGCGGCCACGATATCGATGGGCACCGGATTCACCGGCATACCGATAAAGACCACACGGCCCCCCGGGCATAAAGGCTTAAAAATCCCTGATATGGCAGTCTCGTACCCGCTCGCCTCAAAAATAACGTCTACACCCCAGCCACCGGTCAGATTATTAACAATGTCATTTACGTCCTGCCTGTTTACGTTGACCGTGACCATCCCGAGGCGTGAAGCCAAGGCTAGCTTCTGCTCGACAATATCCGTGATAATTACTTTGCTGCAGCCGCCTGCCAAGGCAGCCATCGCCGTGACCAGGCCGATTGTCCCGCAACCCGTGACCAGGGCGACATCACCCGTCCTGACACCTGCCTTTTTCACTGCCTGAAGACCGACGGCAAGAGGTTCCACCATCGCCCCCTCGTCATAACCGACGTTCTCCGGCAGCCTGAAGGCGAACATCGCGGGATGCACCACCGTTTCCCGTAAACACCCGTGCACCGGAGGCGTAGCCCAGAACCGCACGGCCGGGTCCAGGTTGTACATTCCCAGCATGGTCGCTTTGCTGCGGAGGTCGGGAATACCAGGTTCCATGCAGACCCGGTCGCCCGATTTCAGATGGGATACATTGCTCCCTGCCTCGATAACGGTCCCCGAGGCTTCATGTCCCAGCACCATGGGTTCCGTCACGATAAAATTGCCGATTTTACCGTGCTGATAGTAATGCACGTCGCTGCCGCAGATACCTACACTATGTATTTTTATGCGTACGTCGTCGGGGCCGAGAGACTCCTGGATATCAATATCGACAAGGGCAAGGCTATTCTTTTTCTTCAGTAGCAGCGCTTTCATCATTCCTCCTTGGAATCCCTCTTGTTTATTTACTCTACAACTTCGAATTCACCCTCCAGTAAAATGTCCGCCGATGACCGCCCCACCATCACTTTAAAGAAACCGGGTTCCACGACATGTTTCATTTTCCTGTTATAGAAGGCGAGGGACTCGGCGGGCAGGGTAAATTCCACCTTCTTTTTCTCGCCGGGTTTCAGGTGGATTCGCTGGAAGCCTTTCAGTTCCTTGACCGGCCTGGTGACACTGGCGACAACGTCATTAATGTACAGTTGAACTACCTCGTCACCGGCCCGGCTCCCCGTGTTTTGAACGTTGATTTTCACCGAGACATCGCCAGCGGGGGAGACTTTTTTCGGCTCTATGGAAAGGCCACTGAATCCGAACGTGGTGTAGCTTAAGCCATAGCCGAACTCGAAAAGGGGCCCTGCCCTGCAGTCAACATAATCTCCCCATACGGCAGACTTCCTCCCCGAGGGCTTATGGCCGTAATAGACGGGCACCTGCCCCGCATTTACAGGAAATGACACCGGCAACTTACCGCCGGGATTATAATCACCGAAAAGCACATCAGCAACCGCCCGGCCACCCTCCTGGCCAGGCAGCCAGGCTTCGACAATAGCCGGGATTTTTTCCGCCATCCAGCTCAGCGCACAGGGTCTGCCGTTGACGAGAACGAGCACAACGGGAACACCTGTTTCATAGATGGCCTTAACAAGGCTTTCCTGGACGCCGGGAAGACCAAGCTCCACGCTGTCTCTCATCTCTCCACAGGTGCAATCCGGCAACAAACCCGATTTCCCGCCGACGACCACGACTGCCACATCGGCGGACCGTGCAGCTTTCACAGCTTCGGCGAAGCCCTCTGTAGAAGCATCATTTACCTCACAACCCCTGGCGTACAGAACCCGGGTGTTCCCGGCAACCTTTGCCCTGATTCCTTCCAGTATACTGATAACCGGAGGAACCTTTACCATGCCGGCAAGAATTTCGCGGTCTTTCCAGACTACCTCTGCTTTCCCGGTATCTTTATCAGGTGCCAGCTCGTATCCTGCCCCGCTCGGGTAAGTGTAATCCCCCAGGAGATTCCTCTGGCTATCCGCGTTGGGACCGATGACAGCTATGGTCCGGATGTCCTTATCAAGCGGTAACAACGCATTATCGTTTTTCAGGAGGACTATCGATTTGCGGGCAGCTTCCAGCGCAAGCTCCCTGTGCTCCGGCATATTTATCACATGGGCAGCTTTTTCCGATTCTACGTACGGATTCTCAAAAAGGCCGAGTTTGAACTTGAGACTCAGTATTCTGGAGACGGCCCGGTCAACCAGTGCCTCAGAGACCACCCCTTTCTCTACCTGCTCCTTCAAAGGCTGAGCATAACAGTGGAAAACAGGCAGTTCTATATCTATACCTGCTTCAAGGGCAATCCGGGCAGCATCTGCATTTCCCTGGCATATCCTGTGGGATGTCACCAGCTGACTGATGGCATAATAGTCGGAGACGACAATGCCATTAAATCCCCACTCGTTGCGCAGGATGCCGGTGAGGAGTTCTTCGGAAGCCCCACAGGGGATACCGTCAAGCTCGTGGTAGGCGTTCATGACAGAGAGAGCGCCACCCTCTTTGATGGCCTTCTCGAATGGATAGAGATATACCTCTCTCAGTAACCTCGGCGGTATGTGCGCGGGTGCGCAGTTCATCCCTCCCTCCGGTAAACCGTGTCCAACGAAGTGTTTTAACGTGGCGACGACTCCCTGTCTGATGTCGTCACCTTGCAGACCCCTGACGTACGATACTGCCATCCTGGTTACAAGATAGGGGTCCTCTCCAAATGTCTCTTCGACCCTCCCCCAACGCGGGTCCCGGGCGACATCCACCACGGGGGCAAGTCCCTGGTGAACACCGGTGGCTCTCATTTGCTGCCGTATCACGTCCGTAATCCGACCAAGCAGGTCTGATTCCCAGGTACTGGCCAGGCCAATATTCTGCGCGAAAATGGTCGCCCCTTTCGCCCTGAAACCGTTTAAGCATTCCTCATGGATGATGGCCGGTATTCCAAGCCTTGTATTTTCATGGAGAAATCTCTGAATTTCATTACTCAACCCGGCGAGCTCACGCGGCGGGAGACCGGAAGTCCTCCCGATGGCGCTTATCTGCCCGATTCTATTACTTAAAAGCTCCTCTGCCTTCTCCGGAATAAATTTTCCATCTTCGAGCAGCGCTGAAGAAAAAATACTGCCCAGTTGAGAAATTTTTTCCTCCAGAGTCATCCCGGAAAGCAGGCCTTTCACTCTTGTCTTTATACTCCTGGTGCTATCGCGGAATACATCCATTTTCCCCCTCCAAAAATGTTTAAAGGTATTCCATCGTTGGTTCCCTGTGCTTTTGTTACCTTACATCCGCTTTACGGCAGCCTGCCGTTAGTCATTATTCATCCCATAAAAACAACACCCCTAAGCCGTATGTCAAATCCGGGGCTTAGAGGTGCTGCAATTTAACCAATACTGGAATCCGGCTTTCTCCCGGTTACTTTTTTCGCGACGCCTTCTCGGGCTTCTGGTATATGGAGGTATGCGCCCCCGTTAGCAGGAACTAGCCACGCCTGGGTGGCTTTGGCACTACACCATTGGGGTCAAATGCTTCATTAATCTTCCCCAACCATGAAAGGTAATTAGATATACGTGGTCCAACTATATCAGGAGGCAAGCCCATTGGCACTGCGAAGCAGCCTTCTAAAGCCCTCATATTTGTCTCCCTGCGCCATTCGGCTGCGGCTTTGGCTGCTTCAGGGTCTGAGGTAG
>JBGPRB010000163.1:0-7021 GCA_041489355.1 Dehalococcoidia bacterium
CGTTGGAGCCGGGTAACTATACTTTCCAGGCAGTGTCTGGCGCTCTTGGAGAGATTGTCGGGTCGTCCCTGCAGATTACAGTTACGCCGCCGTTAGAACAACCTGACAAGGCGACCTTCAGTAAATATTTTAAAGATATGGGACTTGGCAAAATACCAACTGGCGGGAAATTGCCGCAAGACCTCCAGCAAAATGTTGCCGTTTTCTCTTCAGGAGACTTGATCGCTATCTACGGCACCGTCATTCAAGAGGTACAAGCCTCCGCCCAATATTATAACGTGGCCACAAAACAATCAGTCGATGCCCCGTCTGCCCCAACGCCACTGAAGGTTGGCGGATTTGTCGGCTCCAGCACTCTTACCCTGCCTGTGGGAAAGTACGACTGTAAAGTCTATGTTGGTGCTGTTCTTGTGGCGGTATTTCCTTTTGAGGTTATAGCTACTCTGACGACTACTCCATCGTCCCAACCAACTCCGCAGCCATCACCGAAATCGTCGGAACAACCAGACAAGGCGACCTTCAGTATATATTTTAGAGATATGGGACTTGGCAAAATAACAACTGGCGGGAAATTGCCGCAAGACCTCCAGCAAAATGTTACTGTTTTTGCAGTCGGAGATCAGCTTACTCTTTACGGCAACATTATCAAGGAGTGCCAACAACCTCGTTATGAAATCTACTATGTGCAGGTCAATAAAGTAGTTAAAGGAGGAGGGCTTTCCTTCCCTACCATAAAGCCCGGGTTTGACGCGGTGGGGTTTATCTCGGTAGACACCTTGGACCTACCTGTTGGGAATTACGAGTACAAAGTCTATATTGGCGATGTGTTTGTAGCTGTATTTCCTTTCGAGGTACGTTAACTAATCAAGAAAACACTAAAATGAAAGCTATCGCTATTCTCTTTGTGTTGCTGGTACTGCTTGCCGCAGGCTGTACACCTAGGCCATCCGGCCCGGCACCCGCTTCACCGCCGGTGCCGGAAGCAGTTACTTCATCCTCTACTGAGCCTGCGCCCACATCACCACCCGCTACAACTCCACAAGCTGCGTCCAAGCAACCGACAACTCCAACTCGTGAGCCAGAGCAGACACCAGCTCAAGAACCGGCATCGCCAGAGAGTAGAGACACTGCAATACAGTTTGTCTGGTCAGTTGACACCGGTATTCGCCTTGAAGATGCCACCGTCCCTTATGCCCACCGCCTGGAAGACGGCAGGTTCAGGATATATTACGGTGGCCCCGGTGGCATACTCTCCGCTATATCTAATGAGGGGTTGAACTTTAAAAAAGAAGCCGGAGTAAGAATACCGTCCGGCAGTCCAGAAAGTCTCGAGGCGATAACCAGTGACCCTGCACTGGTGGCACTGAAGGATGGCAGGGTCAGGATGTACTACAAGGTTGCCACTGGCCCGGGCGGTCCGGGGCAATCCGTGCACAGCATTTTCTCAGCCATTTCCACGGATGGCTTGAGCTTTGAGAAAGAGGGTGTCAGGATCGACTCGCAGCAGACCCCTGATAGAGGCTGGGCCTCGGTTCCTGAGGCGATTGTTTTGCCCGATGGCAGGGTAAGAATCTACTACGTTTCCGACGGGCTGGACGTACAACACGGTATTGTCTCCGCCATTTCCGAAGACGGGCTCAACTTCATCAGAGAAGAGACCCGGCTTACCGGCTTCGTTGACCCTGCGGTGGTCAGGCTTGCCGATGGCAGCTATCTGATGCTGGCGGTCGCCTTCCCGGTTGGCCCAGACGGAAGACTCACCGATGCCACACCCGGTATTTACAGCTTCATCTCACAGGATGGCATTAACTTTAAAGACCGCAAACAGGTGCTGTCTGGGGAAAACAATATCGACCCGTCGATTGCTGATATAGGAGGCGGAGCCTACCGGGTGTACTACTGGAATGCCGCAGACAAACCTCCGGTTATAAAGAGTATGAGTGGCAAACTGGCCTCAACTCCCTCGCCAGCGGCCGCCACCACAGCACCCAATATTACCCCTGTGCTTGGCCCCAATGACATCGCGGGAGCCAAGGTGTGGCTATTCGCCGTTGACGACGGTAACCCCCAGATCGCCCTCTCGGCCGAGTCCGATGGACGTCTTCTTATGGGCCGATTGGATGTAACCAACCCCGGCGCCACCGTCTCGTGGCAGACGATAGCCAGCCCGGCCGACACGGGAGGAGCGTCTATCGCCGACCACTGGCACATCTTCGCCCACAGCTATCACTGGCTCGTCTTTTCCGTGGCTGGAGACAGCGCCAGCTATCTGCTCAAGCTGGACAAAGACTTCCGGCGGCTGGCTCTCGTCGCTATTGGGCACACCGATGGCCCCACCAACGACATGTTCCTGGTCGCCGAGCCCGATGGTGTAGCTGTGGCTCATTTTGCGCCGGGGTACGGGCACACCATCCACCGATTCGATATGCAGGCGAAAAAGATTGAGCAGGTTCGTATCGGCGGCGGCACATTCACCCACGCTAACGGCTCCAGCGCCATCCCGGTGGAAGGAGGCTATCTTCTCTTCTCCTCCGAGACCCTGAATCCCCTGGTCACCAGTGCCGTGCGGCTCATCCAGTTCGACGCCTCATGGCGTCCCATCAATATCAGCGTTGTATTCGACGAAATCGGTACGAACGCCGTGATGCCCACGGCTGTTCGGTTAGCTACTGGGTATATTGTTGTGCATCTCCGCATCCGCACCGGCGTGTCTCCGCGTGGGGAAGCGCCGCAAGGTACTCCCCAGGGTAATGACAGCGGAGCATTGCTACGCCTGGTGCTCGCGCCAGATGGGACAATCGTTAGCAGAGAGACCCTGGTCTCCTCCGGTGGAAACAGACCCCACACCACGCTGTTGGGTGACCTGCTGGTAACTACCTGGGACGAGACCGGCACGGTGCGCCTGCGTGTTGACCATGTCCAGTAATCAGTTTATCTTGCTACCTATTGCACAAATTGGCTGATTGTTACTTGCTCTTCTCCAAAATGACTTCCCGTTCAACTGTGATAACTACATCCCGCAGGAACATGCCAGTGATCGCTAGTGCTATATCAACGGTCTGGGAAATAGCGCCGACGCATATAGTCAGCCCATCCGCCCTTCCTGGTGTCTGGGTCCTCGCATAGCCGTGAGAATAGGTCTTGATAGGTTATGCTCTCAAACCGGAAGTCATCGCCTATGGCTTCCATGAAACGCACTATCTCGTCCCGATGGGCTTGTCCAACATCGGAACCATCATCATACCAAAGATAGACAAGCCGCCAGTTTTTCCATGGGTAAGTATTGAGTAACCCTACGGCATGTTTGATGAGCTGGCCGGCCGCAAGATAGCGCAACGGCACATCACCTTCCGCCACATGAGGAAGACGCTTCGCTAGGTCACAGCAGCGGGGCATTGTTTTCCATACAGATATACCCTCACCAAAGTACGATGCAGCTAACAACATACTGGCCTGACCGCGTGGGCTTAGAGGTTGGTAAGGCTCAGTGAACTTGCATTCGATTGCTGTGAGTTCGCGATTATCGCTCGCAATCAGAACATCAACATTTGGATTCCGGCCGCCGATGCCAGCGGGTTTCTCCGGCTTCGCCTCAAAGCGGAACTGCAGAAGATTCCCTTGAATGCTCAAGGCCTGGCATAACTTACTTGGATTGCGATATCGCCAGTGGTGAAAGAAGTTGCAGCATAGCGCCGAGGACGAAATAAGCGAGTACATGTTGCTGTCTAGTTCGTGGCCATCTCCACTGGCATACTCGTTCTTGGCATCAGGTTTCAGCTCCTCGAAAAGGTTATCTTGGTAGTCGGTAAACTTCGTGCGCCCCTTGTATTGCAATGCCCACTCTCGTTGACGCTCCTGAATACGTGTAAATGCCTCCGTCATACCTTACCTCCTACGGTAGCGCTTCTGCTTCATTCAATTTTAACATGTGCAGCCCAATACTCATACTACTACGTAGGTAAGAGAACATCCGTCTCGATTGTAGTAACTACTATCTGCCCAGACAGGAGTTTATAAAGTAACATTCTGACGCTTTGTGCAATGGTATCAAAGCTAAAGCACAGGAGTGAACTTAGCCAATCTCCCTAAAAGAGGAAATCTGTGCCAATTCGCTATCGCTCAGTCCCCAAATTTTCGCCGCTTGCCCATCTATCTCTTTCTCCACCTGACGTAGTTCTACTTC
This sequence comes from Dehalococcoidia bacterium, assembly GCA_041489355.1. Lineage (GTDB taxonomy): Bacteria > Chloroflexota > Dehalococcoidia > Dehalococcoidales > RBG-16-60-22 > JBGPRB01. The sequence continues at coordinate 4,184 of JBGPRB010000163.1, forward strand.
CCTAGCTTTTCCCTTGCTAGCAAGCTGATGCGCTTGCTTGGAGAGAGCCGAAAGGTTGTCATGTAAGGGGTTAGTTGGGGTGTATGCTGGCAACGCAATGTGATTTATGATAGAAGGAGTGCCAAAGCCCCGGCCCGCTGATGAAAAAGAGCGAATAAACGCTCCAACAAGAGAGGAGTTGATAAGAGCACAAACATAGTGTGCCTCGGCCTCATCCTCAAAGGGAATTAGTGAGGTGGTATCAGTTCCAATGCCTATCTTATTTCCGAATGGCGTGGAAAAGGTGGACATTACTGTCGCTACCAGGTCGTTAGCCATACGCTTCCATACTACCTTGTGAGGCTTAAAAGTATATGAAGAGATATTAAATTGCGAATAAAATGGATCTGAAGGCTCGTAATATTTAATAAAAGCTGCCCTGGTTCTCAGCGGGGCTTCAAATTGTTGCAGATATTTATAGGTCTCTGGCCACTCGTTCTTCATACGGCTTTCCGGATAACCCTCCCGGGTATTCGGGTCCTGGACAATCAGTACATAAATACCGGGACTGGCCTGCCAGCGGCTAATATCTTTTCCCCGTACTGCCGGATATACTAAGTCTGGCTCCAAAATAGCATTGTCAACCTTCTTAATATCCCGCTTACCCAACTCAGGCAGATTCTCTATAACTAACATCCCATCAGAGCGGATGTTCTTCAACTTGAGCCAAAAGACACCGTATGGCTCAACCCTAGCCCCTAATTTTGCATTATAAGGATTCTCTCCTCTCAGCTTCGCCAACGCATTTTTCTCTTGTACGAGAGCTGTCTGCCATGAGCTGTTTGTATCTCCAATAGGGGTAGCCTGTAGCTCCTCCCGTGTTGTTAATACTAATACATCACTGAGAGATGTGCCGGTATCTATGTTACCGACGCCCTTGTTTCGGTGCCAGACGGTATAGGGCACCGGATAAGATGTTTCCGCACCTTTCTGCAAGATAATGGTGGCTGTCTTGTTGGCAGCATTCTCAAACGGTTTTACCGAGACTAAATCTCCAGCTTTCAAGACTTTTAGATAGGCGCCTTCTTCGCGTAACCGAAAGCGTCTAAATCCCTCACCAGCACATTTAGCCTTTAACACTTCTTGCGTAATAACGAAACCCACACGGCCGCCTTCCCGCAAGTAGTAATCGGCACATGCATAAACAAATAACATAGAGAAATCCTTCTCACCACCACCTAACCTGGCCGCCATTCCTTTCAAAGAGAACAAGCCATAGTCTACCCATAGCTTCTTGGTGGCTTCCCGGTATTCATCAGACAGATACCCCCAACGTACCCAGGGAGGATTACCCACCACGTAATCAAATAGGGGAGTAGCGCGAAACACCGGAGCGAAGGCATTCTTAATGATTCGTGACCAGAGGCTATTACGTCCGTCTTTTTCAAGCTGTTGGAATTTCTTATAAAGCGCTACAAGCGACTGTTCCGTGAGAGGATTTTCCCATTTCAACTGTGGTCGGCATAATGAGATGAAATCATTTTCATCGTAATTCTTAGCTTCTATGCAATGCTCTAGCAGGCGGCATAGCTCATCCAGCTTGCCCTTATCGACAAGCTCTTCGGGTATCCAGAACTCCTTCTGTGCTGAGGGTACCGGGATGTCCTTCTGATGGGCGAGAGGTCGCTTTTGAGTGCGCTGGCTTTGGGGTGTCAGTACGGAGTCACAAATATAGACGGGGATGTCCTTGCCCGACATATACCGGGCTAAATTACCCAAAGCCAAGAGATAATTGGTCCGGGCGGAGATGACGGCTAACGGATTCAGGTCAAAACCGACGACGTTTTCAAGGATATGATTTAGCAGCTCGTGCTCGCCTTTCGCTCGAGAGGTCATAGAGCTTTGAGCATAATCCCGAATTCGCCGAATCGCCAGTACTAAGAACGTACCCGAACCACAGGCGGGGTCCAGCACACGCATTTCTGGTTTACCGGCATATCCCACATCATTTAATACTACTTCGGCTAACCAGTCTGGCGTATAAAACTCACCTAGGTCATGGCGAAGTTCTCTAGGAAGTAAATACTGGTACAGCTTCTTCAGCAAATCCCGCGTATCTTCCGGTGCTAGTGTACCGGTGGCGGGTTCGTATTCAGCTAGACAGCGAGCCAGGTTGCGAACAGCACCCTCTATCTCAGCGTTCCAGCTGGAGAGATACCAACCGAAAAAGTCTGCTTCCAGAAAGTTACGGATACCTTGTGCTTCGAACCAGGTATTATTCTCCAAGTTATGGAGACTGCTTTGCAGCACTTCGCTGGGGGCAGCAGGAAGTTGTTCTGCTATCGAGGGTAAAAGCGCCCCTTGCTGGAGAGAAAGTAGCTCGGCAGCCAAAAGCTTCATGAAGAAGGCGTAATAGGTATGCACTGCGAAAAGAAGTGGCTTGAGGTCGGTAAACTGGTCAATATGGTAGAGACGAGCCAAAGCGAGGGCATCCTTTTGAGCTTTCGCTATCTCCTGACCATATACTATTCCAAAAATACGCTTCCATTCCTCATATAGTGTCTCCACACGAGGGAAAAGGTTTCCCGGTGCTGTTAAACATTCTTCAAGCCGAGTATACAGGGCGTTAACCATCTGATGAGCTACTTCTCCTTCTGGACCGAACTCTTTACCAAGCTCATCTGCACTCAAACGTCGTCTTCGTAGCGCCCGCAAATACATAAGGAATTCATTGATACTTTCCTCAGTAATTTGATAGGGGCCTATTTCTACAAAACTGCCTTGTAGTCCCTCCTCCTCAAATAGTGGGAACTGTGTCAACTGCTCTTTGGGTATAGTTTCTTGTGGCAGCGGCTTGTC
>JBGPRB010000164.1:0-6925 GCA_041489355.1 Dehalococcoidia bacterium
CCAACAAGCATGAAATTCAAGATGCTGTAGTGATACATCACCAGTAAAAACAGGTGCTTAAGGTAGGCAGCCCACTGCATGAGAGTGAGTTTACTCTTACCTGCCTTCCTGTCCTCAAACCTGATGGGCAACTCCAGCACCCTGGTTAGTTTGGCTTTAACTCTGATTTCCAGCATGATTTTCCAGCTATCCGGTCTAAGAACAACCCCTTCCAAGGCAGATTTTCGGACGGCGAAGAAACCACTCGTACCATCCCGTACGCGAGCAACAGGATAAGCAAGGAAACCGGCTGCCCTGCTGATAATTTTTCTTGGGATGCTCCATCCAACAGTCTCGCCGCCATCTACATACCGGCTGCCGATAGTCATGTCACATTTTTGTTCTAGTATAGGCTTAATCAAATCTGGAATTGCATCAGGGGAATGGCTAAGGTCAGCGTCCATTACCACAACGATGTCCCCCAAGCTTATTTTCATGCCGTCAATTATAGCCTGCCCCAATCCCTTTCCTTGCCCCCGTATGACTCGAGCCCCCAAATTCTTGGCGATGGCAGCGGTAGAATCTTCGCTATCATCCACAATAATTACCTCATAACCATACCTTATTATCCGTAGCAATAGATTGCTTATATTATCTGCCTCATTTTTGGTAGGTATGACTATGCTTATCTTACTGCCGATGATATCCTCCATCTCAATGATTACGAACGTAATACCACATCGTCTGGACTGTACCCTTATGACCAGACAGTCGGGGTTAGTCCTTCCCGGGAAGAATAGCGGGGTAATCCATTGTTCTCCTGAACAAATAGTAGTTCCTTAAATACACTTGGTACCCGACTACCCGCGACACCATGAAGCCTTTTTTTGATTATAGACCTCTTCAAGGAAATTGAGAAGTGACCTGACCTACTTAAATCAGTCCGGGATTTACCGCCAAAGTTATCAGGTCCTGGCTGAACTAGTTAGGCATCAAGACCCTGTACATCGAACCGGGCAGTCCCAGGGAGAGCGGTTATGTTGAATCTTTTAACGGTAGGCTCAGGAATGAACTGCTTGACCGGGAAATCTTTATCACTCTTAAGGAAGCTAAGGTATTGATTGAACAATGGAGAAGAGAATATAATCAGGTACGACTTCATAGCGCCAGGAATAATCGTCCACCAGCGCCTGAAGCTATTATGACAGTCACTCTAACATAAGAAGTTGTATAACTACCGGAGGCGGGTCACAGTTTTGTTTCAAATTGATCCACTACCCATTAATGGTTTCTATTGACAAAGATAATGCGATAATTAAAACCACATATTATTTAATAAAAACGGCGAAGAAGCGGTTTAAAGGGGTCATATGCGGAAAGTAACCAAGAGGTTTAACATTTATTGTATCGTAGTGGTTATAGGATTCTTGCTAGCCATTGCTTTGTCTCTTGCAGTTCCGGCCCATATATTTGCCCCCGACGATTGGGCATATTATTATGCGGTCAAAAACTTTTCCCGGGGTAAACTGGTAATCGATGACGTTCTCCATTTTCAGCAAGAAAAACAAGCCGGGCAACAGGGGGGATTACTGATTCAATATAACAGGATAGCTTTTAATAAATGGGCTGTGGAAAAGGCGCCGGGCTATATCTTCTTTCTGGTCCCTTTTGAATTGATGGGTATCCCCCGGTGGGGTAACGTCTTACTGGCGCTGGGCATGACGATTGTTACTTACATTTTGCTCAAGCGACTACGAAACGAAAAGACAGCATGTATCGGCTCGTTATTGATGCTATTTACACCGGTAAGCCTGATAATGCTCAACCGCAGTTATGTGGATGCCTTTGCGGCAAACGCTTTTCTGGTGATAGGGGGCGGTCTATACATTTACTACTGTTTGGAGCGGGATAAGCTCCACCCGATGCGCGGTGCGGTGCTTCTCTTTCTGGCATTCTTGTTTATAGGTTGGTCAGTGTTAGTACGCTACACCAACCTGCCCGTAGCCGTTATTTTGGCGCTGCATTTCGTAATCACCCGGTTAAGGGCTTTATTAAGAAGAAAAAATACAAGGCTGCAATTTGAAATTCCCTCTGTTATTCTGGGCATCGGATTGCCTCTGGCATTACTGCTCTTCTATAGTGTTACTGTTTTTGGCTCCGTGTTCGATAATGGCTATAATTACAGCCCTTTTCCTGTTAAGTTCGCTTATCAATACATTGGAGCGGTAGACCCAACCGGCCAGTCTATCCCCCTCAAGATTATTGAAGGCAATCTCAGGAATGTGCCGTGGCCTTTATTCATAGGGTATCCGCTATTACTCATCGGTATTCCAGGAATATTTATCGTCTTTTATCAAAAAATCGCGGCTCTTTTTAAACGCTACAGCCTCCCCGGAACATGGGCAGGCCTCGATACCGAGTTGCCCTGGGGCATACTGCTGATATTAGTAGGCTGGTTTATCTGCGTTTTCGGGCTGTATATGATGTATGAATGGACGTCAACTGCTCAGATGAGCGGCCTTCCTTTCATTCAGATGAAACAGGTTCCTTTCATTGAATTCGCCCGTTTCTATCTGCCTGGATTGCTACCGATTGTGGTCATAGTTTCCCTCATAGTTGCCAGATTCCCCATCAAGCTCTGGGCGGCACTCCTGGTAATAGCTATCGTAGTGGGCTCAAGCCTCTATTTACATACAGCCCTGGGTGAGACGCTTATCTCCCAGTTAACAAAATTTCCAAACCCCCAGTTAATACCTCCAAGGTTTGCTCCCCCATAGCCGCAACCGCCACCGCTCCTTGCTGCCAGGCGGAAGGTAGTAATAACAGAGCGCATCGAGAGATAAAACAATTCCTACCAATGAAAGTAATAGCTTAAGCTATTTTAACTATGGCAACGAGGTAAACTCCGGTATCACTTTTGGGGGCAGGTCAGTAGGCCAATACTAGTATTATTCGATTTGTTCACCGATCATGAAAGCAGGTGAATAGAACTTTAGAATAACCGGTTGCTAAGAAACAACAATGATTGTATTTTTCACTTGAAGTTGGCATAATATAAGATTACAGGTCAGATAAATTAAAGAGAGAATAAATGATAGAAAAAGACAAGTTTGGCATGGAAGCTGGAAAAGAAAAAACCTTCGTAAAGGGACTCAGTCTGGCGGATTTCGGCATTGATGGAAATCCGGCAGTGGTCGATGTCAGTAATGGGAAAATAGTCAGGATTAGACCACTCCACTATGACTGGCATTATGACAGGAAGAAACTGAATCCGTGGAAGATAGAGGCGCGCGGGCAGGTCTTTGAACCAGCCATGAAAACGTTGTTGCCTCCTTTCGGTATGGCCTATAAAAAGCGGGTATACTCCCCCAACCGGATTCTCTACCCATTAAAAAGGGTTGATTGGGACCCCGACGGTGATAGAAATATGGCAAACAGGGGAAAGAGCACATATATTAGAATATCCTGGGATGAGGCCGTGACAACAATAGCCAGCGAGTTAAAGAGGATAAAGGCAAAATATGGTCCGGAAGCGGTACTTGCCCAGACGGATGGACACGGGGAGGGAAAGGGCATCCATGCCGCCCATGGCAGCGCCAATAAACTACTGGCCTTACTGGGAGGTTATACACTACAGATGAGAAATCCGGATAGCTGGGAGGGGTGGGCCTGGGGAGCCAAGCACGCCTGGGGAATGGAACCCGTAGGGGAGATGGGACCGTCTGCCAACGTCATACCTGATATTGCCGAGAACACCGAGCTTCTCCTTTTCTGGGGATGCGACCCAGAGACAACACCCTGGGGATTCAACGGGCAAATGGCAAGCCGCCTCTGCTACTGGTTTACCGAGCTCGGCATAAAGTGCATCTATATCTGCCCGGACCTGAACTACGGGGCGGCTGTTCACGCTGATAAGTGGATTCCCATAAGGCCCAACACCGATGCTGCCCTGCAACTAGCGATAGCTTATATCTGGATTACTGAAGGGACTTATGATAAGGAATACGTTGCCACGCACACATCCGGCTTTGAGAAGTTCGAACCGTATGTCCTGGGTAAAGAGGACGGGATTCCCAAGACACCCGGATGGGCTGCCGGGATAACAGGAATCCCGGCGGCGATAATCAAGGTGCTGGCCAGGGAGTGGGCGTCTAAGCGGACGACGATAGCGCATGGTAACGGCGGTCCCGGCATCAGGAGCGCCTATTCAACTGAAACCGGCAGGCTTGAGGTACTATTGTTAGCGATGCAGGGACTGGGCAAGCCAGGGGCTCACCAGGTCAAAATGCTCGAATGGGGCATATCCGGTATGTGGTTTCCGAAGGGAAGTCAGATGCCGATGAGCCTGTATTATCCACGTTTGATCAGGACTTCTTATTCCATTACGGAAGTTGGCACCCCGCGGGCTTTACCCCTGGATAATAGAGAAACATCCCGGTCCGAACTGCAAAAACTCATGACGCCGGCGCCGATTAACCCGACACAGTTTATTCCCAAGGACCTTATCCATGAGGCCATTCTCCATCCGCCTGTAAGCTGGTACGGTAATACAACCTTTCCCGGCACGATAGAGGACCAGTTCGTGAAACACACCTACCCCGCCAAGGGCTGCTCCGAGGTGCATATGATATGGACGGATTCGCCCTGCTGGATAACCTGTTGGAACGATAGCAATTCCTTTATCAGGGCGCTGAGAAGCCCGAAGATAGAATTCATCCTGGCACAGCACCCGTGGCTGGAAAACGATTGCTTGTTTGCCGATATTATCCTACCAGTCAGCACCAAATTTGAGGAACAGGATATAACAACGGACTTTGAAAGTGGGCAATTCACCACGGTCATGCAAGGCGGGAAATGCATCGAACCCGTGGGAGAATCAAAAAGCGACTACGAGGCGGTCTGTTTGATAGCCGAGAAACTCGGTTTGCTGCAGAAATACACCGGGGGCAAGACTGTTGACGAATGGCAAAAAATCGTCTTTGATAACTCGGGCATACAGGATAAGATCAGCTACCAGGAGTTTGAAGAAAAGGGGTATTTTGTTATCCCAAATGATCCGGAATGGAATAAATACCCGGTAGGTTTAAAAAAATTCTACGAGGACCCCGAAAATAATCCTTTGAAGACCCCCTCCGGCAAGATAGAGTTCTATTCTCAGAATTTGGCCAAGCACTTCCCTGACGACATGGAGAGACCCCCGGTGCCGCACTGGATTGAAAAAGGTGAAAGCCATGATGAAAGAATCTCCAGCGAAAGGGCCAGGAAATTTCCGCTTCTTATCATGTCCAACCACGGCAGGTGGAGAGTCCACGCCCAGTGCGATGATATTACCTGGACAAGAGAAATCCAGACCTGCAAGGTCAAGGGCCCGGATGGATACAAGTATGAGCCGCTCTGGATTAGTCCGGCTGACGCCGCAGCGAGGGGTATAAGGAGTGGCGACGTGGTCAAGGTTCACAACGAAAGGGGTGCCGTCCTGGGTGGCGCTTATGTCACCGAACGAATGATGCCCGGGGTCGTCTACATGGACCACGGAGCGAGGTATGACCCTGTAGTCCCGGGAGAGCTTGATCGAGGAGGAGCGATAAACACGATAACCCCGCATAGGACAACCTCAAAAAATGCCACGGGGATGGTTGTGAGCAGCTTTCTGGTGGAAGTTGAGTCAATCAATATAGAAGATATACGGGAGAAGAATCCGGAAGCATTTGAAAGAAAGTACGATCCGGCGTCCGGCCTGCGTTTCAATGCCTGGGTTGAAGCAGGTATGGAATAATGAAGGTTTTTGTTATCGACGTTTGAATCTGCCACGGCTGCTGGAGCTGCTAGATTGCCTGCAAGGATGAATATATCGGATGGGAAAAATGAGCAAATCCGGGGAACCGTGCCCGGGTAAAGGTGCACTATAAATATAATAGAGCAATATTTTTAATAAGGAGCGAGAAAAAATGGCAAAGAGAAAATATGAGCATTTAGTTAAACCCCTGAGTGTTGGCGGAACAGATATGGAGGTGATGAAGAAGCTACAAGGCCCGAAGGGCGCATTTGCCAATGGGCCGGGAAATGCCGATAAAATCGTGTGGCTGAACGGAAGGGACCATCTGGAAGGGCTGGAACTCAATTTTACCTGGGGATTCTATAGCGGGCTCGGTGACTGGCACACCGGTCAGGACCCTCACGTGCACCCTTACCCTGAATGTCTCGTTTTTGTCGGTCTGGACTCAGCTAATCTCAATTACCTGGGGGCGGAAATCGAGATATGTTTGGGTGAGGAGCTGGAAACATATTCGTTCAACGTGCCCACCGTCGTCTCTATCCCCGCCGGGTTTCCCCATTGTCCGCTGGTAACCAAGAGTGTGTGGAGCCCTAAGGGCTTCGGTTTTTACCTGGCTTCTCTGGGAGCTGTCCCTGAGACTACCTGGATGGGTGAAGGTGTCTCGGAGGCGACGATAAAGGCGATGCAGGAAGCGGCGGCTAAGAGCGGGGGAAAGATAGCAATGAAATCTAATGTGGGTAAACGGATAAAAAACAAGCCAACCAAGGCGACAGGGAAATACGCGCACTTGATTAAACCGCTTAAAGATGGCATGGTAACCGAGCGGGGGCAAATGCTTAAGAATAAGATGACATCGGAGCAAAGAGCTCAATTTGATGAAATGGCTAAACAAGGGCAGATTCTGGGACCGGGCAATGCCGACCATCTGACCTGGATGTATGGTAGGGACCTGGCAGGATTAGACATTAATCTTACCTGGGGATTCTATAGTAAACCAGGTATCTGGCACCGAGGAATCGGCGCGCACGTCCATCCTACTGCTGAAGTCCTGGTATTCGCTGGCCTTGACCCGACTAATATTGATTACCTCGGGGCAAAACTTGAGATAGATATGGGTGTTGAGCATGAAAGATATATCTTTGATAAACCAACCGTCGTTATCTGCCCCCC
>JBGPRB010000165.1:0-6904 GCA_041489355.1 Dehalococcoidia bacterium
TGGTGGGCCACAGTGTACAATACACAGAACCTTTGAACTTTCCTTCAGCCTGAATCGCTAATTGTTAAGACAGAACGCAAAAGGTGCAGCCGCCAAACTGTCAAATCCCCAGAAAGTGAGGGCACGGCACTGATATGCCCTTCTCGTTTTCTCTAAGTAAGATTTGGTTGACGACGCCGAAGACATTGCCGAGGAGAACCTAGACGGCACCGAAGAGGAGGATTGAGTCCCCCCGGATAAGCCCTGCCGGCGGGCTGTTCCGGGGTAAAAGAGATAGATGGGTGTGCGTTTAAGCCAAATATAAGTAGCAAAACGTGACACGCTATTGCGTTTAAGGACTACTGTTTGAGTGTAAGTTGGGCAACAAATGAAACACTCTTTTAAGCCACGCTCGCTTACACGCTCGATAATGTCCTTATTTGGCACTAAAAAGGGCGTTAATCCACATACTCGGTATCCGGATGCATATTATAAGCGAATATATTTCGCTAAAAATATGTTTGAAGGCATCGAGCTGGTCAGTAAGATTGAGCACTTGAGCAAGAAGAAAGCAGCACACTTCCTAATCGAGAGAGGATTCAGGAGTTACATCGGTGAGAAACTCAAAGAGGCCATTCAGAACGAACTTGCGGCCAGGGAACTCCAGCAGAAACCACACCTCACCCGCTTCGTCCTCGAGTTAAGGAAGTTCGCCAAAGAACGCGGGATGAAGATCTAGCGGTATGACACCCGACCATCCTTTTGTCAGACTTATCAGTTGTTCGAAAATTCCCCCTTGGTAAAATAGTACCCAATCTGGCTGGATGTTGGGTCACAATAAGATGTTTTGTGCAAGAATCGCTGGATAGCCTAGAAGAACAACGTATGCTTTGTTGTTCTTCACTGGCAGTCGGCCAGTCAGCTCCAGTCTCGCGCCGCCGACGAGATGGCACGGGGCTGTCAGGAGCTTACCCAAGAGGGTCTGAAGGTCATCTGAGGTCCTCTTCCTGCCACTCAACAATGTGGCTTGCCCAGATGCGGCGGATGGCCGCCTCCAGCACCGCCTGCTTAGGTGTGGGGATATTGAGGAGGGGTGGCAGGGTGCGGTCTTCCAGGCGTCGCAGGGAGGGGCATCGCTTCTGGAGCAGTTCTATCGTAGTCCATGCCCCGCCGTAGACCGCGTGATCGAGACTGTCCAGATAAGGCACGAGGTGCTCCTGGACTCGCTCGCAGACCTTGACCAGGAACTGCTCGATCTGCTTCTCGCGGTGCCGCTGGAACCGCTGCTGGGAGGATCCGCCCTTCTTGTGCCGGCCATGTATCAGGCCGGTGCCCACTTTGCTCGTGAGAAGGGTCTCGCCCCGGCAAACGCCGAGGGCATAGGCACCGAGGCGCACCAGGACCAGCGCTATGGAGCGGTCCTGCTCCAGTAGGGAGGCAAGCGAGCCGGTGATATAGCCCGGAAAGATGGCGCTGTCTTTGACTGGAAAAGGCGGTAGCACCAGCCTTTTCACCGGGCCCCAGAAAAGACAGGAGCCGGTCCTGGAGCTTGAGGCCGTTTCGCCAAGACCAACGGGTATATCATCCCCGATGGCCGCGTGGAGGTAGGATCCGACTTCATCCGGGGTGAGGCCGGGAGACAGGTAAAGCGTGATGGCATCCACAGCTTGTGGTGGGAGCCCGAGTAGAAAGGCCATCATGTTCGATCGGCTGAGATAGAAATCTCTTTTTACCAGCGTCAAGCCGCTTCTCCCGCTGAAGACTGACTATAGTAACATCGCCGCCGCCCGCCGGCACATGTTCGTCCGCGTCGTAACCAGGACGCACCAGCGAGAGTGGCTTTTGTGCCACACCTCAGCCTTTGAATTCTTTGGTGGAGCTGAGTGGACGAAACAAAGAACTTTCTTTAGCTTTCAGCCTCAGTATTTAGCCTCCACCTTGTCTAATTGTAGCAACAAGACTTTTGCTACGCAATTTGATAACGGATGGCTATTAGCAGTCGTCTCATTTAGGGCAATATTCGACACGATGGAATGTTGAAGACAAAGCAGACCTTGTGCCATTGACACGGACAGTTCAGACACCTAAAATGCTCATTATGGGGTTGTGCCTCACCGCTGAGCGTAGCAGATATGTCATATACCAGTCCAGACTGAGTTGGTGAGGCGAGCATAAAGGAACAGGAGCATGAGCAGAGAGAGCTATTCAGGCATACGGAAATCACGTAGAGATTCTATCATAGCCATTAGGGAGAAGCTAAGCGGTATCAATGCCGATTTGACGACCCTTTCCTTTGATCACGGAGCCAATGTTTACATCTTGACCTATGAGAACGGTGGCGTGAGAAGACACACTCTCATCGACGCCGGTGATTCGCGGTATCGAGATCAGATTTTATCCGTGTTGGCTGAGAATGATGTTGACCCTGCCAGCATTGAAAGGATTATCATAACTCATGGCCATCCCGACCATTACGGGCTAGCCTATCTACTGGCCAAAGAATCCAAGGCAAAGGTTGTGGCCCGTTCTAGTTTGAGAAGTCTCGTTGAGGGCGAGAGAGGTCAAGTGGAACGGAAAGGGTTGGATAGCTCCGAGCCATCTCGGCTCAACGAAGGCGATATTGAGTACCTCAGCGAATCTGACATAGGCAAAGCGATCAGTATCGGTGGAGTTGGCTTTCCGAGGCTAGTGGAACCAATTGAGATAGGACAAAGGGGGAGATTGGAGGTTCTCGCTTGTCCGGAAAGCATGACGACTCACAGTCCTGACCAGCTAATCGTGCTTTGCTCGCCTAGAGATGACCCGCATCCTCATGAGCAAACAAGCGGAGATTATCGTCCCACGGATGACATTATCTTTTCTGGTGACCTCTGGTTGATGAGAGGACCGATGTTCAATCACAGCATTACAGACACCTCCTGGTATTTGAGGCAGGGCTCCTACCACGTGAAAGCTTTGCTATCCGGGGGAGGCATGGCACGGAGAGACCCAAGGCAACAGGACCCAAAGGCGAAAGAGGCACTCAAGAGAGGCTTCTGCCTCATCCGGGTAAAACCGGGACATGGTGAAGAGTTCTTGGGAACCAGAATTATTCCCATCGGCTTGCTGGCGGAACGCGACCTCTTGGTTGAACTGGGATACCCATTGGACGCAGACAAATCCATACTGAGGTCAACAGACCTAGCGCCGGAGATAACAGCTAGGCGTGAACAGGCATATGCCGGCTTCGTGAAGGAACTAATTCTTTGGATGAAACTGGGCTACACCTTTGACGAAATGACGGAACTCCTCCTCCGTATATACTCGGAACAGAGCGGTGGGGGTTATTTGGTTGAAAAAGATCGAAAAGAGCGAAGAGAACAGCTTAAAGCCACACTAGCCAGACTGAAAGGTGATGAAGCACAACCTGACCGGGTTCGTCACCTAGCTGAGGCCTCTCAGTCTAAACTGAATAGCATTTCGTAGTAGCCCATGCTGGTCACGCTCCGGAGTGACCAGCTTAGTTTATCCTGAGACCTGTATTACAGAATCACGTCGACCCGGTTACAATGTTACCCACAATTTGGCTGTTTGTTACATCACAGCAGCAACAAAATGCTATTCTTCGCCGTTACGACTTCAACTGTACGACGCTGGCATTTCCATATATTGATGTATTTGACAAAGTCACAAGATAGAATATGATAAAGTCATAACATGTGGACTTATAGTATCTACATGATGAACCGTTTATCGCTATCGCTTAAGGCGAGACCATCAATTGCTTCTTCTCGAAGAATAGTTCCCTGAATTGTCCAGTAAGGCCCACCATGCCTCACAGCAAACAGAACGCCAACAACTTCCCCCTCTCACTTTGACAGCGGCAAAGACACAAATCAAAATGCTGGTTCAGGAGGTTAGCAGAAATGAAATTGACCCGCCTTTACACCGGGGATGATGGCGAATCTCACTTTGAGGATGTTGAAGTTTCGCTGAAGGATGCAGGTGTCGGGATACTTCAGAGGTCAAAAATTTCGAAAGCTACAGGAGTATTTTTCAGCGTCACCAATGGTCCTTTTTACTCACATTGGCACAATGCCCCCAGACGGCAATATATCATCATTCTTGAAGGTGAAGTTGAGGTCGGAATTGGCGATGGTACCAAGCGTCAATTTGGTCCGGGTGATATTTTACTGGTAGAAGACGCCACTGGCCGGGGACACACCACTCGCTCTGTAAATGACCAGTTTCGGAGAGAGGTTTTTGTGACCCTTGATTAATCAGTTGCCAGACCCGATAGGGCAAGTGCATCACTTGTTGAGGAGAGCACATCCGTCGCGGATGCCATAAGTAAGATAGCGAGTCTTAGCCGCACACCGGAGCACGGTCAGTGCAAAGTGCTTGCTAGGCGTGCTCTCTCTTAGTATTTCAGCGAGTTCTTCCAAGTTGCTGACCTAGTTTGGCAAGAAAAGTCAGACTTCCAGTATTCCGCTTGCCTTTCCCGTTGCGACTTTTATCCCTTGAGACTTTTCAATCCAAATATCGAGGGTCAGTCGAACAGCACCCTTTTCCATAACCGTCTCGGCAATGGTACCACGGCAAGTTACTTTGTCTCCCTCTTGGATTCCCGGTTTGATGAAAGTCAACGAAATCCTGCCTCCCTGCAGCCAGCTTGGACCGAAGAAATTGACTAGTGTCTCGGACATGTATTCGTTAAGCACATAGCCTGATACGAGAGGCCCAGCGTAGCCATGACTCTTGGCATACTCCCCGTCATGAATGGAATCGGCTAGGAAAACTTGGGTGTGAAGAGTGCTCTGGTAAGCCACCTTTGTCAGAGATGGGATTTCGCTACCTACTGGGAAATCATTGAGAGACACAACAGTTCTTTCTGCTTCCGGCTCGGCTATGCTACTGAACGGGGATTCACCTACAGTGTCCTCTGACCCCTGGGTTAGGCTGCCGTGCTTCCTCTTCAGACTAAGCAGGATATGCTCCTTGCTTCGCCTTATCTCAGTATTATCTTCATCCACCGTGAAGGACTCAACTATCAAGTATTCTAATCCATGCTTGATATACTTGGCCGTGATCTTGCCGGTGGTAATCAGGCGCTTACCAACCCGGGCCGGATGCAAGTACTCGTGCTCACTCTTAGTCGGTACGGTGGCGTGCATATCATACTCAGTAGCTAATGTTCGCTGCCCCATTAAACTGGCTCTAAGTGCCGGGGGAACCACACGCCCACCAAAGGGTGAATTCTCTAGGTAAATAGGGTTATGGTCTCCCCTTTCATCGCAATACTCCCTCACCGTTTTCTCATCAGCCAGAAGCTCTACTGGGCCGAAAGCCTCACCAATTTTTATCTCGTCGAATATTATCTCCGTGGCATCTTTCCTCCTGTTTGGTCTTGGCTTAGCCTATATCAAATTTCGGGGGTTGTCAAACTCGGCTAGCCAAGGCTTCCACCAGACCTCCGGGTCTCAAATTTCGGCTCTCCCCCACGTTGTGTGGAATACCGAAGGATATTCGTGGTATCGTCAGAAGTTGGGTAATATCACTGCCCTATGACGAGAGGAAAATTCAGTCAACATTGTTGGATTCCGCAGACAGTCGGAACGGATTGTTACCGAACTGCAACCTAACGCTCACCCAATCTTAACTCCCGCCTGAAATTCGTAACATTGGTGTAACCGTAGCGGAGTATGCTAGGCATACAAAAAGAAGAGCAAGAGCTTATGTCTATTGATGTAGGGCAAACACGAAAGGCAAGTGCCGAGAAAGTCCTTCAGCGCATTGCCAGTATAGAACCGACTGAACTTGTGGTCTTCTGTCCCGGATGCAAGGCGCTTGAGACACTGTATTTCAGCGAGGGACGGCTAATAGCAACCCGCAAGTTTGCTCAGAAGACCGACGGAATATATCATGCTTGCGGCTCAAATGAACCTTGCCGCCTGTATAGCCTCAGTTAAAGCATAGTGGTTTCGCAGCTACCCAGCATTCTCCCTGCTAACAGAACTTGCCTCTCGATTGTAGTAGCTACATTCCGCATGCCCAGGAGTTCGTCGCGCCTGGACTAAGGAATTCATGGAAGTCTAATGGTATTTCTAACTTTCCACGCCCTTTATAGAAGAATTACGTACTCCTTCAGAAGTCCCTTCCCCGGTAACGGGGTGTTTGTAGTGGAAGGGAAAGATATATCCGGATGGATACCGCGGGTCAAAGGTGCGCGGAATGTCAGCTTCAAGTCTGGGTAAGGAACTCCGGGGATCTACTGCGGCAACTCTCTCTGGCTTTACCCAGCCTTCAGCAGGTGTAGCAGTGTAATTAAGGTCGAAGCGAAGTTTTTTAATCTTCCACTTCCCATCTTCCTTAACATATTCGCATCCATAAATCCCGCCCATAAATAATTGCCTTACACCTTTACCCGAAGGCACGGCAACTGCTCCAAAACCGTACCATCTTCCCTTTGCTGTTTTGCCGCCTGGGTCGACGCTGACGATGCCCGAAAGCTGCATCACTTGGTGCAGAAATTCCGGGCTCGGGTCTTTCATACGCTCAAAATACTTTATGACGCCTTTCTTACCAAGGTAGGTACCGGCAGCCAATGTCAAAGTAACGTCGGGGCCATCAGAAAAGAGGCCTATTATCTCCTTGGACATCCAATGTTCGATATAATAGCCGTACGCTTTCTGCAGTGTTTTGATCTCCTCGATGTCCTGAAGAGTTCTGACTTGCTTCTCTAGAATCTTGAGCCTCGCTTCCAATTCCGCTACCTTCACGACGAACCTCCTTTATAAACTGCTATTTCATATCGGTGCTATCCAGCTCCAGATTATAGCGCTCTCTAAATCTACTGTAAATAAATTTGCATGGATTAGCTGTTAAGCGGCATCGGTCGATGGACTTTGCCTGCGATAGTATGTTAAGCGGTCGTAGGTTCAGGACA
>JBGPRB010000166.1:0-6895 GCA_041489355.1 Dehalococcoidia bacterium
ATGTACGATGCCATGACGTCTGACCGCCCGTATCGCAAGGCTGTCGACCCCCGGATAGCGCTTGATGAAATAAAACGACAGTCACGCATCCAGCTTGACCCCGGGATAGTCGAAGCCTTTCTGGCGATGATAAATAATAAGATTAAGGCAGACCGTGCCGGTCTCGAACTTGCCACTCCCTGATTAAAAGACGGCTGGCTAGCCCTGTTTGAGCCTGTGGAAAAGCTGTGACGGCCACCAGCTCCAGCGTCCTGCAAGTGCCGCCAGCGATGGCACCAGCAGCGCCCGCACCAGGAAGGTATCAACCAGCACGCCGATGGCAATCGGCGCACCAATCTGGAACACCATGGGTAAAGGTGAACTCGCCAGGGTGGCGAAGGTACCTGCCAGAATAATCCCGCAGGAAGTGATAACACCGCCGGTGTTGGCCACGGCATTTTGCACCGCTTCTTTGATTGATTTCTGCTCGGCCTCTTCTCTAATCCGGGATACCAGAAAGATGTTATAGTCCGCGCCGACCGCTGCCAGCATCACGAAGACAAACACAGGCAACATATAGGTGAGGTTCTCCTGTTTCAACACGCCCAGAAAAAGCCAGGATGTAATGCCCAGCGTGGCGCCAAAGTTAAACAGCACCGTCGCCACCATATAGAGTGGCGCCAGCAGGCTGCGTAGCAGTATGACAATCACCGCCATAATACCGATTGAGGTAATAATCAGGACACGGATAAAATCGGCGTCACTGGTATCCAGCATATCCATGTGGATGGCCGCATCGCCGCCGATATAATGAGCTGTCCCCTTCAGGTTAGAGGCATCTATTGCGGCGGTCGCATCCTCCCTGACCTGTACTACGGTCTGTGAGGCGGCGTCTGAATAAGAGTCAGTCGTGATTATCAGGTTGATTCTGGCAGTCGTTCCATCGACGGAGAAATAGGTGGCCTGCAGCCATTTTACGAAAGGACTGTTTCCATTAAGCTCGAACTCATTGCCCAGGGCTGTCAAAGCGTCACTGAGGTCATAGAGCGCCTTCTGGGCTTCGGGAAGAATTTTAGACAGGTTGGTTAGTGGTCCGGTGCGTACTTGATTCAGTATCGTAGAAAGCTGTGTCAGGTCAGTTATCGAACGGGTAAAACTTGTACTTTGAATGACTCCGGGATAACGCAAAGCCAGGCTCTGTAAATCATCGGATATTGATTGCAGCGAAGCAAATTGGCTGATATCGGGGATGCCGGTGCCGCTCAGTGTGTCGCCGAGACTGTGCACTTTTACGCCAAGCTCGACAAGCTGGCCGCTCGGCGCGGAAAAATAGTCGACTCTGGCTATGCCGTCAACGCTGTTTAACGACTTGCCCACTTCTTCGACGCTCTTTATTGAGTCCGGCGTCAGCAAGCCATTTTGAGATTGAATCAATAGATAGAGCGGTGAAAGTTCGCCCATCGGGAAATGGTTTCTAATAACATTTAGACCGTTAGCCGACTCTACACTCTGTGATATCTGGGATAATACGTTGGCCGATAGGTTAATGGTGCGCAGGGATAAGTAAGGGAGAGCCAGGACTATAATAATCGGCACGGCGGCCATCACAGGATGCCTGGCTACCCATTGTCCGATTTTGAACCAGCCGAATCTTCTCTGTTTGTGTGCCGGTTCCTTCATAGCCGGCCAGAAAAGGTAGCGCCCGAATATCGACATCAGGGCGGGTACCAGGGTTAATCCGGAGGCCAGTGTGACCGCAATGCCAATGGCGAGCGCCCAGCCGAC
Organism: Dehalococcoidia bacterium; assembly: GCA_041489355.1. Classification (GTDB taxonomy): domain Bacteria; phylum Chloroflexota; class Dehalococcoidia; order Dehalococcoidales; family RBG-16-60-22; genus JBGPRB01. The sequence goes on from JBGPRB010000166.1 coordinate 1,765, forward strand.
GGTCCTGGTCATACCGAAGCGTGATATGCTGAGACAAAGGAAAGCGATTATAACGGTGGTGGCACTGGCGACGATGATAGGCCCGATACGTCTCATGGTGAATTCTATGGTATTCGCCCGTTCGCCCTGGGATAGCTCTTCCCGAAAACGGGAGACGATAAAGAGGCAGTAATCGGTCCCGACACCGAAAATAGTAACCACCATGTAGGCATCGGTGATTGTCGAAACGCTGACTCCTGCCTGAGCTAGAAAGCCGATAATTCCCCGCGCTACCAGAAAACTGATTCCTATGGTTACCAGGGGCACGAGGGACGCAATTGGCGAGCGATAGACAATGAGCAGCAGGATAATGACCAGAATAATCGCTATCAGGGTGGTCTGGTCGATAGACCGCTGGACTGAGTCAAACAGGTCATAAAGCAGGCCGGCGTTGCCGGTGAGATAAAAAGCGCTCCCCGGGTATTGTTCAAACTGCGCCCGTATTTCTTTGATTGCTTGCTTGGCGGCATCATCGAGAGCCGTTACTGACATGTCTACCTTAATCATCATAGCCTGGTTGTCTTTGCTAACCAGGGAAGAGCGGAGTGCCTCGCTATCGAAGACTGAGGTAACGCGGCTGACCACCTTTGGCGCACTGTCAGAGATAAGCCAGTTCCGCAGACTCTTTGCCTGGTCCATGTCTTGCTGGCTAAGTCCCTTTTCGTTATAGACAACGATTAGCGCGCTGCTTGATGATGATTGGGAAGCTGTGCCGAACTTGGTATTCAGCAGGTCGCGGGCAAAAGCAGATTCGGTATTTTGAGGCAGGAACTGACTCTGGTCGGTGACGCCTACCTGGGAGAGTTTTGGGGCTGTAATCGCTAGTACGGCGGCCAGAACTATCCAGCCTGCTAAGATAGCAAACTTGTATTTGTTTGTAATCCTGCCCAGTGCGGAGAACATTGCTGTCTAATATTATAGGCGAATATCGACCAGCTTGTCCAATCCTGGATTAAGAAATTGTTTAGCAATGGTTTGGTGTCATTCCAGCCTTTTCACAATTGTCATTCCCGCGAAGGCGGGAATCCAGAACTCCCATAATGTCATTCTGAGCGTAGCGAAGAATCTCGTGGAGGGGTGGTGGTCTGGATTCTCGGGTCAAGCGTTCAGGCTTAATCAGGCTGAAGCCCGAGAATGACAAATTAAACAATTTCGTTGTCTTTGACAATGATAAGTAAGTGTAATATTCTAAAAAGGTTATGCTCACAGTCCTGGACTCACACAATCTCAGGCCTTAGAAGAATAAAAAAGAGAAGGAGGCTTAAATGGCTACTTTAGAGGAACTGCAATCCAGAATTCAGAGATTGGAGGATATCAAGGCTATTGAGAAGCTCCAGAGAATTTACGGTTATTACCGTGACTATGCCGACTGGCAAAAGATTGTCGACCTGTTTTCCGATAGTGCCGAGTCGGTGGAGGTGGCTGATTTAGGCGTCTACAAAGGTAAAAAGGGCGTGAAAAAGTTTTATCTGGAGTTACTGGGCTCCGAACCGCCCAGGCCCGGTATGCTCTCTCTCCAGATGAACGTGCAGGGTGTCGTGACGGTCAACCCGGATGGCAGGACAGCTTCCGGACGGTGGTATGGCTGGGCGATGGAGGCTTTGCCCGCAGTTTCCATCCACTACGGAGAACTCAGGCAGACCTGGACTCACGGCATATATGAGAACGAGTATGTCAAGGAAAATGGAAAATGGTTGTTTAAAAAGTTGTATTACAGCCTGATATTCCGCACTCCTTATGAAGACGGCTGGTTAAAGACGCCGGTTATCGGTCAGAACGGCCCGAGTCAAGAAGTGCCGCCGGATGCGCTGTCCACCAACTACCATCCTTATCCTTCCCGGTGGCGGCCCCCGTATCATTACACTCATCCCATCACTGGTAAATAACCTGCCATCTGATTAAAGGAAAGAACGGAGGCTGAAAATGAATGACCTTCAAGAACTGGAAAAGCGGCTTGCCCTTATGGAGGATATCCAGGAGATAGAAAATCTCCAGAGAAAATACGGTTACTACTTTGAGCAGCAAAGACTTAATGATATCGTCGACCTGTTTTCGGAAGATAATACCGAATCTCTCGAGATAACCGACCACGGCCTGTTCAAAGGCAAAAAGGGTGTAAAAACGATGTTTCTGGAGTGGATGGGTGGGGGTGCCAGTAGACCGCGTCCTCAATCCGGCGGGTCGATGGGCGGCGGCATCGTCTGTATTATGCAGCTCCAGGGAGTAGTCGAGGTCGCCCCGGATGGCAAGACCGCCAAAGCCCGGTGGAATTGTTTCGACCTGGAGGCCAGGCCCTGGAACGGGCTGATGAGGAACTACTGGCTGCACGGCTACTATGAAAACGAGTATATTAAAGAGAACGGGAAATGGTATTTCAAGAAATTGCACTGGAACGATACCTTCTGGACACCCTATGAAGACGGCTGGCTGAAGACACCCCTGCTGGGTAACATGGATGAACATCCCACCATAAAAGCCGATGCTCCACCCACGGCTTTCCATCCCTATCCGTCCGGTTTTCATTTACCCTATAGTTTCAAACACCCCGTTACCGGCAAGTGATGAATACAACAGTAAAGAAAGCAAAGGTAGCACTGATAGCCTGTGATAACTATGACGACGGGGAGGTATACCGGGCGGTCAGGGCGGGCCTTGACCTCATCGGCGGGATTTCTCACTTCGTAAACCCCGGCGATAAAATTGTCATCAAACCCAATGTGCTTATCGGCGCCAGTCCCGATAATTGCGTATGCACCCACCCTTCTGTATTACGAGCGGTAGGCAAGATACTGTTAGAAGCCGGCGCCAGCGTGACCTGCGGCGATTCTCCGGCTTTCGGCGGCTCTAATTTGAATATGAGAATATCCGGTTTGAAACGGGTAGCCGATGAGCTGGGGATAAAGCTGGCCGATTTTACTAGGGGCAGGGCGGTCGCACACAAGGATGCGCTTTTAATCAAGCGGTTTGTCATCGCCAATGGCGTCCTGGATGCGGACGGACTGGTCAGCCTGCCGAAGCTGAAAACACACGGCCTGACAAGGATGACCGGAGCTGTTAAAAATCAGTTCGGATGTATCCCCGGGCTCTTGAAAAACCAGCAACATGCCAGAACGCCTGACCCTTATGATTTCGCCACTATGCTCGTCGATTTGAACACATTGATAAGACCGCGGCTTTATATCATGGATGCTGTTATGGCTATGGAGGGTAACGGGCCGAGGGGCGGTAAACCCAGAAAAATCGGTGCCCTGCTGCTTTCCAGCGACCCCATCGCTTTAGATGCCATCGCCTGTAAAATCATCGACTTGAATCCTGCCTTCGTGCCGACATCCGCACCGGGTGAGAGGGCCGGACTCGGCACCTACCATTACGAAGATATTGAGGTCGTTGGAGAGAATGTTGAGGCTTTTATCTGCAAGGACTTTGATGTAGTCCGTAAGCCTCCAGTGCCCGCCACGAGCGGACGAATAAGGATCTTTTTTAAAAACCGCACCAGCGCAAGGCCGGCCATCGATAAAGCATTATGCACCTGTTGCGGCACCTGTGTCCGGCATTGCCCCGTAACTCCCAAAGCGGTAGACTGGGTTGGAGGTGACGAGTCCCGTCCGCCCGCTCATAACTATAGTCGTTGTATCCGCTGTTTTTGCTGCCAGGAGGTATGCCCGGAAGGCGCTATCTCTGTGAAGGAAACCATGCTGGGTAAAATATTCTTCGGATGATATTTTGTAACTATAGGAGGATGAAATGAGTACTGAAAGCCAGGTTTACCGCGACCTGCAACGATATCTGGATAGATTGCCGGGCGGCTTCCCTGAAGTTGAGTCCGGACTGGACATCAGTTTGTTGAAGCGCTTCTTTACTCCGGAAGAGGCCAGATTGGCTATGCAGCTTTCCATGAAGCCGGAACCGCTGGAACGCATTTATCATCGTGTCAGTAAAAGCGGGGTATCCATCGAAGAGCTGCGCCGGCTTTTAGACCGGATGATGCGCAAGGGTACCATTCTGACAATTGAAGAAGGCTACGATGAAACGCATTACTGCAACGCCGAGTTCGCCATGGGAGGCATCTTCAATTTTCAGATTAACCGGCTCTCTAAAGAATTGCTCACCGACTATCATCAATATCAGGCCGAAAGGCGCTCTAAAGCCAGGCCCGGCCCCGGCGGAGGTCTCCCGCTGCGTACCATTCCCGTCGAAGAAAGCATTCCCCTGCCTGAGAAATACCGGGTCAGTGACTACGACAGCGTGAGAAAATTAGTCGAAAATGCCCGGGGAAAGATAGCCGTGGCCAACTGTATCTGCCGCCTGACCTCGGGAATTCTTGGTGACGGCTGCCATAAAACCGACCTTATCGAGGCGTGTTTGATGATTGGTCCTGACCATGCCAGAAGGCATGTGGAGATGGGTATAGGCCGCTACGTTTCTAAAGATGAAGTCTTCGATATTTTGAATAAGGCTCAGAAGGCGGGGCTGGTGCTCCAGCCGGAAAACTCGCAGCGCCCGGACACTATTTGTATTTGCTGCGGGGACTGCTGTGTGCTCCTCACGATGCTGAATAAGCACCCCCGACCGGTGGAAATGTATATCACCAACTTTTTTGTGGAGGTCGACCGCGGACTGTGTAACGGGTGCGAGGTCTGCGTCGAGAAATGCCAGCTCAATGCCCGTGCCATGGTCGATGGCATCGCCGAGGTAAATCTCGACCGCTGTATTGGCTGTGGCAACTGTGTCGTGCTCTGTCCGGCTGGTGCCAATAAGCTGCGGAAAAAGGAGCCGGAAAAGGTGCCTCCAAAGGACAAGGACACCGTCAATATGAAAACGTTGTCCCGCAAGGTGGGCAGGTGGAATATGCTCCAAATCAGGATGAAGATGTTATTGGGGCTAAAAGTATAATTTATCCGACCTGAGGTTATTCACATATTTAAGGAGAAACGATGAAAATACAGAACTACCGTCAGGTAAAGACAATAACGGCGGCGCCGGGGGTGACCATGCGCGTGGTGGCTGGTCCCGCAGAGAAAGCGCCGACCTTCGCCATGCGCGTCTTCGAGATACAGTCGGGCTCGGCCACGCCTTTACACGCCCATCCCTG
>JBGPRB010000167.1:0-6895 GCA_041489355.1 Dehalococcoidia bacterium
AGGATGCCCCTGCATCTGAGATGGGAACTGTATCCGGTAATTCACGAACCGAAAAGCAAATATGGCAGTTCTTATTATGAGGATGGGGAGCAATGGCGGAAAAATCATCGCAAGACTTTACGGAAGGGCATTCTTTTTCTTTTGCAGGAGAACTTCAAATTCAGTGAATACTTTAAGCGTAACCTGGGATACTGGCTCGTGCTGTTCCCCTGGCACATCGGGTTCATACTGATTGTCGCTTTTCATATACTCTGTTTCTTCGGTGCGCTGGTTATGGTCGCCGGTATCCCGGTATCCGCCGAATCTACTGCCATCCTGGGAAGTATATTTTATTTTGTAATCCTGCTTACGGGGGTCATCAGCTTTTTCACCGGGTTTTTAGGGAGTATCGGTCTGCTCGTAAAAAGACTGACCGATAGAGATTTAAAAGTCTTCGCTACGCCCCAGAATTACTTTAATTACTTTTTTACGCTGGTTGTTTTTGTAAGCGGCCTGTATTCCTGGTATTTTGTGGACCCGACCTTTTCTCAATACAGGGAGTTCTGGAAAGGGCTGGTTACGTTGAATCCGGCATCCGTTGAGTATGCGACGGCCGCTCATATCATTCTTTTCGCGTTATTTCTCACCTACCTGCCGTTCACGCGGTCCCTGCATTATATCACCAAGTTCTTTGCCTACTTGTGGGTGCGGTGGGACGACCGGCCGAATTCGAGGGGAAGTAAAATCGAGAGAAATATCGAAGAAATGCTGAATAAGCCGGTAAGCTGGTCAGCCCCCCATATCCCTCAGGGCAGAACCTGGGCGGAAATAACATCAGAAAAAATGAGTCATGAAGAAAAACCTTAAATTAACCGATATCTCGAAAGATGCGGACGCTCAGCTCACTGATGTCAATATCGATGAGCTGATACCCTTGCCGCCGCCCTATGACAGGATAGAGGGACTGCCGGGCTTCAAGCAGCTTACCGGAGACCAGCGAGAAAGGCTGGTATGCAATCTGGATGGCTTTGTGGCTCTTGCCCTGCCGAAGCTGAAGAATAAAGAGGAAGAAAAAAAGTATATCGAGCAGTTCGTCTCGGGACTAAAGAAGCTCCTGAGTAAAGAGGACAATTGGACTTTTCTCCAGCCCCTGCTTCTATCCCTGGACTACTGTGCCCGGTGCCAGACCTGCAACGATGCCTGTCCGGTTTACGTTGCCAGCGGCAATAATGACCTCTATCGTCCTACCTACCGCTCGGAAATTTTCCGCCGACTTATCGATAAATACGCCAGGCCCGGCGGGAAGGTGCGTGCCAGGCTCGGTAGGGGGGATATAGAGCTTAACTGGGCCACGATAAGCCGCCTTTACGAACTGAGCTATCGCTGCAACCTCTGCCGGCGCTGCGCCCAGGTCTGTCCGCTGGGGGTTGATAATGCCCTTCTCACCCGTGAGTTGCGTAAGCTTTTCAGCCAGGAGCTGGGCTGGGCTCCGCAGGAACTCCACGAGAAAGGCACGGTGCTCCAGCTTGAGGTCGGCTCCCCCACCGGCATGAGACCGGATGTCGTCAGGGACAATGTGAAGTTTCTGGACGAGGACTTTACCGAGATGACCGGTGTAGAAATATCGACGCCGTGGGACAAAGAAGGTGCCGATGTCCTGCTGATTCACAGCGCCGGCGACATTCTATCTTTTCCGGAGAGCGTGGTCGCCTTTGCCATTTTATGCCATGCCGCCGGCATCAGCTTGACGCTATCATCGGAAGCGCCGGGATACGATGGCGTCAACTATGGCCTGTTCTATGACGATGTCCAGCTTGCCAGGATTGCTACCAGGCATGCTCAGATTGCCCAGAAGCTCAAGGTAAAAAAGATAGTCATGGGAGAGTGCGGGCACGAGCACAAAGCCCTGATAACGGTGGCCGATAGGCTGCTTACCGGCGACCTTAATATGCCGCGAGAGAGCGTGATGACTTTCCTGGAGAACATAGTCTTCAGCGGCAGGATTAAGTTCGACCCCTCGAAGAACGATTTCCCGGTGACGCTTCATGACCCGTGCAATGTCGTGAGGAGCCTCGGCATCGTTGAGCCCCAGCGGAGGATTTTGCGCTATCTCTGCCCGCAGTTCCGGGAGATGACGCCCCACGGAGTGGACAACTACTGCTGCGGCGGGGGCGGCGGTTTAAGCGTGATGTCCAACGTCAACTTTGCCGACTGGAAGGTAAATGTTGCCGGCAGGATGAAATTCAAACAGGTCCTCGAAGCCTTCGCTGACCAGCCTGGCCCGGAGGTAAGGAAATATATATGTGCGCCGTGCCTGAACTGTAAGCTGCAGTTTCGCGATATACTGAAATATTACGGGGCAAGGGAAAAATCCGGCATTATCTGCGGCGGCCTTGCCGAACTAATCGTCAATGCCATGGTTGATATTAAAAAGCCTTTCATTGCATGGGGAGAGCGCTAGAGAGAATATGGAGATACGGCTATTTTAAAGCTTTTTATGGTATACTGTATCGTTGTCTGCCGCAAGGGAGAAACGCGGATTGGCGGCATAAAAATTATTTACTATGCAGGAAAGGGTTAATTTCTATGGCACAAATGGAACTGGCCGGCAGCATGTATGAAGTTGATGAGCACGGCTTTATGCAGGAAACCAAAAAATGGAATGAAGATATTGCCAGAGCATACGCGGCTAAAGAGAGTGTAACCGAGCTGACCGAAGACCACTGGAAGGCAATTAACTACCTGAGGAATTATTACCTTGCCAACGGCATTTGCCCGATGATAAGAAGGCTTGTCAAGGAAACCGGTTTTAATCTTAAGAAACTCTATGACCTCTTTCCGGAGGGCCCGGCTAACTCCGCCTGTAAGTGGGCCGGCGTCCCCAAGGCAACGGGATGCGTGTAAATCCCCGCGCTATATAATCAAGGCATCCTTTTCACACAATTATCACCTCACATATTAGGTTAGAACGTTCGAGTAAGTTAACCCTATTGACATCTGATAGAGAACGGTCTATCATCCGTACCAAAATGGCGACTTTCGAAGCTCACATAAATTCGTACGCATGAGTAATATCAAAAGGGGTAGGTATGAATAAGGCTTGTTACAGAAAACTTATGAAGTATGAGTATCAATTGATGGATGACTACATTGTTCAGACTGACATTAAGCCGGCACAGGACATCGTATTAAACTTTTTATCCCTGTCCTCGAGCGGGGTCTTGACTATTAAAAAATTTTATGCCTGGGACGGGCCGAGCGGACCGACGATAGACACAAGGGATTTTATGCGCGGTTCTCTTGTCCATGATGCCTTATATCAGTTAATGCGGTTGAAAGCTCTCGATTATAAGGTTTATAGAAAGCGCGCGGATGAAATACTAAAAGAAATTTGTCTTAAGGATGGCATGTGTGCATTCAGGGCGTGGTATGTTTATCAAGGGGTACATATTTTTGCGGAGAAGTGTGCACGTCCACGAGAAGAACCTGAAGTAAAAATAATATGTGTACCCTGAGAAGTGCGGTACTCAAGGGTACAGCATCTCTGCGAACTGCTCCACGACGGGGTGGCCCTTATTCTGACCTTAATGCTTCGATGGGATTAAGGCGGGAGGCGTTCCAGGCGGGGTAAAAGCCGAAGAAAATTCCGATGCCGATAGATACCGAAACGGCCATGATTACTACATCAGCCGTAACTACAGTTGACATTACTCCCAATCTGTTGATAAGCATCGCAGTTGCCCAGCCGAAAATAACCCCGATGATACCGCCCGCGAAAGTCAGAAGCGCGGCTTCAATCAGGAATTGACTCCATATGTCCCTGTCCCTGGCTCCGAGCGCCTTGCGTATGCCTATCTCTCTGGTCCTCTCCAGCACCGATACCAGCATGATGTTCATCACGCCGATGCCTCCCACCAGCAGGGAAATGGCGGCCACAGCGCCCAGAAGAAGGGTCAACGTGCCTGTGACTTGAGACAACGTCTTGGCTATCTCCTCTGTTGACATGATATTGAAATCGTTGTCGGCAGAGGCGCTAAGATGGTGGCGGGTGCGTAGCAGGCTGGTGGTAGCATCAATGACATTCTGTGTCTGTGACGAGTCGCTTACCGTCAGGGTTATAGTGGACACAATGCGGCCGCCCTGGGGCGTTCTCATCTGGGCCACCGCCTGCTGCATGGCAGTCAGCGGTATGTAGACCCCGTCATCGGGGGAGTTAAACCCCGCTCCCTTGCTTTCAAGAACGCCGATAACACGCATGATGATGTTACCCATCCGCATCTGCTGCCCGATGGGGTCGGTATCGGGGAAAAGGGTCGTGGCGACATTAGTGCCGAGAACGGCTACCTTACTGCTGCTCTGGTATTCGTCTGCCGAAAAGAAGGCGCCGCTACCAATATTAATGTTGTTGATGGCAAAATATTCGGGGTTAACACCATTGACCTGCGAATTGGTGTTTTTACCTCCGACGACCAGTTGCAGGTTGCTGGTATTGGCCGGTGATACCGCCGTTATATCGGGCACCTGCTGCGCAATCGCATCTGCATCTTCCATAGTTAGCGTTCTGCCACCCCCCACCGCACCCCTGACTCCGCCGAACATGGACGCGCCGGGGCGGATGCTAATCAGGTTTGCCCCCATACTTTGTATGTTGGCGAGTATTTGTTGCGTAGAGCCCTTGCCGATGGACATCAGGGTAATTACGGAGGCGACACCGATAACGACTCCCAGGATGGTCAAAAAGCTCCGCAGCTTGTGAGTGCTTAGCCCGAGCCAGACAGTAGTTAGAGTACCAAACCACTTTTTCATATGCTTTTCTCCGCAATAACCTCGCCGTCCTTGAGTTGAATTATGCGCTGGCAATGACTGGCAATATTAATATCGTGGGTTACCAGCACCAGGGTAATTCCCTGCTCGGCGTGCAAGGATGTGAGGATAGAAATTACCTCCTCGCCGGATTTACTGTCCAGCTGGCCCGTAGGTTCATCTGCCAGAAATATGGAAGGGTTTTTCACGATAGCCCGGGCGATAGCTACCCTCTGCTGTTCACCTCCCGAAAGCTCAATGGGGCGATGACGGACTCGCTCGGAGAGTCCAACCTTGGCCAGTGCCTCCAGGGCACGTTGACGGTCGATACCGCCAACATAGGTCATAGCAAGCTCCACGTTAGACAGTGCCGTGAGCCGGGATAGCAGATTAAAGGTCTGGAAGATAAAGCCAATTTTCTGACCCCTGATGCGGGCCAGCTCGCTGCCGCTCAAGCGGCTGACCTCTTTATCCTCCAGATAGTAAGTGCCTGAAGTAGGTTTATCCAGGCAACCAATGAGATTGAGCAGGGTTGATTTACCTGAACCGGAGGGCCCCATTATAGCTACCAGTTCGCCCTTATTGATGTTGATGTTGACTCCTTTGAGAACGGTCAGCTCCCTTTTGCCCATCGGGTACGTTTTTGTGATATTTTCCAGTTTAATTATTATACTTCCATTATCCATCTTCTACCTGCCTAAGAAAGGTATTCCTCCTCGTGGTTGATTGCTTTGTGTCGTTGTTGATGCTGCTGACGTTGAAGCCTTTGGCACGACTATATTTTCACCATCACTGAGCCCGCTGGTAATTTCGGTGTTCTGCCAGTCGCTAATGCCGGTCTGCACAGCACGCTTTTCGGTCGTGCCGGAGGCTGTTACCACCTGGACATAGCTCTGGTTACCTTCCTTGGTGACTGCGGTATTGGGCACCAGCAGTACATTGGTTCTTCTGGCTACAATGACATTTACGGTAACAGTCAGGCCCTGTCTGAGCTGGAAACTAGTCGTTGTTGTTGCCGCTGACGGCAGTTGGCTTTGTGCCCGGCTGCCGGATGCGCCGGAGAATCCCGTTCCCGCCTGTGGTGAAAAGCCTTCTGGCAGCGTAAGGCCTTCTGGCAGTGCACCGCCGGCTGGTGGACTGAAACCTGCCGGTGGGCCATTCTTTACAAAATCTTCGGCTTGTTGCTGTGTCATTCTACCAGCATCAACCGCCCTTTGCAGCGCCGCCGGGAGTTGCCCGGCGGTGACATTGGACGTGGATGGCTGCGTTGCCGTCTGATTCTGACTTGCCGCTGGCAGAGTCCCTAATTCAACCTTAACACTATAGTTTACCACGCCCGACTGTATCGTGGCTGTGGGGGAGATATTGGTTACCTTGGCCGGCAGGCTTATTCCCGTTATGGCGCTTACCTGTACTGTGGCTTCACCCCCGAGCTTTACCTTGGCGATATCCATCTCACTAACGAGGATATCCGCTTCGAACTTGGTGGGGTCGGTCACCGTCACGGCAATCGTGCCATTGTATACACTATCACCCGCCTTCACGTTTAAAGCGGTCACGAAGCCGTCAAAAGGGGCTGTAATTTCCGGACTCATGGCCTCAGCATTAGCAAGTTTTTTCTGCGTATCCGCTAAGGTGCTATTCGCATTATCAAGGTCTAACCTGGCATTATCTAAAGCTTGCTGCCCTTTATCAACAGCGTAGTTGGCATTGTCTACTGCTATCCGGGCATCCTCCACGGCAGAATTGGCATCATCCACCGCTGTTTGGGCATCATAAACCGCCATCTGACTTTGTGCAACCGCCAGCTTACTTTTCTCAATCTCCAGATGACTTTGCTCAACATCCAGCTGGCTTTTCGCCGCCCATAATTTAACGTTACTTAGCACTGTTATATTGCTGGTATGACCTACCACGATATTGTTGTAGTCCTCCAGGGCTGCAGCCAGGTCATTCTTGGCATCAGTTGTAAGCTGCGCTAAATCGCCGATATTTCCAGCCCATCCCGCGAATTGACCTGTTGTCAGTTTTTTGATAAATGTTAAGTTTAGTTCAGCCATGGCTACAGCGATTTTGGCTTCTTGCACTTCGGTTATCTGGTTCAGGGTACTAT
>JBGPRB010000168.1:0-6875 GCA_041489355.1 Dehalococcoidia bacterium
CCTCTATTTTAGTTATCATGCCGCCGGTGCCGATTTTGCTCGCGGCGTTTGCCCCCAGCCGTTTGACGCTGGCGTCGATTTTGGTCACCAGCGGGATAAGGCGGGCGTCAGGGTCGAGCGAGGGGTCGGCCGTGTACAGGCCGCCGGTATCGGTGAGTATCATGAGCATATCGGCGTCGATTAAATTGGCGACCATCGCCGATAGATTATCGTTATCGCCGAACCTGGCCTCCTTGATTTCGTCGGTAGAGATAACATCGTTTTCATTGACGATACAGATAACCCGCAGCTCCATCAGCGCCAGGAGAGTATTTCGCGCGTTGAGATAGCCGGCGCGGTCGGAAATATCGGACTTGGTCAGTAGAGCCTGCGCCACGGTGATATTATGCTGCCCGAATAGCTGCTCATAGGTATTCATCAGGCGGCTCTGCCCCACGGACGCCAGCACCTGCTTGAAAGGGATGCCTTTCATAGTCCCGGTCAGGCCCAGCTTATGGCGTCCGGCCGCGATTGCCCCGGAAGAGACGATAATGGTCTCCGCGCCCTGTTCGTGTAACCGGGCTATCTGCTTGACCAGGTTTGACATCACTTCCTGGTTCAGTCGATTGCTGCCGCCGGTCAGCAGGCTGGTGCCCAGCTTGACCACGATACGCTGGTAGGCCAGGCCTGGCGATTTTTGGTTTTTATTATTCTTGCTCATTTTTTTAAAAAGTGTTTGTTCCATTATAACACAAGCTGGAACGGGTTGAACAAGGATGCTATCCCTGCAAGCTACCATAAAATATTTGAAAATCCCACTCAATTATTCCCTAAAAAGGGGGAGGTCATCATTTCCCCCTTTGGAAAAGGGAGGGCTTTGTCCTATAAGTAGCACTTGCCCCAAAAGTAGGGCAGTTGCCTTTAAAGTAAGGGAAGTAGGGGTAGGTTAACGGGATATTCCGATAAGGAAGCATTGAAAGAAGATAGAGAAGAACGTAAGATAAGTTTGCCTTTTCATGGATGCCCTTTGGCAAAAACAACTTTTACTATACGATTCCCTTTATCTACTATATACCGAACACGGTCTTTGTAACTAACATCGTATTGGTAAATGTTCTTTAAATCACCTTTAAGTTTTTTAACCTTACCATTTGTAATGTGAGTATTTGTTGGGTGTTGTTTCAAGAAATTCTTGAACCAGTGCATATCTTCCGAGTATTCATCCTCTAGCGCATGCCAACGCTCTAGCATTTTAGTTCTAACTTCTATAAAATATAGGGACTGACTCACTCGACTCTCGTAAATTCCTCTTTAGCAAGGTCAGCGGTTATCAATTCTACCATTTCGGGGTTAGTCATGGCATCTGCCGTCGCAATCCAAGAATTAAGCATTTCCTCAAAAGTTAGCCAGTCCTTACTGTCTACTGCTTTTTGAAAGGTAAAAAATAACTCTTTATGAAATTCCTCTATTGCCTTCCCACTTAAATGCTTTATCCAAGGGAAAACATCGCTTTCCCCCTTTTTCCCAGAATCCCTTTCTTCGCAATATCGTATAATCATTTCTGCATAGTGGATTAGGGAATACATATGCTTGGCATGCTCACGATTAAGCAATACCAACTTCTTAGCCCCACTTATAATTGAAATGGGGCTAACATAAGCTTTTTCCAACCACCTCTTTTGATTGTTTCTCAACTCTGTAGAATTTATAACATCATCAGAAAGAATAGTAGTAATCATATTTCACCCCTATTTCATAAAGTTTTCATAAATTATTCCTTAAATTGCCCCAAAAACACTTATATAGTCGGTCAATTTTATTTATAGCACCTTTTTAGGTATCCGCTTTCGCTCATTCTGGACTTTTGAGGCAAAAGAGCCAGTTGCCCCAAAACTCATTGAAAATTAAGACATTTAAGGCAAGACTAAAAGGGGGACAAAGGGGGATTTTGATGTTTTCATTTTAATTTGACGTGCGTCTACTTTTTAGCTTAATCATTCAATCTGTGCTAAAATTATGGACAAAGGGCTGGCCCTTCTTTGAAGGACGAGCCCTATAGGTGTTTGGAGTAATATATTGCCGGAACTGGGTAAGTTATTAACGTTAATTGAAGGCATGCCTGCCTATCGCCGTCTCCTGGAAGGTCTGAAAAAGCGGAGCGATAGTGCTGTCGTGGTGCTTGATGCCGCCAAACCTTATTTAGTCGCGGCTCTGTACCAGAGTCTTAAGGTGCCGGTGCTTTTAGTCACGGCGCAGCCGGAGAACGCCAGGAAGCTCCACGAACAGCTTTTAAGCTGGTCCTCCCCCTTGGGGAAGGTCTGGCTCTTTCCGGAACCTGATGTCCTGCCCTATGAGCGCCTGGCCCCGGACACTACTGCCGGGATGGAGCGAATCCAGGTGCTTTCGGCGCTGGCGGGCTGTGGTAATGGGGGAAATGATGCCGGAGCGCCTCTGGTAATAGCTTCCGTGGCGGCGCTTACGTCGAAGACGACGGCACATCGTGATTTCATTTCCGCCTGTCACACCATAAAGCTGGGGATGAATATCGAGCCGTTCCGTTTGCTGGGCGACTGCGAGGCTATGGGCTACCGGATGGAAAACATGGTGGAGTTGCCTGGTACCATGAGTCACCGGGGCGGTATTATCGATATTTATCCGCCTACCAGTGCACTGCCTGTCCGTCTGGAATATTTCGGTGATACTATCGATAGCATCCGCAGCTTCGACCCGGCCACGCAGCGGTCGATTGATAAAATCTCTTCTTTAGCGATTGGTCCGGCCACGGAGTTGCTGACGCCGCGGCGTCTGGATAAGCGGTCGCTGGAAAATATTCTTCAAGGCCTTGACCTGTCGGGTTGCACCGCCGAGGTCAGGCAGCAGTTCCAGGGCGATATGGATATGTTTCTCAGCGGGCAGCTATCGTCTGAAGCGTCATTCTATGCTTCGTTATTTAATAGTGGCCGGCTTCTCGATTACCTGCCGTCCGGCTCGTTGCTGGTGCTCGACGAGCCTTCATCTATCGAGCAGACCGCTGCCGATTTGGATGCCGAGGCTCAGCAGATGCGCACGGAGAAGCTGGAACGGGGAGAGCTGCCGCGCAATTTCCCGCGACCCTATTTTAACTGGGATGAGCTGGAGCCGGCAGTAAAGGGCAGGCAGTCCTTGAGTCTGGCGGATTGGGGTCTCGAAGAGCAGCTGGACTTCATCTCTGCCCCCGGCTATGCCGGGAAATTGTCCTCGTTTTTGAAAAAGGCTGTGGAGCTTTTAGAACAGCGAAAACGCATCGTCATCGTCAGCCATCAGGCGAGCCGACTTTCCGAGCTGCTTGTCGAGGAGGATATCATGGTCGCCCCCGTCGAGGAGGTCACTCAGGTGCCGGAGCCTGGCGCGATGGTCCTGGTGCAGGGTTCCCTGCCCGAAGGCTGGGTCATGAGCGGCGATACTTATTTATTCACCGACGCCGAGATTTTCGGCTTCGTCAAGCAGCGGCGACTCATTAAAATGCGGCCGGCCTCGCGCCAAAAGCTCTTTGTCGATATCGTCCCGGACGACTATGTCGTCCATGTCGAACATGGCATCGGTAAATTTACCGGTGTGACCACGCTGAAGACCGCCGGAAGCGAGAAGGAATATCTGGTCTTGCAGTATGCTGCGGGCGATACTCTCTATGTCCCCACCGACCAGATTGACCGGGTCAGCCGCTATGTCGGCGCCGGTGACCGGACCCCCGTGCTGAGTCGACTCGGCACTCAGGAATGGAACCGCACCAGGCAAAAAGCCAAAGAGGCGGCTGAATTGCTTGCACAGGAGCTTTTAAACCTCTATGCCCTGCGGGAGGTCGTGCCCGGTTTCGCTTTTTCCCGCGACACGCTGTGGCAGCAGGAGATGGAAGCTGCCTTTCCCTATGTCGAGACTCCCGACCAGCTTGAAGCCCAGCGGGAGGTCAAGGAGGACATGGAAAAGCCGAAGCCGATGGATCGGCTCGTCTGCGGAGATGTTGGCTACGGCAAGACCGAGGTGGCTATCCGGGCCGCTTTCAAGGCGGTCATGGACGGCAAGCAGGTGGCTGTGCTGGTGCCTACGACCGTGCTGGCGCAGCAGCATTTCGCCACTTTCTCCGAAAGGCTGGAGGCTTTCCCCATAAAGGTGGAGGTGCTGAGTCGCTTTCGCTCGCCCGCCGAGCAGCGCGCCGTTATTGACGGACTGGCCGGCGGTAAAGTGGATATCTGTATCGGCACCCACCGGCTTTTACAGAAGGACGTTAAATTCAAGGAGCTGGGCCTTCTCGTCATCGACGAGGAGCAGCGCTTCGGCGTCAACCACAAGGAGTACCTTAAAAAAATGCGGCGTGAGGTTGACGTGCTGACCCTGAGCGCCACCCCTATTCCCCGCACCCTCCACATGTCCCTGGTGGGCGTTAGGGATATGAGCACCATGGAGACCCCGCCCGAAGCCCGCCTCCCCGTGAAAACATATGTCGCCGAGTATAACGACCATCTGGTCAGGGAGGCTATTTTGCGGGAGCTGGAACGCAACGGCCAGGTCTTTTTCGTGCATAACCGCGTGCAGAGCATCGCCATGGTGGCGGCCAACCTGCGGGAGCTGGTCCCCGAAGCTGAGATTGCCATCGCTCACGGTCAGATGCCTGAGGAAGAGTTGGAAAACGTTATGACGGCTTTCAGCCGTGGGAGAATCGATATCCTGGTCTGCACCACGATTATCGAGTCGGGGCTGGACATGCCCAACGCTAACACCATGATTGTGAACAAGGCGGACAAGTTCGGCCTGACCCAGCTTTACCAGCTCAGGGGAAGGGTAGGACGTGGCGCTAACCTCGCTTATGCCTATTTCCTTTACGAAGGCGGCAAGCGTTTATCACCCATAGCCCATAAGCGTTTGCGCACTATCTATGAAGCCACTGAGCTCGGCGCTGGTTTCGGTATTGCCATGAAAGACCTGGAAATCAGGGGTGCCGGTACTTTACTTGGCCCCAGGCAGAGCGGGCACATCACAGCCATCGGCTTTAGCCTTTATACCCGACTCCTCGCCGATGCAGTTGAAGAACAAAAAGCCCTGCTGGCCGGAAAAGAAAAACCGCCGCCCCGTCTCCCCCCGCCCACCGTCGATTTGCCTCTGGACGCCTTTATCCCCGCGGACTATGTATCCGATGTTGATACGCGCCTGGAGCTTTACCGTATCCTGGGAAACGTAGATGCCGCCGCAAAGCTGGACGACATTTTAAAGGAATATAACGACCGCTTCGGCACACCGCCGCCGGAGGTGCATAATTTGCTTTACGCTGTAAAGATAAAAGGCCTGGCAGCCAAGGCCGGCATAGAGTCCATTACCACCGAAGAAGGCCAGATTATCATAAGACGGTTTGGGGGCCTCCCCTTCGATGCTCAGAGATTTATGCAGACCTTAACCGAAGGCGTAACCATAGGCCGTACGCAGATAAGGATTAACTATCAAAAGATAGGCAAGGGGTGGAAACAAATATTGGAGGGGATGTTAAAGGGATTGACATAAGGTGGTATAATTAGTCTAGTCTAAGTTGGGATAAGGATAGGTCCGACAATTGAATCAGCAAACGGAGACACAGATATCTACTGTCATTTGCTCAATATGCTTCTGTGAGATATCAAGAAGTGAAGCAACAAAATGCTCGTACTGTGATGTATGGCTATGTAAGAATTGTGTGGACTGGGGTGGCTGGTTTTTACCAGTCTGTAAGTGTCCGCATTGTGAAAAGAAAGTAAACAGGATTGGGTCGTCTCTGAAAGGTATGCTCAAGACGGGCACTAAATGGTATTTTGGATTATTTCTTATCCTTTTTGGTGTAATAGCTACGATATTCGCTTTTGTTTTAAACCAGATACCGCCACGGAAGTCGTAAACCTTAACATGCCATATAAGCAAGCACTAAAATATGCCTACTTTGAATAATAAAGGAGGATGAATATGGAAACGGAGGATATTAGAGGCACAATACCAAAGGATATTCGGAATCGCCTACTACCTGACGAGAAAGTCCTATACTACACTTCAGGGGGAGGATGTTTGCGAGGTGGAAGAACTTATTTTCTTATTACTGATAGCCGCGCTATGTTCAGTGCTAAGCGCAAGAGCGGTTGTCTGGGCATAAGAAAGTCAACAGTGGCTGTAGATATTCCATTGGAACACATCACCTCTAGCGGAACAATGAAGTCGGGATGTCTCTTCCTTCGTTCTGGCGTAGTTTCTGTTAGCCATGGAATCACTATTGATGAAGTTGTACTAAGTACACCCAAGTCAGCTGAGGAAGCAAGTCTCACATTACAAAAGATATTGAGGGAGCGACGTAAAGGGGGCTAGGATTGCTATCTAAAGTGGTCATGTGGCCTATTAAATTTTATCAGAAAAGAATCTCCCCTGGGCTGGAGCACCGCTGTAGATATTACCCTTCCTGTTCGGAATACGCGATATTGGCTATAAATAAATATGGAGCACTGAAGGGCATGTACAAAGCAACACGACGACTCCTTCGCTG
Source organism: Dehalococcoidia bacterium (assembly GCA_041489355.1). Classification (GTDB taxonomy): domain Bacteria; phylum Chloroflexota; class Dehalococcoidia; order Dehalococcoidales; family RBG-16-60-22; genus JBGPRB01. The sequence goes on from JBGPRB010000168.1 coordinate 6,509, forward strand.
TCATCCTTACGCAGAGCATCCCCATTTGGATTATCCTTAGATAATGTGAGAAGCCACGCCTGTTGTACTCTCTGTGAGGGAGCGCCAGCCCCTCTCCCTTTCGTAAAGAGCCTGCCCTGGTTCCACTGAGTCACCACGAAGTGAGCTTGCCGAAGGGGAGATTGAGAGGGATTTTAAAATCCCCTTCATTCCCCCTTTTCTTCATGTGCTATAATAGGATTAATTGGGAGGCGTGGTCATGTTGAGGAGTTTTAAAGTAGTTCTTGAGCCTAATGAATCAGGTGGGTATACCGTATATGTTCCCTTGCTCCCCGGGTGCATCAGCGAGGGGGACACCAGAGAAGAAGCTCTGGCTAATATAAAAGAA
>JBGPRB010000169.1:0-6815 GCA_041489355.1 Dehalococcoidia bacterium
AGGACATTGGTCTGATTGTAATTGCAACTCATGGGCAGTCCGGCATTAAGCGCTGGGCCCTGGGGAGCGTGGCTGACCGGGTATTAAGAGCTACCACCAAGCCAGTGGCACTTATCAGAGCCAAGGATGCTCGTCCCGATGTGCGTGAGAATGGCATACTAAACACGGCACTCGTCCCGCTGGATGGGTCAAAAGAAGGCGAGGCGGTGATTCCTTATGTTGAAGAACTTGCCTCCAGACTGAAGGCGAAGGTCATACTTCTTCAGGTACTGGCAACGGGATACCAGACCCCCAATGTCGGGGGATTTGCCAACTACGTTGTCTTCTCGGAACAGCAGATGGAATCGGCCAAGACATACGCCAGGGATTATCTTAATAAAGTGGGCGCTTTGCTGAAGGAAAAGGGGGTAACTGTAGCCACCGAGGTGAGACTTTCTACGGACGTAACGTCTATTAACGCCGCCGAAGAAATTATTGATTTTGCCAGTAAAGCCAACGTTGATGTGGTGGCTATGTCAACGCATGGGCGGTCTGGCTTCGGCCGCTGGGTATTCGGCAGTGTTGCTGATAGAGTGCTACACGAAGGAAATACTCCTCTCCTGCTGGTGAGGGAAACTGCCGACAACAAATAGTCAACGGGAATCAGATTCACGACATGGCTGACGTGGAAAACATCCGCAGGGTATAGTGATTATGGACTTATCCGGGTGACTTTCATGAAAACAAGCGATTTCGACTATACTCTTCCCCCCGAGCTTATCGCCCAGAGCCCTATCGAGCCGAGAGACCATTCACGGCTCATGGTGCTGAATCGGAGGGTAGGTTCCATAGAGCACCGGCGGTTCTTTGAAATTGCCGATTACCTGCATGAAGGCGACGTGATGGTTTTCAATGACAGCCGGGTCATTCCGGCCCGACTGAAGGGTAGAAGGGCAGGTAGTGGCGGCAGGGTGGAGATTTTATTGCTGCGGAGACTTGAGGCTAATGTCTGGGAAGCGCTGGTCAGGCCGGCGCGTCGACTTCAAATCGGGGCAAAAGTCGAGATAATCCCTGACGCTTTATCTGATGACGAACCAGCTACAGGGATTCTGGCCGAAATTACCGGGACAGGCAATGGCGGCATCAGGGTAATACGTTTTTCTGACGAAACGCGATTGCTGTCAGCCGGCGAGATACCGTTGCCACCCTATATTCACACGCCGCTGGCAAATCCGGAGAGATATCAGACGGTCTATGCCCGGGTGGCTGGCAGCGTGGCGGCGCCGACAGCCGGTCTGCACTTCACACCGGAGTTACTTGACAAGATAAAACATAAAGGGGTGCGCTACCTTTTTACGACTTTGCACGTGGGGTTGGATACGTTCCGGCCGGTTACCGAGGATAATCCGCTGGAGCATACCATCTATAAAGAATACGGTACTCTGGGGAGTGAAGTCGCTGAAGAACTGTCCCGGGCGAGGCGGGAAGGGCGCAGGATTATTTGTGTCGGCACCACCACGGTAAGGATGGTTGAGCAGGCAGCTCATGCCAGTCAAAATCCGGGGATGGAGGCTTATGAAGGCTGGGTGGACCTGTTCATATTACCCGGTCATAGCTTCCGTATGGTTGATACGCTGGTAACTAACTTTCACCTGCCGAAGTCAACCCTTTTAATGCTGGTGACTGCCTTCGGCGGCAGAGAGCTTATCGAGAAAGCCTATCGGGAAGCTATCATGCAGAGATACCGTTTTTATAGCTTTGGAGACGCGATGCTGGTGTTATGACACGACACTTTCCGGGACTCCGTGCTTGTTATTCATGCCTTACTAATAGCAGCGGTGTATTGCCCCCTAGCAGAACCTTTTGAGCGACGCTCCCAACAGTCCAACATGGAACGCTGGTCCTCCCATGAGTGGACATAGCTACCAGGTCAACCGCCAGCTCATCGGCAAGGTCAATAATTTCGTCGGCCGGAGAGCCGACTTGAATCCTGTAATCCGCAGCTATACCCTGCTTTTCCAGTTCGGCACACTGGGCCTGCAGATAGGATTCAGCGTGTGTCTTATTGTTATTGCCCTCTTGCATAACCTGTAAAAGGGTTAACTCCATTTCGAGTCGCAAAGCAAGCCGGCTAATATAAGGAATCACAGCCTGGCTGGAGCTTGAGCCGTCCAGTGGCACAAGGGCATTCCTGAGAAGTCGCTTCTGGTGCACATCCGGACGGCCCTTCTTACCTCTGATAAGCATAACTGGCAAATTTGTGGGAGCCCTGACGACTTTATCAGCGACACTACCCACGGCCCAGCGTCCGATACCAGACCGACCATGAGTAGCCATGACAATCATTTTATAACCCGATGTACTCGCAAAATCCACAATTGACTCAGCCGGATTGCCGACGCAGGTTGTGGCGTAAACGTTAACCTCTTTACTACTGGGAATCAACAGATATTTCTTAGCATGATACTGGGTGACGTGAGCTATTTTCTGGAGGTAGTCCATATTAACCGTGTCGGGAAACTCAAGGACCGATAGCAGAATAATATCGCTACCTGTCCTCGCACCTAATTCCTCCGCGTATGGTAGGGCTACCTCAGCTAATTTAGAGCCGTCCAGTGGGACAACCATTCTCTCATCTGGAGGTCTTTCACCAAAATTTTCTGTAGGCATATTAGTTGACCTGTATAGCTGGCTATAACCAGGGTTTATTACTGTTGTTTCCAGTATCTCTACAGAATTATATTCGCAGAACGGTGATAACTTCTTGTATGTAAACATTCAATTAAGCTGGGGGAATTCACTCAATAATCGGAAAAGCGCAGCGGCGATGGAGCTAATCTATGAAACATTAGAGAGCGCAATGTGACCCCGGCCTGCGAGGGGGCTACAATTCGGGCAACGACACAGGATGTTTCATCATGCTGGCTATTTTTTAAATTTTCACTTATAATTCGCATATAATAATGTGTTTGATTTTATTTAATGCATTAATCAGAAGAAGTAGCATAAGTATTAAAACAAGATATAATTTTCAAGTTTATATTAAAACAGGAGGATATTAAAGATGGCAGCGACAAAATACGGAAATTATGTCAAGAGTGTACCCATAAAAGACTATGAGGAGGGCGGTTTCCGGCAAGGGACCGAGCTGACCAAGGAATGGCTGGGATTTGATGTTCATATCAAATACGGGGCTTACTGGACAGCCGGCAGAATGGGCAAGGAACCCTATGTACCACACGTGCATGATTTCGACCAGGTCCTGCTCTTTGCAGGGAGCGATATGGATGACATCGGGGAACTGGGGGCAGAAATCGAGTTCTGTATAGGGGAGGAAATGGAAACACACATGATTACCACCACCACGGCCGTGGCGATTCCCAAGGGCGTGCCGCATTTCCCGGCAACAGTCAACAGGCTGGACAAGCGCTTTCTCTTCATGGAGATATCAATAGCTCCGGAATACAAGGAAACGCTGATACAAACCGACAGGAAACCGGGCCCTGTAGCCGGTTGGAGGTCAGCCACAAGAAAATATATTATGCCGCTGGCTTTCATGCGGAAAGGGGCCTGGAATTACGGACCGCTAAACAGGGATGACGGCGGCGGCTACATAGCATTTGTACGCACTAAAGAAGCGGCGGGTTTCGACTTCGTTATGCTATACGAAAGCATGAAGAAAGGACCTTACAGAATCTGCCCGGACCCCGATAACCCGCATACACACCCTACCACACAGGTAATGATGTTCCTGGGGACGGATACCGACGATTTAAGTGACCTGGGCGCGGATTTCGAGATATGCATGGGGAAAGAAATAGAGAAACACAAGTTCAATAAGTCAACAGCAGTGCTAACTCCCCCATTTGTGCCGCACTGGCCAGGAGGCGTGGTAAAACTTACCAGACCGATTATCATGGCGGATATTCATCCGTTCGGGAATGACCATTAAGTAATGAAAAGGAAAGTATGATATAGCTAATGCGCTGAAGAAATAAGGGGTAGCAATAAACAAGGCGGGCTTATTGATATTTTAGCCTCACCCCCTGACCCCCTCTCCAAACGGAGCATTGAAGATAATTCTTGATATTCTGTTTGGAGAGGGGGAAGAAAAAGAAAGAGGGGTCTGCACCCCTCTTAGACGCCCCGTATTATTAATGGACAGCGCGCCTCCCGGTGGGACTGCTTCCCCTCAGGTGTTGGGAGCTTCTCCCTTTAGTAAAGGGAGATTGAGAGGGATTTTGAATCCCGAGCCCCCCCTTTTCAAAGGGGGGGATTTGGGTGAGGCGAACTACGGACTAACCCAAAGATGCTGCGAGGGCGGAGGGTAAACGCCAGGCTATGGAGCGAGCTGTTGGGATAATGAGAGCCCATCGTAATAATCCCGATTTCGATATATCTTTCCATTACGTATTTCAGTAATCGAAACGCATCTTATACTAGCGTATTTACCGGTAGCAGGTCTTTTGGGGTCATCACTATGAGTGAATGTGCCGCTCCAAATTGATTCAGACGCTATTCTGCGTCCATCACTGAAAGCTGATGTTAATTCCCATTTGCGGTCGGGAAATGCACGACGAACCATCTTGGCCATATCAATAAACTCTTTTACACTGTGACACACCTTACCTGCAGGAATATCCTCATATACTAAATCATCCGTGAAAAAAGAAGCTGCCTTTTCAAAATCTTGTGAATCCAATGCCGCCATCATGCCTTTCATGATTTTTATCACATCGGTTGCCATTTTGTAACCTCCTTTATGTAAATTTATGGTGTTTGCACATTATAGGGCATCCGATTATGAAAAACAAGCCAAAACAAAAATCCCCGACTTTGTTGGAGTCGGGGATTTTTTCTTTTATGTTAGATAATACTATAGTCCGGCAGCGGTGATAATATCAGGAACTTTCTTCTCCCAGCCGATGGCCATGATATGGACGCCCTGGCACATGGGTTTCATCTGCTTGATGAGGTCGGCGGCAATCTGGATGCCGGTCTTTTCCCGGTCTTCTTTAGCCGCGGCGGACATCTTCTGGATAAGGTCGTCAGGAACGTGCACACCGGCGACGTTCGCGTTCATGAATTTGGCCATACCGGCGTTTTTCAACGGGATAATGCCGGCCATGACGGGTACCTTGAATTTCTCAACCCGTTTCATAAATTTGGCGAAGGTACCGGCATCGTAGACGGCCTGGGTCTGGAAGAATTTAGCCCCGGCGGCGATTTTCTTTTCAAACTTGGCAATCTGCAGTTCCACGGAAGCCTCGGTATTGGAATCCACCTTCACCACTGCCCCGGCGAAGAAATTCGGTTTGCCATGCAGCTCGTTACCGACCATGTCGAAGCCCTCGTTAAGGCGGATGATAGCCTGGAGAAGCGTGACGGAATCCAGGTCGAAGACACCCTTGGCCTGGGGATGGTCGCCAAGAGAAGGCAGGTCACCAGTCAGTGCGAGGACATTTTTAATACCCAGAACCCAGGCGCCGAGAAGGTCGGACTGGAGGGCAATACGATTGCGGTCGCGGCAGGTCATCTGGAATATCGGCTCGAGGCCGCCCTGGACGCACAATGCCGACGTCACCAGCGACCCCAGCCGCATTACCGAGCTCTGCTGGTCGGTGACATTGGCGGCGTCCACTTTTCCCTTGAGAATTTCGATATTTTCCTTAATTTCTGCGGTATCGGTCCCCTTCAGCGGGCCGAACTCACAGGATAATGCAAACTTCCCTGACTCCAGTTTTGATTGAAGGCTCACTTTGCTTTCACCTCCTGGTCAAGATTCTCCAGGGCATAGCGCGAGGTGGACATCATTTCCGGTCGGGGCATTATTTTCTTATGGTCGAGCGGCTTCAACATATCAGCCAGTCTGTCCAACTGCCCCCTGGCCTTCAGGCGGTTGTATATCAGCTCCCAGCCGCAGTCCCGGTCTTGTGATACTTCACATTTCCCCTTGTTCGCCCCGCCGCAGGCGCCGCTGACCAGGCTCTTGGTGCAGGCGGTGATGGGACAGATGCCGCCGGTGTAGTAAAGCAGGCACTGGCCGCATTCATCACAGCGCTCGCTGCCTTCCCATTCCCCGCGGCTGCCGCCCAGGTTGACGGTGTTGCAGCCCGGATAAACGGGCTTGTTAATGGCCGCCGCTACCGCCTGTACGCCGATGCCACAGGTCAATACCAGCACGGCATCGGCTGCCGCCACCAGGTCGACTTTACCTCTCAAGCCGGACTTGACCAGGGCTTTTCCACAAAGGAAATCGATAACCTTGATCCCGGTTACCTTCTTCCCGGCTTCGGTCAGCTTTTTCTTCATTTCCTCAACCTGTTTAGGGCCGCCGCTGCCCGAAGACTGGGCACAGCCGTTGCAGCCCAGTATGAAGACGCTCTTATCTCTTTCGAGATAGCCTAAGATTTCTTCAAACGGCTTCTGCTCTGATAAAATCATCTCTCCTCCTTTAAAACCTACACTACCCGGAACTGACCAAGGTCTCGACCTTTGGGGGTAACGACATGGACGGCACAGGCGATGCAGGGGTCGAAAGAGCGGACGATACGGACGATTTCAAAGGGATTTTTCTCGTCCTTGACCCTGGTGCCGATAAGTGCCTGCTCGATAGGTCCGTGCTGACCTTTATCATCCATGGGCGATATATTCCAGGTGGTGGGCACCACCGCCTGATAGTTGGCAATCTTCTTGTTTTTAATTTCTATCCAGTGTCCCAGGGCGCCGCGGGAGCCTTCGATAATTCCCATGCCCATCGATTCATCGGGAATTTTATACTCTACATAGGCCGGCTGACCCGGTTTCAACTGCAAAGCCCAGCCTTCCAGCGAATC
>JBGPRB010000170.1:0-6800 GCA_041489355.1 Dehalococcoidia bacterium
ATAATAGACTATCCAAGCGTAACCGTGCTAATCTTACTGTAAATAGGGCCTTCCCTGGTCAGCTGACTCTTTATAAGGTGGATAGCATCTACGTTCACTTTGCATATAGCTTCAAAAGCCATGCCGGTAACAATCTGGCCGAGGTCCTGCCGTTCCTCCGGGGCAGCATAGTCACGAACGCGGCCCACGGTAAGATGGGGCGTGAAAGAGCGCGACTCCACGGCGAAACCCAGAGGAATCAGGCTGGTCTCGATACGCTGCTGAAGCTGACCGAGCTTTGCCACCTCCCCGGTTAATCCCACCCAGACCACCTGGACACGCCTGATATTGGGAAAGACTCCGAGTCCGCTCACTTCGATGCCGAACGGTGGCGTGCCACGTACAGCCTCCTCCATCGCTGAGGTAATTTTGCCAATTATGCCCGAGTCGATATTACCCAGAAATTTAAGCGTGAGGTGAACACTATCAGGGTCGACCCACTTCACCGGCGCCCGACTCCCCGATTTAAGCTTATCCCGGAGTCTGGTAAGCGCCAGCTTCAACTCCTGGGGCAACTCGATAGCGATAAACGAGCGAATCTGTTCCATGTTTTAAACTATATACCGAGCAACCTGCACGCATTGCCGGAGAGAATCATATCTTTTTCTTCTTCCGGCAGACCTGCCGAATCTATTTCTTTGAGCAGCCGACTCTGCGGTATCACGGGGTAGTCGCTGCCGAAGAGAATTCTATCGGCACCAATAAGCCGGCTGACCTCAAGGTATATCTCCGGTCGGTAGAGGAAAGGCGATATGGCGGTATCGAAATAAACATTCTCCAGGGCCTTCCGAACCTCGGGCATCAGGGCATAGAAAGGCAGGCCGCCGCCCCAGTGAGCGCAGACAACGGGCACATCGGGAAAGCCGGCGATGAACGCGTACAGCAAACCGGGCGTGGCTGCCCCCTTACCGGGGTAAATATGCCCGACCGGCTCGGAGGAGTGTGTCAGTAAAATCAATCTGTGCTTCCGCAGCAGGTCCGCAAACGGCCCTATGACAGCTTTATCTTTAAAATCAATCGGCTGCGTATCCGGCCTGAGTTCCCCGACGCCCCTTATGCCGCCGCGGACACAGCGCTAGATTTCTGCCAGCGAGGCTTCATCAGTATAAGAACCCACCGCACAGAAACCGATTAAGCGCCTGGGGTAGCGCGCCACCGACTCTAAAATATAGTCGTTGGTCTCCACGCAGAGTTCGTGCGTGCTCCAGCCGTAGTTGACGATGACGGAGATATCCACCCCATCCCGGTCCATGCTGTTGATGAGGTCTTCAGCGGTGGCAATCTTGACTTTTTCACCCGAGTATATCCGGGCGAAAGCAGTATCTCTTTCCACATATTCGCTGCGGTTATTTTTAATCCGCGGCGACAGCACATGCGTGTGGAAATCAATAATCATCGTTAAGCCACAAGCCGGCAGGTACAGTAGACCAATGAAGGCTATTCTTTTTTATCAGACTTACCTTTATCGGATTTCTCAGGTGCAGCCTCAGCCGACGGTTTTTCTCCTGCTTCTTCAGCCTTTACCTCGGCGCCGGCCTCAGCGACAACCGCTTCCTCGACTACCGGTTTCTCTTCCTCTACCTTAATAACGATTTCGGAGACCTTGGCAACCAGGAGTTCGGGGTCGTCACGAACGAGAATATCCGGGTCGAGGATAATATCCTTGACATGAATAGCCTGGTCGATATCCAGTAATACACTTATGTCAACCTCAATCTGCGGAGGGACTTTTTCCGGCAGACACTCGATTCTGAGTACAGTGGTGCCGTGGGACATAATACGCCCCTTTCCTTTCATCGCCGGGGCTTCGCCTACCAGGACGATGGGTACATCCATGCTCATCTTCTCTCCCTTTTTCACCTGGTAGAAATCGACATGGAGAAGCTGCCGGCTCAAGGCGTCCCTCTGAATCTCACGGACAAAGACATTTTTGGACTCTTTCTCCCCTTCGACTTTGAGACTGACAAGGCGTGTCGTCCCGGCATGAGCCACGATTTTCTTAAGCTCGTCAGTATCGCATTGCAGGACCTGCGATTTTAGACTATGGCCGAAGAGATGTGCCGGAGTTACTCCCTGGCGGCGTAAAAACCGGTTCTTCTTCCCGAGCACATCTCTCTTAGAAGCTTTTATCTTTAGTTCTTCCATTTGCTTTCCCCTTTCCATCCTGTTTATTTAAGCATAAATGAATGTAGAAAATCAACTTCCATATAGCGGCCAGTCCTGAATATTTGATGCTTTTCTGTATTTACGGTAGAATTGCAGACATATAAATAAAAAGGAAGAATGACTTGTTTAAGAAAATCCTGATTGCTAATCGCGGCGAAATAGCCGTAAGGATAATAAGAACCTGCCAGGAGATGGGGATACGTACCGCTGCCATTTATTCGGAAGTTGACGCCGATTCCCTCCACGTGAGACTCGCCGACGAAGCCTATCACATCGGGCCGGCGGATGCGGCGCAAAGCTACCTCAACGTCGAAAAGATACTGGATGTTGCCCGGAAGTGTAAGGCCGAAGCCCTACACCCGGGGTATGGTTTTCTGGCAGAAAACCTCGAATTTGTGGAAATGTGTGAAAAATACGGGCTTATTTTCATCGGTCCGCCCAGTCAGTCCATGCGTAAAGTAAAACCGAAGCACGCCGCCCGCCACCTGATGAGTCTTCTTAATATCCCTATCGTGCCGGGCTACGACCAGACTCTGACGGACTCGACGAGTGAGAGGTTTACACAGATACAGGAAGTAGCCGAAAATATCGGCTATCCGGTTGTCATCAAACCTTCTGGAGGCGGCGGCGGCATCGGCATGACGATTGCCCATAACCAGCAGGAACTGGGAAATGCCGTCCGCTCCGTGGAAGGGAGAGGCCGCAAGCTCTTCGGCGTATCCTCATTCTACATCGAAAAGTTACTTCCCAACATCAAGCATATCGAGTTTCAGGTTCTGGCAGATAAATATGGCAATGTCATTCACCTTGGCGAGCGGGACTGCTCCATCCAGCGGCGCTTTCAAAAACTGATAGAAGAAGCCCCCTGTAAAATTCTATCGCCACATCTCAGGATGAAAATGGGCGCGGTAGCCCTGGATATTGCCCTCGCCACCCAATATGTGAATGCCCTGACGGTTGAGTTTTTCTATGTCCCGGAGACGCAGGAGTTCTTCTTCAACGAGGTAAACACGCGATTGCAGGTGGAACACTGTGTCACGGAACTGGTCACCGACGTGGACATCGTCAAGGAACAGATTAGAATTGCCGCCGGGGAGGAACTGGCATATACCCAGGACGAAATAAACCGTAAGGCCTGGGCGATAGAATGCCGGATTACGGCTGAGGATGTCTCACGCAACTTTCTCCCCTGCCCCGGGAAAATAACCGGCCTGCATCTGCCACACGGTCTGGGCGTGAGGGTGGATGAGGGAATATATGAAGGCTATACGGTCCCGTTTTACTACGACCCACTGCTCTGTAAACTGATGGCATGGGGGAAGACAAGGGATGAAGCCATATTACGCATGAAGAGAGCTTTGAACGAGACGAGGATTGAAGGAATAGAAACCAATCTTAAATTTCACCGCATGGCACTGGAGGATACGCTATTCAGCACAGGACGATATACTACGGACTTCGTGGAAAAGCAGCAAATTGTGAGCAAAGTGCGCGAGCAGTCAAAGGCACTGAAGAAAAAGGGTTAAATATATGAACAGTAAAAGAAACAGTGAAGTAAAAGATATATGGAATACAAATGCAGCTTTCTGGGATAAACGAATGGGAGAAGGCAATGACTTCCATAAACTTTTAATTGAACCGAATCAGATTGAATTATTGAATATAAAAAAGGGTGATTTGATTTTAGATATTGCCTGTGGGAATGGACAATTTGCCAGAAGAATGACTGAACTAGGAGCCAAAGTGATTGCCATTGATTTTTCCGATGAATTTATTAAGATTGCCAAATTAAAACCATTATCGGATAAAATCGATTATAAAGTGATTGATGTTACTAATATAGATGACCTTAATAAATTAAGGGAATATATTTTTGACTCTATCGTATGCACCATGGCAATTATGGATATTGAAAATATCGAACCGTTAATTAACTTTTTACCAAAAATTTTAAAAAATAATGGTATATTTGTATTTTCAATAACACATCCCTGCTTTAATTCAGGAGAAAATACTCTTTTACATGAAAGCAATGATTCTGGAGGAACGATAAAAAATATTTATTATATCAAGGTCAGTAATTATTTGGTATCTCAAAAAACTAAAGGTATCGGCATGTCAGGGCAGCCTGAACCACAATACTATTTTCATCGTCCCTTAAGTGAAATATTAAACGTCTGTTTTAAGAATAACCTCTACATGGATGGTTTAAGAGAACCCTCTTTCAAAGATATCGACAGCAAGAGTCTCTATGATAACGTATATAAAAATATCCCGCCAGCTATTATTTTTAGTTTTAAGTTGATAAAATGAGATATTGAGAAAAGATAGCGTCGCTGCCAGTATGGACTTGATATTCTCCCGCATAGTATAATGTAATCACAGTTATGACATCATCTGATTCAAAGAATCCATCATCAGAAACCTCGGCAGATAATTCAAAAGCCGGGGTTTTTTCTTCAAACGAAGACCTCAAGGAAGTCGCTAAAAAATTACGCCGTGATATCGTCACAATGATAGGCAAAGCCGGCAGCGGCCATCCCGGCGGCTCACTATCGGCCGTGGAAATTCTCACCACCCTATTCTGGAAAATACTCCGACATAAGCCGTCCGACCCGCAGTGGCAAGACAGGGATAGATTTATCCTGAGCAAGGGACATGCCGTCCCGGTTCTCTACTCCGTCCTGGCTGAGTGCGGCTACTTCCCCAAGTCCGAACTGGCCACCCTGCGCCAGCTCGATAGCCATTTACAGGGACATGCCGACCGCACCGCCACGCCGGGAGTGGAAATGTCGTCAGGAAGCCTGGGACAGGGGTTATCCTTCGCTATCGGCGTCGCCCTAGCGGGGCGATTGAACTCGCAGAGCTTCCGCGTCTATGCCCTGCTCAGCGACGGGGAGTGCGACGAGGGGCAGACCTGGGAAGCGGCGATGTCCGCCGCCCATTTCAAGCTGGACAACCTGACAGCTATCGTGGACAATAACGGCATCCAGTTGAGCGGATTCAATCGCGATATTATGAACCTCGACCCCCTGAATAAAAAATGGGGGGCATTCGGCTGGCACGTCACGGATATCGACGGGCATGATTTAAACCAGCTTCTGGACGCCCTGAAAAAAGCGCAAAAAGTCAGGGGACAGCCCGCCGTCATCATCGCCCATACCGTTAAAGGCAAAGGGGTCAGCTTCATGGAGAACAACGTCGATTTTCACGGCAAAGCCCCCAACGCCGAGCAGCTGGAAAAAGCTTTAAAGGAGCTGGCATAACCGTGGCCGAAGAAATAGCCCCGAGAGAAATTTACGGCAAAACGCTGGTGGAACTGGGCCGCGAAAACCCGGACATCGTGGTGCTGGACGCCGACCTCTCTCCATCGACGATGACACAGTATTTCAAGAAGGAATTCCCGGAGCGCTTCTTCGAGGTGGGCATCGCCGAGCAAAACATGATAGGCATTGCCGCCGGCCTGGCTGCCACGGGCAAGATTCCCTTCGCCAGCACCTTCGCCGTCTTTGCTCCCGGACGCTGCTTCGACCAGATTCGCGTATCGGTAGCGCAGGCACGACTCAACGTGAAAATAGTGCCGACACACAGCGGCCTGACTGTCGGCGAAGACGGCGCCTCGCACCAGGCACTCGAAGACCTGGCACTCATCTGCTCTCTACCCGGCTTTACGGTTATCGTACCCGCCGATGCCATCGAGACTAAACAGGCGATAAGGGCAGTGGCTGCTCTCCGGGGACCCTGCTATGTCCGGTTAGTTCGCGGTAAGCTGCCGCTGGTCTATGATAGCAGCTACCGCTTTGAAATAGGCAAGGCGGCCACCATGAGACCGGGAAACGACGTTACAATAATAGCTATCGGAGTCATGGTAGCCCCGGCGCTGGAAGCCGCCGCCGAACTGGCTAAAGAAGGCATCGACGGCCGGGTACTGAACATGTCCACCATCAAGCCAATCGATGAAGCAGCTATCGTCAAAGCTGCCGAGGAGACCGGCGCCATCGTCACCGCCGAGGAGCACCAGGAGCACGGCGGACTGGGCAGCATGGTCGCTCGTGTTGCCGCCAGACACCGCCCGGTGCCGATGGAATTCGTGGCGATAAAGGATAAATTCGGCACGTCCGGCAAACCGGCGGAACTGCTGGCAAAATACGGACTGACATCCAAAGATATAGCCGTGGCCGTCCGTGAAGCGACAAAGAGAAAGCGCTAGTTTCCGTTGTCATTCTGAACGCAGTGAAGAATCCGCCCCTCACCCTGCCCACCCCTGGATTCCGTATCAAGTACGGAATGACAATTATTCCTAATCCAGAAACGTTATCTGTGCCGAAGGCCTGTCCTTGATTTCAACCTTGATGCCGGCTTCCTTGAAAAGCTCGACAAAGGTATCGTCGTTATACTTATCGAAGCTGACGAAGCGGGCTATTCTAGAATTAACCAGCATCTTGGCACAGAGCACGCAGGGCGTATGTGTGGCGTAAACGGTCGCCCCCTCCAGGCTTACGCCGTGGAGACCCGCCTGGATAATCATATTCTGCTCGTTATGAATGGCGCGGCAAATTTCCTGCCTTGTCCCCGATGGTATCTTCAGTTCATCG
>JBGPRB010000171.1:0-6683 GCA_041489355.1 Dehalococcoidia bacterium
ACGTGAGATTTCCGACTGTAAAGTCGATTGCTGACATTGTCAGGATGGTGGCTGAAAAAGCCAGTAAATTGAAACCGGGAGAATGGATACTGGGGGAAGGCTGGGACGAAGGCTACCTGGCGGAATGCCTCGCTGACTCTAACCATAAACCCTCCAAAGAAGACCTGGATAAAGTTGCGCCTTATAACCCCGTTGTCCTCACTGAATACTCCGGGCACCGCGCCTGGGTGAACAGCAAGGCTTTTGAGATGGCAGGAATAACTAAGGATACGCCCAACCCGGTAGGCGGCGAGATTAAAAAAGACCCCGGCACCGGTGAGCTTACCGGCCTTCTATATGAGAAGGCAAGTATGGCCTTGAGAGTTGTAATTCCTCCCTGGACGGAAAAACAGCGGAAAGAAGCATTACTCCATGCCATGGCTGAACTGAATTCTCTTGGTATCACGAGCTTTACGGATGCCGGTGTCGACCGGGAAAAGTGGGCTGTTTACAATGACGCCTACAATGAGTTCTTTAATGATGGCAAATGGACGTGCCGGGTGAACATGATGCTGATGCTGGCGGGCTTTGGCAAGTCCAATCTTGAAGGAATGAAAGAAGCTTTGAAATACGTCGGGTGCCGCTATAACTTCGGTAATGAATGGTTAAAAGTAGGCGGCGCCAAGATCGTCGGCGATGGCATACCCCCGCTCAAGACTGCCTGGATGTATGAACCATACCTCGATGGAACCTATGGAGGCTTGGTGGTGGACGGCAACTCCGTGAAAGAGCAGGAGGAAAATCTGCGGGAAATGATTCGCATCTTTCACAGCAATCGGTTGCAGGTTGGCATTCATAGCTGCGGCGAGAGGACCATCGATGTTTGTACCGACCAGTATATGAAATGTATCGAAGAAGACCCCTGGGATGCCCGGCACTATATCATACACAGCGATTTCTCCAGGCCTGAAACCATCAAGAAAATTGGAGAGTTCGGTAAACGGACCGGGTACGAGCTGAGCTTGAACGTACAGTCACCCATCAAGTGGACAATCTCAGATTTCATGGCGACTGTCGTAGGTCCGCAGAGAGCCGCTTACCACTGGCCCCTCAGGACGATGCTCGATAACGGCATCCGCGTGACTAATAGCTCCGATGCTCCCGTTATCTATCCGGACTGGAAGCAGGGCGTGCAGTCGGCTATTTTAAGAGAATCGAAAGCTACCAGCCAGGTAAGCGGCCCGGACCAGCGTATTACTGTCCAGGAGGCCATACGCACCTATACGATTAACGGCGCCTGGCTCGACCATAAAGAAAATGTCAAAGGCTCTATCGAGGCGGGTAAACTGGCTGATTTTTGCATCCTGGACGAAGATATCTTGACCGTTGACCCGCATCATATCAAAGATATCCGTACCTTAATGACCATTGTTGGCGGTAAAGTTGTCTATGACGCCGGAGCGCTCTGATTCGGATTGCTGGCAGCTGATTATAAAGTGCCTCTGAGCCTGGGGTCCAGGGCATCTCTCAGCCCATCCCCCACCATATTGAAGCTGAAAACAACCAGCATAATCGCAATACCGGGCGCGCTTGTAAGTATCGGATTCGTCAGCAGGTACATGCGCCCATCGTTAATCATGGTGCCCCAGGCGGCTGCGGGCGGTTCGATTCCGATTCCCAGGAAGCTGAGTCCGGCCTCGGTCAATATCGCCGCGCCTATCTGCATTGTTATCAGCACTATCAGTGGCGGTAGACAATTTGGCAATATGTGAAGGAGAATGATGCGGCTGTTACCGGCTCCCAGAGAACGCGCTGCCAGCACATGGTCGTTTTCTTTCACGGAAAGGACCTGCCCGCACATTAATCTGGCATATCCCGGCACCATCGCGATACCCAGGGCTATCATCACGTTTTTAAGCCCTCCCCCGAGCAAAGCGGCGATAACCAGAGCCATCAAAATCATCGGAAAACACATCAGAGAATCGACGAACCGCATGCAAATCGCATTTATCCAGCCGCTGAAATATCCCGCGATTAACCCTATTGCCATGCCGACCGTAGCCGCGATACAGAGAGCCACCAGTCCCACCATCAGCGAGTTCCGTGCCCCGAATATTATTCGACTCAACGTATCCCTGCCGAGAGCGTCGGTGCCCAGGAGATGCTCCCTGGAAGGTTGCTGCAGAGTCTGGTCCAATTTCTGGTCATAAGGGTCGTAAGGAGCTAGCCATGGAGCGCAAATGGCTGATAGTACCAGTATAAAAATGACGATTATGCCGAAAATCACCACTCCCCGGCTCAACATTACCCTCCTGATATAGGCAAATTCGCTGAGACGGGGTCGAGTCTCATTTGTTATGGTGTTTAGTATGTCCATTTTTCACCCGGTTCGTGCCGGTTATCCGTACCTTATTCTGGGGTCAAGCCAGCCGTAGGAAATATCAACTATCAAATTCGTCAGCAGCACTACTACTGCGATTATTAAAACAAAACCCTGTACCACCGGGTAGTCCTGGACGAACACTGCGTTTACCACCAGCCGGCTCATGCCGGGAATATTAAAAACATTCTCGATAAGCACTGAGCCGCCGACGATGAAGCTGAAGGACATGCCCAGCAGCGTAACAATCGGTATAAGGCCGTTTTTGATGCCGTGTTTCATTATTACTAGCCGCTCTTTCAGACCTTTGGCCCAGGCGGTCCGGATATAGTCCTGCCGCATGACCTCGAGCATACTGGAGCGGGTCTGCCGTGTGATCGAGGAAATGGAAAATATAGACAGGCAAAAGACGGGCATAATCATCTGTTTCACGCTCTTCCCGAAGTCCGCGAAAAGCGAGGTATATCCCTGCACTGGCAGCCACCCGAGTTTCAGAGCAAACAGGTAGATTAACATTATACCCAGCCAGAAAACGGGAATAGTTATCCCGGCATTGGCAAGAATCGTTACCAGAGTATCTACCCATTTGCCGCGCCTCACCGCGCAAATCACGCCTGCGGGTATACCGATGATGGTGCTGATGACTAAAGCGATTAAGCTCAATTGAAAGGTTATGGGTAACCGCCTGATTATTTCTTTCAGTACGGGCTCCCGCTGCACAATGGAAATACCGAAGTCGCCGTGGGCTACTCCGGCCAGCCAATCGACGTACTGTATCATGATGGGCCTATCCAGCCCGAACTGATGCCTGAGGGTTTCTATCTCTTGAAGCGAGGTGTTTTTTAATTCACCTGAAGATATGAAAATCAAAATCGGGTCACCCGGCAGGAGATGCATTGTCAGGAACACCAGCAGGGTGACGATGATAAGGATGAACACAGACTGTACCAGCCTGCGGATGATGTATGTTGTCATTGAAATTCTTTAACAGGGAGGCGAGTCTCCCGACGAACTCCATAATTTGTCGGGAGACTCGATTGATCTAAATTTATTTGCTTAACCAGGTCTCGGCTGGTTGCCAGACCGCCCACGACTGCATGCTGTAGAAACCGGTACCGTGAACGTATGATTGCACCGCATGACCCCGGGTGATGCAGTAGAGGGGGAGGAACATAGCTTCGTCAAACATGTAGCGGAGCACTTTCTGTACCTTTGCCGGGTCATAGTCCTTGGCTCCCATAGACTCATTTAATAGTCCCTGCAGCTGGTCTGTTTTCAAGACGCTCGGGAAAAATGCGGCGTTTTGTGACCAGACAAAGTCTATCCCCTGGTTGATATTCGCGGCGCTGAATCCGTTAGCGCACGCGAGTAGAGCATCGTTCCAGCCTCCCATCACGTACTGCACAAAACTGGCGAAGTCCACCCAGTCCAGCTGGGCATCGATACCTACCTTACTGAGGAAACCCTGCACGGCAACGGTCGCCTCTTTATCGGTGGTTGAGCTATCCCCGATAATCTTGATCTTGAAACCGTTGGGATAGCCTGCTTCTGCCAGCAGCTGCTTGGCTTTCTCCGGATTATAAGTGCGTGCCGGCAGGTCTTTGATATAGGCGGATGCGTCCGGAGGGGCAAACTGATGAGTGGGTGTCCAGAAGCCAAAGCCCCGGGCTTTTACTATAGCATCACGGTCAATAGCGTAATCTATTGCCTGGCGGACCTTGGGATTGGCTAAAATCGAGCCCGGATTCTTGCTATCGGGTATCAGGGTAATCGCCCCGGTATAAGACTTAAGTATTTCATAGCCCTTCTGCTGAAGGTCGTACAGCACTTTTGCCACGTCTCCACCGACGGCGTCCGCTTCACCTGCTTCAAAAGACGCTGATGCTGTCAGCGGGTCGATGATAAATTGTGCTTCTATCGCATCGAGATAAGGCTTGCCCTTTTGCCAGTAACCTTCAAACTTGGAGCACTTAAGAACGACGTCACGCTGGAAACTGACGAACTTGAAAGGCCCGGTTCCAACGGGGTTCCACCGCAGTCCTTCTTTTCCTCCCTTATCGAAGGCAGTTTTTGATACCATGTATATGGAGCCTATTGTAGAAAGTAGCGTATTTGAATATTGTTTCAGATTAATTTTAATCGTGTAGTCGTTGACAAGGTCTACGGAGTTAACATCCTTGACGTTGGCTAACTTGGCGGCAATAAACTGGTCAAGGTTCCACTTTGCCACCGCGCCGTTGAAATCTGACCCGTCATGAAACTTGACATCTTTCCTCAAAGTAAAAGTGACGGATTTCAGGTCCGGGGCTATGTCCCATGCCGTCGCCAGCTTCGGTATGATCACTCCCTTGTAGTCGATATCAACTAAACCTTCCAGCATGGTGCACGCGTACAGACCGAGCGGGGGCCCCGGTTCCGCTAACCAGCCGATAGTGCTGGCCGGCGACCGTGGGTCGATATACCTGAATGTGCCGCCGTATTTTGGCGTTGATACTTGTGCTGGTGCTGGGGTTGGCGCCGGAGTTGGGGCTGGCGCCGGCGTTGGGGTAGGAGTGGGCTTAGCGCAGCTGGTAATTAATAAGGCGAACACTAAAAGGAGCATCAGACATAAATATAGTTTTTTCATTCTCCCTCCTGAAAATAAAAAAATATCATGTTTGGA
The DNA here is from genome assembly GCA_041489355.1 of Dehalococcoidia bacterium. GTDB lineage: Bacteria > Chloroflexota > Dehalococcoidia > Dehalococcoidales > RBG-16-60-22 > JBGPRB01. The sequence continues at coordinate 5,022 of JBGPRB010000171.1, forward strand.
ATGCTTCAGGTGTTTCCGAACATATCTTATTATCCGAATAATGTATTTTCAGCAAAAAAATTAATGCATACTTACACTCGGTTATGTCTTCTTAAGTTAAACATCAAGGATGTGGACAGTCAATGACTCATTTCAGCTACTTTTAGCAATAAGGAATTAAATATCTTATTGGTGCGGAGCAGTGAAATGATCTAATGAGTAAGAGTCGGTAAGGTTAGTAAAATTATTGGAGGTTAATAAGAGAGTTCTTTATGCTGGACTATCCTCTATTCGGAACGAGACCCTGTTTAAGGTAGCAGTCTGTCTGTATATTTCACGAGGTTAGCGAGTTGTGTCCGGTTATTTAGTCCCGTCTTTTCGAAAACACTTTTCAGATGATTTTGGACGGTATAAGGACTGATACATAGTTTCTCGGCAATTTGCTTATTGCTCAGCCCTATCGCTGCGTATTGCGCTATGATTTCTTCTCGCTCGCTTAACTTGTGTTGCTTGGTTAATATCTCCTCTGCATACTCACCGTATCTGGTTAATTCATTTAAGAAAATAATAAATCGCGATACTGGTAGTTCCCGCGAGGGTGAGATAATTGGGAAGTATTGTATGTAATACCTCTTCTTATGTTTAACACTAATAATCCTGTTGCTATGGCTTTGTAGCGGACCGTTCTCTTCGTGCGGCCTTGTTAGATTCTTACAGTCTTGTACAATAACCTGAGGAATCGATATTTCTACGCTCGTGCTATCATACAACGCTTTCTCATTTATCCCATTTAATAGTTGGCAAAAGAGCTTGGCCTTGGAATTATAAAATATGGGCCGTAATTCGGAATCTAAAAGAATGATCCCCTCCGAATGAGATTCTATCCATTGTTCCAATAATATTCGTTCATCGTTTATTTTAATAAACCTGTTGGCCGTCTCGAAAATATTAATAAGAAATGGTACCAATAATGAAGCCTTCTGGGTATCTTTTTTCTCGAAGTTTGGATGCTCTTTAAATCGCTGCAGGGATATCGCTCCAAATACGCTATCCTTGGAGCAAAGCCGAATGATTAATTCTCCTAGCAGGTTCTGTGGCCGGAGGAAAGAATTATAATATTCAAGATTGATCAGTTGTGAATACGGTATCACATCATCAGTCTTAAAGACGGGGTTACTGGACACGGGGCAAAATTGCATTTGGTAGAGAGGGTCGTAGCGCCAGAAATAGTCAGCGTATTGATTGAGATACTTTCTATCCTTGCACAGAACGTAGGAATTTGCGAGGTTCACTCCGTCATAATTGTTGTTAGCCGAAAGGAAAACCGCATCATCTGCCCTAAATGATTTAAGCATCTCAGAAAGTATATCTTCGGTCTTCCCGCCATTTTTCAGAGTCGAGATGCAACAATTTATTAATTTAAGGGCATCATCATAATCATTTTTACTGAGCGTATACATAGTACAATTCACCGGTTTCGGGGTTAAAATTTACTTTAATATTACAAATAATCAATGTACATCCAATATATATATCAAAGATTCACATGATGTCAAGAGGTCATAAGTGAGGTAGGATGGAATTAACGGACACCAAAGTCAGGTAAAATAAAGAGACGGAGGTGTCAGATTGAAAAGGGGTCCCCAAGGAAGATACAGCAAGGAGTTTCGAGAGGAAGCGGTA
>JBGPRB010000172.1:0-6619 GCA_041489355.1 Dehalococcoidia bacterium
ATGCTAAAAAAATAGACAGGATTACTCACCTTAAAGCGTTGAATATGAGGTTGGCGGTAATGGATACCACCGCTTTATCCCTGTGTCTCGATAATAAATTACCTATCATTGTCTTCGACCTCGAGGCTAAAAACGGCATGGAAAAAGCCGTTCTCGGTAAACCCATAGGTACGCTGGTCACAAGTGAGAGTTGAGATGGTTAACGAAGAATTAGTAAATATTGAAGAAAAAATGAAGACCTCGATAAAGATGTTCCGTACGGACCTGGCAACCATACGGACCGGGCACGCGACACCGGCCCTGGTTGAGCATATCAAGGTGGAATACGCCGGCGTGCCCATGCCGCTGAATCAGCTCGCCGGTATTTCTGCCCCGGAGGCTGGTCTGCTGGTCATTCAACCTTGGGATAAAAACAGCCTGCACGAGATTGAAAAGGCGATATCTAAGTCCGAACTCGGTTTAAATCCGGCCAACGATGGTAATATCATCAGGATAGCTATACCGCCGCTCAGTGAAGAGCGAAGGCAGGAATTAATCAAGGTAGTGCATCGAAGGATCGAGGAACGGCGGATAGTGATACGCAACCTGAGGCACGAAGCTATGAATGAGCTTAAACAGATGGAGAAGGACAAAGAGATATCGCAGGACGAGCAGAAGCGTGCCCAGGACCAGCTGCAAAAGCTTACTGACTTTTTCATATCTGAAGTAGATAAACTCGGCGATAGCAAAGAACAGGAACTCATGGAAGTCTAACGCGGTTGAGTTTTATCTACTTTCGATAAATTCCGGCCATTATTGTGATTACCTCAAATGATATGGAAAGAATAAACGCTCTTCCCCGCCATGTAGCCTTTATCTTGGATGGCAACGGTAGATGGGCCGCGCAGCGTGGATTAACGCGTCTGGAAGGGCATCGTGCCGGAGTTAAAAACATACGCCCTATAATCAGATGTCTGGGTAAACATGGAGTGGACTATGTTACCCTTTACGCCTTTTCCACCGAAAACTGGAGTCGGCCCGAGGATGAGGTTAATGGTATATTTAATATTCTGGAAGAAGTGATAGGGAGAGAAACTCGCGAGCTTCATAAAAATGGTGTAAAAATACGCCACATCGGCCGGCTTCAGGGACTGCCCGAAGGGGTGCAGAAATCCGTAAAAGAGGCTGTTAGACTGACAGAAAACAATAAGGGTATGACGCTTGGTATCGCTTTAAACTACGGGGGACGCGCGGAAATTCTGGATGCAGTACGCCGCATTACCGCTGAGAAAGTATTACCTGAAGATATAGATGAAAGAGTGTTCAATAAGTATCTGTATACGGCAGGCTTCCCCGATGTAGACCTGATGATTCGTACCAGTGGCGAAATGCGCACCAGCAATTTTCTGATATGGCAGTCGGCTTATAGCGAATACTATTTTACGCCGGTTCTATGGCCTGATTTCAATGAGGAGGAACTGGAGAAGGCGTTACTGGCCTACGGCCAGAGACAGAGGCGCTTTGGCGGGCTGCAATAAAAAGCCGCATGCTCAGAAAAAGAGTTATAACAGCATTATGGGGCATTCCTCTTCTTATCGTTGCCATCTGGTTCGATGAGCCATTACCCTGGTTCACCGTGCTGGCGGTTGTCTGGGGCTTACTTGCCGCCGTTGAATTTTACAGGATGGTGGGCGTCTCCAGAATATTACCGCTTACATGTTTCGGCCTGATATGGACGCTGCTGTTCATCATTCAACCCAATTTTGATTACGAGCTTTTAATCCCGGTCTTATTGACCTCGGCTGTAGCGCTTTCCTTGATACTGCTCGTGTTTCTACCGAACAAGGAAGGCGTTTTTACTGGCTGGGCCTGGACAATAGCCGGTATTCTTTACGTGGGCTGGCTGCTGAGCTTGCTGGTAGAGTTACGGCTACAGCCTGGGACTGAAGCTTTCCCTGAGGCTGGTCGCAACTTTGTATTTCTGGCTTTGTTCGCTACATTCGGCTCCGATACCGCGGCTTACTTTGTCGGCAGGGCTATCGGCAGGCACAAACTGGCGCCGAACATCAGTCCGGGCAAGACCTGGGAAGGAGCCATCGCCGGACTATTCGGGGCGGTCATTATCAGTCTCCTTTTCACTCTAAACACACCATTACAGCTTCCCCTGAACTATGGACAGGCAATACTCCTGGGTTTGCTCATCAGCGTCTTCGGGCAGCTCGGAGACCTTGTGGAGTCGATGCTGAAGCGCAACTCAGGCGTCAAGGATTCGGGCAGTCTTATGCCGGGTCACGGGGGCCTGCTCGACCGCATGGATAGCGTCGTCTTTGCCGGCGTGGTGGTGTATCTGTACTATATCTTCGTTGTTGTGTAACCATCCGCTTCGTTTTTAAGAGGGGCGACAAAACCAGATTATTTTTTTTGGGAAACGAATCGTGCGTGAGTAGCTTTGGGATTTGTTTTTAGAGTTATGGTAAGTAATTGTTTAATAAGGAAGATTTTTATGTACCTCACCCCGTTCGACAAGCTCAAGGCAAGCCCCTCTCGCTACGCACTCTCCTACTTCGGAATCGGGTAATCGTATGGGGAAACGCGATGATATGATAAAGGTATTAGATAGAGATTGCTTCGTCCTTCACCGGAAGGACTCGCAATGACGCTAAGGACTGCCGCCATTCTTAAATGCCATGCCTTATTTCAGGAGTGTAACTAAAAATCCTTTAATATGCGGTTAAGCTCTTCCAGGTTGCCAATTACGTAGTCGGTATGAACTACGGCATTCTCCGGGTAAGACATGTCACGGCAGAGCCAGCAGGTTGTCATACCCGAGGTTTTAGCGCCAACGATATCGTTGCTGTAAGAATCGCCGACATACAGGCATTGAGAAGGCTGCACGTGAAGCAAAGCCGCAGCGCGGTGAAAAATCCCCGGGTCAGGCTTGCGGATGCCGATTTCTTCCGATAAAACGATACAGGCGAAGAAATCACGCAGGCCCAGTGTATCAAGCTTTCGGTACTGCACGTCAGGGAGTCCGTTAGATACAGCCCCAACCTTGAAGCGGCGGCTTAATTTTTTAACCAGCAGGACAGCCCCGTCAACAGGGGCGCTAACGGAAGGGTATTCCCGGACATACATCTCCGTAATGGCATCGGCATAGTCTTCCGTGATGCCAAGCAGACGGAGAAAGTGGCGGCTTCTGGCATCTCGAAGCCCTTCGGACGGGGCTCCGGCGGTAAAAGCCTCAACCGTGATACGGTCGGATTCCCAAAAAGCCTCTAAAATCCGATTTATTTCCATAGACCGAAAAGCCTGAGGAAATCTTTTCACAATAAGCTCCAGAATGATGCCCTGCGCCCTGCTCCTATCAAAAAGGGTATCATCGATATCAAAGAGCACGGCTCTAATATTGCTTTTCATCTCTTACCACCCAGCTTTGGTTGCCTCAGCTATTGAAAGTATATGGGAAATGGTATAATTCAGGCAATACCAGGACAAAATCCGTGATGGAAAAATTAGAGTCCGGCGCTCAAAAACTGGGGCTCCACCTGAGTCCCCCTCACCTTAATCCTCTCCCACATTGGGGAGAGGAGAATAAAGGGAGGAAAAAGAAGAGGGGCTGACGCCCCTCTTAAACGCTCTATAAAAATATCTAGAATTTTATCTATCTTAACATTTCATATTTTAATTGTGAAACGTATAAAAATAATTTTATTTAGAGTGCTCTTTTCTTAAAGTTCCCAGCTTTGTATCTTTTCTCTTTTTCCTTCCGCTCGGTGTTCTTATTGCTTTTTCGGGAATGCCGTGCTTCTCCGAAAGCTTTCCTATCCTGATATCACTTCTGTCTCTCCTAGGCATAATGCGTGCCTCCTCTGGAATTATTTGATTAACATAATAGCATTAGGTTATTAAGAATGCAAGTACTTATTGTTTTGATATAATAGAGTTATCATGGAAACACTTGATATTGGAGCAAAAAAACTGGGGCTTCACCTGAGTCCCGGACAGTTTGAGCAGTTCGAAGTTTATTACAGAGAACTCGTCGACTGGAATAAACGCATAAACCTCACCAGAATCACCGACTACGAAGACGTCCAGACAAAACATTTCCTCGATTCGCTGACCGTGACGCTGGCGATGCCACCGTCTACCGGGAACAATTTGAGCGTTATAGATGTCGGCACGGGCGCCGGACTGCCCGGCATACCGCTAAAAATCCTGCTGCCCGGTATCAGGCTGACCCTGCTGGAAGCCACCGCCAAGAAAGCGAAATTCCTGGAGCACCTGATGGAAAGGCTCGGTCTGGATAACGTTGAAATAACGGTCGGCAGGGCTGAGGAAGCGGCTCATGACGTTCAATACCGGGAAAAATTCGACCTCGTATTATCACGCGCCGTGGCGTCCCTACCCGCTCTGGTCGAACTGACATTGCCCTTCTGTACCGCAGGCGGCAGATTCGTAGCCCAGAAGAAGGGGGATATCGAGCAGGAGGTTAAGCAGTCGTATAAAGCCATCGCAGCGATGGGCGGACGCTTAAGGGAAATAAGGCTGATTGAACTGGAAGAATTAGACGATAAGAGATACCTGATTATTATCGATAAGGAAAAATCTACGCCTGCCGAATACCCCCGCCGCCCCGGTATGCCAGCTAAAAGGCCGATTATCTAATGATTGACCGTTCCAGTCAAGCTTTATTTATTTTCAATACTATCAAGCTTACTCATTAAACGGCTGGCAAGCTCGACGAATTCCTTGTCTTTACGCCACCGCCCGCCGTAGAGTCGCAGGTATTTTATCGTACTCTTTATTTCGCCGGGGTCGGGATTCGACTTTTCCAGCAGACCATAGGCGGCTTTCCGATATTTTTTCTTTGTCCTGATATCGCTTCTTCTGAGAATGATGATTATCCCGATAAGGACAACTATGAGCAAAATAAAGAATACGTAATCCATAGCTTATTATTTAAACATATTCTTCGGGAAGAGTCAAAAGGGTTGCAACCATCATTGCGAGTCCCGATGGAATCGAGACGTGGCAATCTCAATCTATAGTTCAAGCCAATCAAAGGGATTGCTTCGCCCTCGGGCTGAACTCGGGCTGAAGCCTCCCGACTGCGTCTGGATGGACTCGCAATGACAGTAATATATAATACTGGAAACAAGATGTGTTGCCAAGCCGTGATAACCGTAGTAGAATTATAATAATCTACTTATCTACTTAAGAAAACCAGAGGAGGCGGATATGGAAACGGGGACGTGGAAAGTTAAAACAGGTCTGGCCCAGATGCTCAAGGGCGGCGTTATTATGGACGTGGTTACCCCTGAGCACGCGAAAATAGCCGAGGAGGCCGGGGCCTGCGCGGTGATGGCGCTGGAAAGGGTCCCGGCGGATATCCGTGCGGCCGGCGGCGTGGCCCGCATGGCCGACCCTACCGTTATCGAAGCTATCATGAAGACGGTCTCCATTCCGGTCATGGCCAAGTGCCGCATCGGGCATTTCGTGGAAGCGCAGGTCCTGGAGGCCATGGGGGTCGACTATATCGACGAGTCCGAAGTCCTAACCCCGGCTGACGAAAGCCATCACGTGTGGAAGCATGATTTTAAAGTACCGTTCGTGTGCGGCTGCCGCGACCTGGGTGAAGCACTCAGGCGTATCGGCGAAGGCGCCGCCATGATAAGGACAAAAGGCGAGGCCGGCACGGGGAACATCGTGGAAGCGGTGCGGCATATGAGAGCCGTCATGGATGGCATCCGCAAGCTGATGAACACACCGCAGGAAGAGCTTATGGCTCAGGCCAAAGAGCTCGGCGCTCCCTTCGAGCTGGTTGTCGAAGTACATAATACGGGTAAATTACCGGTAGTGAACTTCGCCGCGGGCGGCATAGCGACACCGGCAGACGCAGCCCTGATGATGCAGTTAGGCGCGGAGGGTGTCTTCGTCGGCTCGGGAATATTCAAGTCCAGCAATCCCGAGGTTAGAGCCAAAGCGATAGTCAAAGCGACCACGCATTATAAAGACCCGGCGATTATCGCTGAGGTATCCAAGAAACTCGGGGAAGCTATGACCGGCCTGGATATAAAGCTGATTCCCACCGAGGAGCTGCTGGCGAAGAGAGGGTGGTAGGGAAAAGGGGTACAATGGCTCTGGAAGTAGCCAGAGCGCACAATATATTAATAGCCAGAGGATGGACGTAAGTATGAAAATCGGTGTCCTTGCTTCGCAAGGAGCCTTTGCCGAGCACATTTTAACGCTAAAAAAACTGGATACAGAGGCTGTGCCCGTCCGTTTACCCGGGGAACTAAAGGGAGTGGACGGGCTGATTATTCCCGGCGGGGAAAGCACGACCATCAGCCGTTTGATGTCTGCGGACAGCCTGATGAGCGAAATAACCTCGATAGCGAAGGGCGGCATACCGGTTTTCGGCACGTGCGCCGGAATGATACTCATGGCGAAGCAAATTTCCGGGAACGGAACGCCGTCACTGGGGCTGATGGATATCAGGGTAAAACGTAACGCCTTCGGACGGCAGGTCGACAGCTTTGAAACAGAGCTAGCGATACCGGCACTGGGAAAAGCACCTTTCCCGGCTATCTTCATCCGCGCGCCGATAATAGAGCATTGCGATGAAGGCGTGGAGGTCCTG
>JBGPRB010000173.1:0-6607 GCA_041489355.1 Dehalococcoidia bacterium
ATGGTGAACATCTAGTGAACCATGTAAACAAGGGATGAACTAAAGTTGGACTCCCCCTGGACTGGCTGGACCACGCTGTCTCATGTAACATTGCGATGAGATGTGATCGGAGTAACAAACTGGACAAATGTTAGATAGGGAATTTCCCTGAATGTCTGTCATTGAGATAAAAAGCGACAGCTTCCGTTTTAAGGAGAGCCTGAAGCAAAAGGAGTTGAAGATGACCTAGCCAGTTTTATTTTTAACAGTAATAATCCTCATCTCAATTGCCGCCACTGAGCCCCGTTTTCGATTGATAAAAACACTTACGAGCCGAATCAGGCTTTGGCTGTGACTGTATACTTATCAGCGAATTTGCATCCTCTTGCTTTCAAAATCTCAGCATACCAACACTTAGGATCCTCAGCCAAGTAATTGCCGAATTCCGAGAAAGCTCCAGCCCTGCATCCACCGCAAATGTTTCTATATTCGCACACTCCGCAGCATCCTAATAAGTTACTCCTATCCCTTAGTATGTTCAGAACGTGGGAGGTGTGCCATATCGTTTCGAAGCTAACATATCTGATATTTCCTACGTTCACGGCAAGTGATGGACAAGGACGCACGTTTCCAACGGGATCAATCACGCATATAGCACTTCCCGCTGAACACCCACCCTGTATCCTCTTAGTTGTATCAGCCAGTACAGTAGGTTTATCTTTGCTTGATAGAATTGAAAAGGGAGCTTGCTCCATTTGCAGTTCGACTTCTTGGCAGAGGGCTGCCCTCTTGGATATATAGAATTCGATGGCACTTTTAACTTCTTCAGATGTCAGATCAAGACGGGAAGAGTTTTCGAAACCTTGCCCCGCAGGTATGAACCGTCGAAGCTTGATCACGGGAACACCTAATCCTCTTACAATGTCAATTACTCCTGAGAGATTTTCGAGGTTATACTTCGTCAAAGTCATGGATGCATTTACATGTATTTCTGACTCTACACATCTCTCTAACCCATAGATTGCCCTTCCAAACGAGCCTTTAAGGCCCCTAAACAAATCGTGCGTTGGCGCTGACGCTCCATCTAGGCTTATTTGGACCGAAAGATTTTTCAGTCCGGCAAGAAACTTTATTTTTTCAGGGGTTAGCAAGAAACCATTTGTGGCTAGCAGAGTATTCATTCCAAGGTCGCAAGAGTAACTTATAAGCTCCAAAATGTCTTGTCTAAGAAGTGGTTCGCCCCCAGTAAATGTAAGGAACTTTGTGCCCATGTGACGTACCGTGTCCATTATGTTGAATAATTCGACGGTACTGAGTTCATTTCGTAAAGGATTACCTACTCTGGTACGGCAGTGTATACAGCTAGAATTACAGGCATTGGTTACTTCAAGAAAAACGCTGTATGGAGCACTCATTTTTTACCTCCTACTTTAACCGGTGCACTTGCATCCCCATCGAATGAAGTCATCGACAGTCATTCCACTGTCCTGACTAGGTTCCGGTTCAGCTTCTTCGGCTTGCTCATCTTCTAGTATTTTTCTATCTTGCAGTAGAAAAATCTCGATTTCTGAACGGCTGTGTCCCTCACCGTCATTTTGGGGGCTAGAAGTTTCAATTACCATGATTGCACCTCCTTGTATGACAATGCGTTATTTTTTCATCGGTTTTTGATTCAGTATACTCTGTCCTTGGTAATTTTCATACATAAATCCAATTCTTTACCCCACACCTCCAAAGTTATTAGCCCCTCAAGGCTAATTTTGAAATGCTTTTAGCTTATTCCTTATTTTCTCGTTCACTTTGACATTCAGCCTATCCCCGGTTTCAAAAATTCGGTATAAGTAAGAGTATTTGTACTTCTCATCGGTCGAGGTGCGATAATCTGCCTGGTGCTCACCCCGGTGTACAAGTATCAATATGCCGTCTATTTCTCCTCCCTCTTCCCTGATTAGCTCAATACTTTTTTTAATAAATTCATTATGTAGTGAGAGGGCACTAATCAGAAGAACGTGTTTGCGCTTCCCAAACATCCCATCTATCTTGTAAAGTTGCGGTGCTATCGTTCGGACTGAAATTGTTTGTAAACTCTTATCTTTCGTAATCTCCCGTATTAGGTGATGAAGAAAAACCAGTTGACGGTCAGGCGAAAAAGTGAAGGCAATGGTGTCAAAGCTTTTATTACTAGTTATGCCCATTTCTTCCAAGAGTATCTGGAAAGTCCTTTGAAATAAATTTTCGTATTCCTCTAGTTTTTTATTTAGCAAGTACAGGTTGAGCCACCAAGTATTAAACTCCCCGTTGGAATGTAAAAAATAGCCGCGCTGAATGCATTTTTGAAGACAAGACTCTAAGGTTGAAAGCGAAGAATCATTTACTTGTTTCATCTGTACTTCAACCTCGCCCTAGAAGAAGGGAAATAAAATTCGGCTGTTTGAGTTTGTCAAATCTTATTACTGAAGCCGGCTTTACTATTAAAGATTGCTCCAAAACCAATAAATCGTCAAGCGACCGGGGAGCAGGCTCTAGTATGAAATAAGCAAGTATTTCCCGTACCTGGTTTTCGTACATCTTATCAAAGCAGTCTTTTATCGCTTCTGAAACCATCGTAGAAATGAAAATCACCTTTTTCTTCTTTATATTCCAAGGGGATTCTATCCCGATACCAAGTCGTTCAGCCACCTTTTCAGCCAGGCTATGGATTACGTCTCCATTTATATATCCATAGTAGTCGAAGTAAGGACTATTCCGGCGGCAGGAGAAATAACTTACGCCCCACTTGTGAATATCTATGCTTTCCTCTTCTCGGAGATAATGGGCAATATAATCTGCTGTTTTAGCTTGGATATCTGGGGTGAATAGGGCACTATAAAGTATAACATTCGTGTAGTAGTTCTTTCGAATGAGAACGGTGGCTAAATCGGTTCCGGTCCGCTCAACAAGTGTCAAACAGCCCCTTGTAATTAACTCCTCAGCAAGTGCCTCCTCGGTCGTTGCCTCTTTACTGGAAGGCTTTGTTCCAACTAGTTGCGGGGTGATAGCAGCCACTATGGAGGTGTCATGAGCAACTAGCCACGTCAAGACAGTAGCCGCCTTTTTTATAAACCACTTTGCTACACGATTACGAATTGGCTTAACCAAAAATCCTCCGAGAGCTAAAACGACTGCAACTATAATCGCTGCTATCCATGCCCCCAGCGGTATGTTCATTTTATGAACAAAGCCCCACAAAGCTTTTCTTTATATAAGACGAAGCGTCACACATGATCTGTTGCTCATCGCAGGTCAAGATGTTTCCGTTGTGCATAATAAACCGACCGTCAATCATTACGTCAGTGACGCGACTACCCTCAATAGAGGTTAGCAAGTTTGATAGAGAGCCTTTCCCTTCTTGAGGTTCAACGATCACTAGATCAGCCTTCTTTCCGGATTCTAGGCTCCCGATCTCCGCTTCCATTCCTAGACTTTTTGCAGCATTAATCGTAACCATTTGAAGACAATCGATAGGTGAAAGAGACCTATTAAGCAGGGCACACCGCCTTAATTCCAGAAAAAGATTGTGGCAAGCATTAGGGCCATCAGAGCCGAGTGCGACATTTATTCCTCTCCCAATGAAGTTCGAGGGTAGGGAACGCAAGCTCCTATTTATATTGCTACTGCTAGGGCAGTGTACGACTGATGAACCTGCACGTCTAATTATACGTATATCGTCGTCAGAAATATAGTTGCAGTGGACCAACAGGGTCCGACGAGTCAAAACTCCTGTTTTGTTCAAGACTTCTATCTCACTTGCTCCGTATGATCTTTTAATCTTCTCTGTTGTCTCCCTCGTTTCCGAACAGTGCGTATGAATGCCCAAGTTGTGATCTTGATTTGCTTTGGCAACTTCCCTCATCAACTCGAATGAGCAGTTATGAAGGCCCATAGGGCCGAACATGACCCTAGCTTTGCTTTTGGCTCGGTATCTCTTGTGCAGTTCTAGAGTATTTCGGATAGCTTGCAAAGGTGTTTCCCTTAGGTTATCAGGCACCTGCGGGTCGTCTACAAGAATCCTTGCAAATACTCCTCGCAGTCCGGCACGAACTGTCGCCTCCAAAGCCTCTTCAATGAAGCGAGCATTTTGATGGGAGATAAAACACGTCGTGCCCGACCTAATCATTTCGACACAAGAATGTCGTTTCTCAGGTTATATGACCACCCATTCTCAAGTAAATGTTCCACCCTGTTTCTCAGGTTAATGTGCCACCCCGGGTGCACTTAAAGCATAGTATCACACGATTACCACCTCCTTGGCAAGGTCTTTATCCGGACGTAGTAATGACCGGTAACTCTTACCGGTCAGGGTGATCACATGAGCACAGCTAACCAGGCGGTCGAGAGCACTTTCGGCGATGACCGGGTTGGGGAATAGAGGATACCAGTCTTTGGGCGCCCGGTTGGCGGTCACTATCATAGAGCTGGAGTTGTGGCGCCGGTCGATAAGCTCATAGAGGTCTTCCGCCTGGGTCTTGGTAAATTCTTTCATGGCAAAGTCATCCAGTATCAGTAAATTGGGTTTCAGATAGTGCGCGATTCTCTTTTCCCAGGTGTCATCGGCCCGGCCGCCTCCCAGGTCGGACAGCAGGCGGCTGGACTTGGCGAACAGGACATTATAGCCGGCACGGCAGGCCTGGTGTCCCAGAGCCTCGGCCAGGTGAGTCTTACCCACACCCACGGGACCGCAGAGGATAACCGACTCCTTGCGCTCGATAAACTGACACGTAGCCAGGTTACGGATATACTGGGCGGGTAGTTTGGGATTAAAGTTGAAATCAAATCCTTCCAGGTTTTTCTCTTCTTCAAAGTGTGCCCGCATAATCCGGGTGACCAGCCTCTTATTCGCCCGGTGCTGTACCTCATCTTCCAGCAGCAGTTCCAGGAACTCCCTCAAACCTACCCCGTCCTTTTGCGCCTGATTGAGCCTCATGTCGAGAGTATCTACCATGCCACTTAGCTTTAGTACTCTCATTTTATTTTCCAGTTGATGCATATCGGCCATTAATTACCTCCTTTAAGTTTCCACGGAGCCGCATCCTTCAAAGGAAGGACTCGGGACCGCGTAGAAAAGCCCCGGCTACCCTCACCGGTTCAAAGAGTGGCGGTTGTTTATCCAGTTCCCGCTCCAGGATAGTTTTCACCGTCCGGTAGCAGGGATCGCCAAAGGCGTTAGCTCTGGCGCAGGCCTTCTCCAGCCTCTGCTGCCCATACGTTTCTCCCAGCCTTAAGATACCCTGGCACTGGCGCAAGTGATGGAAAGCATGCTCTTTGAGGAGGCTTTCAACCGCCTCTCTGGTGGATACGCCGACGAGGCTGGCTTTGTGCCGGTACCATTCCGGGGTACGCTGGAAGAAAGCAGCCTTCTCCGGAGGATAGTCATTCCAGTCAGTAACCCTCCGCCCCCGGTCACCTCTGGAGTGAGTCTTTATCAGTCTATACTCAAGATAAATTTCAACTATTTTGCTTCCCAGTTTAACGTCCACCGTCTTACCCACATACTGGTAAGGCACGGAATAGAGAGTGTTAGCCACCTGGATGTGGCAGTCGAGAGCTACTTTGGCACGGTGCCAGGTTACTATTTCAAACGTTGCCACCGGCAGTGGCCGGAGCTCTTTTTCTTCCGCCAGGTGAAAGAGGGCTAATGGCGGCTGATGAGTGGTGCCATGGTCCCTCAATCCGGCTAATCTGAGGCACCACTGAGCGGCCTGTCTGTTGATTTCCTCCAAACTGGTAAAATCCCTCCCCGACCAGAAACTGTCCCGGATGTAGGGAATAACCCGCTCTACTCTGGCCTTGTCCCTGGGTTTATTGCTTCTGGCCGGGTCAATGATGATTCCATAATGATGGGCCAATTCTTCGTAGCCCTGGTTAAACTTGGGGTCATAAAGGTCAGCCTTGATTATCCCGGTCTTTAAATTATCCGGGGTAATTCTTCCGGGCGCTCCGCCGAAGAACTGGAAGGCTAAAATGTGACACGTCAGCCACTCCCGCTGATCCATCCGGGTAACCACCCGGACAAACATATGCCGGCAGAAAGACAGTATCAGGGCAAATGCCCACAGCCGGTACTTTTTGCCGGTTTTCGGGTCCCGCCACATGCCGAGGTAGCCGAAATCTATCTGGGCTTCATCTCCCGGGGGTGGGTCATCCCGTCTCACCGTAATACGGGGCTTCTTCCAGGCATCGGCGAGAAAGCAGCTCAAGTAGCGGTAGAAACTGGGCTGGGAGACCATTACTTTCTTTTCGTCGCGCAGCCTCTGCCAGATCGTCGAGGCTTTTGTGGTGGCTAAAGCAGCCCGGATTTCGTCCTGGTAGGGAAGTAGCTTGGCGAATACCTCCGACCGGGTGGACGGATCCGGCGGCCCGGGAATTACCTCAGCAATAAAGGTCTTCCAGCCTTGCGGTGGCGTAGGGTCGCCCTGACGATACCCCCTGGCCTCGGCGGCATAAACATATTTGCGAACGGTAGCCCGGCAGACACCGAGACTCCTTGAAATGGCACAGATGCTCCTTCCTGCTTGCCAGTGCTCCAGAATTTCTGCGATATCTCGCACCAAAAACCTCCTTCTTGCCACAGGCTCAACCTCCTTATCAA
>JBGPRB010000174.1:0-6555 GCA_041489355.1 Dehalococcoidia bacterium
CTGGGGGACGCTCAAGCAGGAGCTTGTTCATCACCGCCGGTACAGGACCAGACAGGAGGCGATACGGGACATCACAGAGTATATAGAGATATTCTACAAGCGGCAGCGCTTGCAGCCAGGACTTGGTTTCCTGTCGCCCGCAGTCTTTGAGCAAAGATACTATGCAGGTCTAGTGGCAGCATGATAGGTTTCGTGTCCGTTATTGACATCCGACGTCAGGTTCGTATTTTTCTGGTATTGCGACTCTGATTTTCATTGTATCTTTTCCCCTCACTTCGTATGCGTCCCGAAGGCAATCATCGGCCCCGATGCAAACTCCGCCGGGTACTTGAAATTCATCTTTACCAGAGCCGCCATCAGCCTGCCCATGTCATGGACGGCCTTCATGCACTTTTCCATCTTCTTGAGGTCGTCCGGACTGCCGGCATAAGCCGAGACATGCCCGGCCGGGAGCATCCGGCGCGTCATCATGTAGAAAGCAAAGTCTTTCAGGGCATCGACGAGTCCCAGGCTGCCGCACACGGCAACGACCCCACCCACCTTGTTGGCCAGGCTTCTCTCCGGCTTGTTAAATGCGATGGTGCGGTCCATCACGGCTTTCATCTGGGCGGTCATGCCGTAGAAATATATCGGCGTGCCGAAGATAATGCCGTCGGCCTCTATCATCTTATCGTAAAGAGTCTGCATGTCGTCTTTGATGGAGCATTTGCCCTTCTTCGTGCACCCCCAGCAGCCGTCGCAGGGCTGGATATTTTTCCCGGCCACGCTGAAGAGTTCCACTCCGGCTCCCTCCTGCTTCGCCCCTGCCAGCGCCTCGTTCAACATAGTTACCGTGTTCCCATCTTTGCGCGGACTGCCCGAAATGGCCAAAATTTTCATGTTTGCCCTCCTTTTTTAAATGCAATACCCCTCTCCCTCGACGGGAGAGGGAAGGGTGAGGGTGAAATTCTATGACTGATTTCTCCCCCTCACCTTAATCCTCTCCCACGGTGGGGAGAGGAGAGTGCTCACATAATTTAATTAATCCTCCCTCGCCTTTTTCTGTAACTCATAGAGCTTGTTCAAAGCCTCCAGCGGTGTCATGCCGTCGATGTCT
The DNA here is from genome assembly GCA_041489355.1 of Dehalococcoidia bacterium. Taxonomy (GTDB): domain Bacteria; phylum Chloroflexota; class Dehalococcoidia; order Dehalococcoidales; family RBG-16-60-22; genus JBGPRB01. Next base: position 1,097 of record JBGPRB010000174.1, read on the forward strand.
AAATTTTGAAGCTCCCCTTCCAGGGCCGATTTCTGCCCGAAGAGAGGTATCTGCTGGACAGGCTCTTTGCGTTTCTTGGGTTTTGCCTCCCGGCTGTCGCTCTCAAGCTCGGTCAAGACCTCGCGGGCGCGGTGGAGTACAGATTTGGGCAGGCCAGCGAGCTGCGCCACGTGGATGCCGTAGCTTTTGTCAACCCCGCCCGGCACGATTTTATGCAGGAAAATCACCTTACCCGCCTCTTCAATCACCGCCACGTTGAAGTTCTTCACCCGCGGCAGGTAGCCCGCCAGCGCCACCATCTCGTGGTAGTGAGTGGCAAAGACCGTCTTGGCGCCCAGCCCCTTATAGTTGTGGATGTACTCGGCGACGGCGCGGGCGATGGAGAGTCCGTCATAGGTGCTGGTGCCCCGCCCGATTTCGTCCAGAATGAGGAGGGAGCGGGGGGTAGCGTTGTTCAGGATATTGGCTGTCTCGACCATCTCTACCATGAAGGTCGACTGCCCCGCGGCGAGGTCGTCCCGCGCCCCGATGCGCGTGAAAATGCGGTCGACGACGCCTATTTTGGCAACCTGCGCCGGCACGAAGCTGCCGATTTGCGCCAGCAGCACGATTAAAGCCACCTGCCTTAAATAGGTCGACTTCCCGGACATGTTCGGGCCGGTGAGGACAATTAGCTGGGCGTCGTCGTTGGAGAGGTAAATATCATTGGGCACGAAGCTGCCCTGCTCCAGGCTCCTTTCCACCACGGGATGCCGCCCCTGTTTAATGTCTATCTCTTTACCGTCGTTAAGCTCAGGGCGGACATAGTTATGGCGCACAGCCACCTCAGCCAGGCTGGAAAAGACGTCGAGGTGCGCCAGCGCGCCGGCCAGCGCCAGGACTCTCTCGCTTTCGGCGGCCACCTGTTTACATACCCGCCGGAAAAGGTCCGTCTCCATCTCCTCCATGCGGTCGCGCGCGTTTAGAATCATGGACTCGTATTCTTTCAACTCCGGCGTGAAGAAACGCTCGCCGTTGAGCAGGGTCTGCTTCCTGATAAAGTCCTGAGGCACCTGCTTGAGGTTGGCATTGGACACCTCGATGTAATAGCCGAAGACGTTGTTGAAGCCAACTTTCAGCGACTTTATGCCCGTCCGCTCGCGCTCCTTAAGCTCGAGGTTGGCGAGGTATTTTTTAGCGTTCCCCGAGGTCAGGCGCAGGTTATCCAGCTCTTCGGAGAAGCCCGGCCGTATCACCCCACCCTCGCCTAAAGTCGACGAAGGCTCATCGACGATAGCTCTGGCAATTAAGTCGACGACCTCCGGGCAGGGCTTGAGCTCATCTTTAAGCCAGTCGATAGCGCCGGTATTGCCGCCGCCCTCGATTATCTCCCTGAGCTTCGGGATAGATTCCAGACTGTGCCGCAACGTGACCAGTTCCCGCGGGATGGCGATTTCTCCCCGCACCCGGTTAGTCAAACGCTCGAGGTCAGCCACGCCGCCCAGCAGCAATACCATCTGTTTACGGGCGAGTGAGCTTTCGACGAACCAGCCGATGGCGTCCTGCCTCTGGCTAAGGGCAGCCACGTCGAGCAGGGGCTGTCCCAGCCACTTTCTTAAAAGTCTTCCCCCCATCGGCGTTTTAGTTGAATCAATGACGGATAATAACGAGCCGTCCACCGTCCCCGAGCGGGCGCCCTGGAAAATCTCCAGGTTCCGCTGGGTCTGCATATCCAGCGCCATGAAATTTTCGGTGGCATAGGTAGAAAGGTGGGTGAGCTGCCCCAGCACCGACTTCTGCGTTTCCGTGACATAGTGGACGATAGCTCCGGCCGCCCGGATAGCCAGCGGCAGGTGGGCGCAGCCATAGCCCTCCAGTGTCGTCACCCCGAAATGGTCGAGCAGAGTCTGCCGGGCTACCTCCAGCTCGAACCAGTAGCCGTCGAGCCGGGTGATATTATCTTTCAGTCCCAGGCTATCGATTGCCACGCCGCCCGTAGCGATTACTTCCGAAGGGTTCAGGCGTTGAAGCTCCGTAATCGCTCTCGTCAAAGGCAACTGCGTTACAGCGAATTCACTGGTGGTGATATCGACGAAGGCAAGGCCCACCTCTCCTTCTCCCACCACCACGCTTACCAGGTAGTTATTGCTCTTGCTGTCCAGCAGGCTCGGCTCCACCACCGTGCCCGGCGTCACCAGCCGCACAACATCACGCTCCAGCATTCCTTTCGTCTCACCGGGCCTGGTCAGCTGCTCGCAGATGGCCACCTTGTAGCCGCGATTGATGAGTCTGGCGAGATAGCTGTCCAGGGCATGGTAAGGGATGCCCGCCAGCGGCACCTTGTTGCCCTTGCCCATCTCCCGTGAAGTCAGGACAATCTCCAGCTCACGCGACATTATCCTGGCATCCTCGTCAAATGTCTCGTAGAAATCCCCCAGCCGGAAGAGCACGATGGCTTCAGGATATTGCTTTTTGATTCTGAGGTATTGGCGGCGGACGGGGGTGACGTCTTCTTTCATTGCAAGGATATTTTAGCGGAATATGGGGGGAAAAGGAAATGGGGGGATAAAATCCCTCTTAATCTCCCTTTACAAAAGGGAGAAATTTATCAGAGGTGACCTATCCCCTTCAGAGTGACCCCTTCTGGGTGAACCCCTGACCCCCTTCCCTTGGGGATTAAGGGAAGGGGGTAAAAATTATGAGAGGGGCTAGCGCCCCTCTCACGTAAGCTCATCGCAATTTGACAAGAGAAAAAACAGACAATTGAAGTTGACATATTAGACATAAAATTGCATAATGAGTTACACTTAAATAATCATACGAGGGGGTGAATATGCAACGACTTAATGGATATCTCTTCTACCAATTAGGATTTTATTTGAAGCCTTTGGAAACAGTAGAACAGGGTAAAAAACTTAAAGACGTTTCATCGGCGATATATTTCGCAAAAGCTTGGCTTGATTGGTTTCTATCTGACAAAGTTATTCCGATTGCATTCTCAAAGGAAACAGGATACAACTTATCAATGGCATTAGGAAAACTTGTCCCCGGTCAATTGGCTGAAATACCTACAGACAAATTAGAATATGAGCTTTCGTGGCAAGATGTATACCCTATTACAAATAGCTTAAAGGAATTTCAGATAGTATGGCAAACTGAATTGAGTAAAATGGATACATATTTCATATCGCAAAAAGGCATTTATTCAACGTCTGACTTAATTGAAAGAGCTGATAATATTCTTCCTAAGGAAATTGCGATAGTTTTACAAGAGTCGATTCGGTCTGACCTCAGACAAGCCGGTAGGTGTTTAGCATTTGATTTGGCGACTGCGGCTGGTTTTCACATTATGCGGGCTTTGGAAGGAGTATTGAGAGATTTCTATTGTCCGGCTTTTCTTGGAACAAAGCCGAAAGCTAGGAATTGGAATGGATATATTCAATGTTTGAAAAATACTGATGCTGACCCCAAAATTCTTGCTGTTCTTGACCAAATACGCAGCCTGCATCGTAATCCCACAATTCACCCACAGGAAGTTCTGACTATAAATGAAGCTATGACTCTGTTTGGAATTGCACAAAGCGCAGTCGTCGCAATGGTGGAAGATGCATATAAACATAAAACTTTAACACAAAGTACTGTTCAGCCTCAATCCCCGTAACCCTATGAAATCCATACAGTGTCAATCGATTGATTAGTCTTTTACGGGGCGTTTTAAGAGGGGCTGTCGCCCCTCTTTCTTTTTCTTCCCCCTTCCCAGCGGGAAGGGGGTTCATCCTGAAGGTTCACCCTGAAGGGATATAGGGGGATGGGGCTTTAATAAATGGGTGGGGGAAAAAGGGGAGGTGTTAACTCTGGATTCCAGCCGAAGTTTACCCCGATTTTATCGGGGCTGGAATGACAAGAAGGGGGAAAAGGGGAGGAACGAGATTCTTCGACAAGCTCAGAATGACAGGCGGGGTGGGGGGATAAGGTGGGGATTTTATATGTGAACCAACGAATACTTGGAAAATTATACCTCTATTTTTACCAGTTCTTCTTCATCTTTCGGCTCTATGGGGGTAGCAAGTAAGTCTTCAGCCCCGATTTTTAAAGACTCAATTAATCTTTTTTTCGTTTTCTCCTGCGCGTTGACGCCAGGCAAGTCAACGAGCCACCCTACCCACCAGCCATCGGTCTTTTTTATCACTGCCCTATATTCCATCGAATGACACCTCTATTTTATTTAACAAAAGGAATATCCAAATCCCTGCAAATTTTCCTAGCGAGCTCATTAACTATTTCATTATGCCTAGGAATTTCTGTTCTGTATTTACCTCTGTGGTATAGGCTATGTCGGCGTCCCTCTCTAAGTAGAGAAGCATCATTATTTTCCAGGTATCTTATGAGTTCTTTCCTTTTCGTAATTTCATTATATCCCCTTGGCCTTATTAATGCCACACCGGACTTTTACTCTTTCTTCTCTATCTGGCTCTGCCTCAGGTTATTCAGTATATACTGAATCTCCGTGCTGCTCATACCGAAGCGGTGGAGCGTGTGGCGTATCATCTCCAGGCTCCCCTCGAAGAAGGGCAGGACAAGCTCCGTCACGCCCACACCTTTAAGAAGCTCGACATCGGCATCCCGATGCACCCTTGCCACGATATCGAGCTTGGGATTTATTCTCAACGCGTTCCGGGCGGTCAGCTCCTCGGCAACGTAGTCGGGTATGGTGCAAATCAGGACGCGCGCCTTATCCAGGCCGGCATGTGCCAGTATCTCCGGATTGCTGGCGTCCCCGTAAATACAGGGAATCCCCCGGGCGCGCAGTTGCGAGATAATAGTGGGGTCGAGCTCGATAATCAAGTAAGAGAACTTCTGCTTTTCCAGGACTTCCGCCAGCCGCCTGCCGATAGTGCCGTAGCCGCAGATGACGGCATGCCTTGCCAGCTCCGTTTTCCCGCTGTGCCACGTATCCTCACCGTCACTGGCCATCTGCCGCGCGAACCACCCTTTCTGGCTCAGCCAGCGGTAAAGGAAAGTGTTCAGACTCATAGCGAAAGGCGTCAGTAGCATGGTAATGATCGCCGAGGCTATGGTCAGAGAATAGAGTCGCTGCGAAAGAAGGCCTATCTGCACGCCCATCATCGCCAGGATAAAGCTGAACTCCCCGATGTTTATCAGGCCGGTACCGACCATCAGCACCGTCTTGTGGCCGTAGCCGAAAAGCCGCGTTATCAGGGAGCAGATGAGGAATTTGACCAGTATTATCACCACCACCACGACGACGACGGTCCCGGGATTGGCCCTGATAAATTGCAGGTTGGCCAGCATACCCAGGGAGACGAAGAACAGGGCGGCAAAAGTATCACGCAGGGGCAGGATATCCGCAAAAGCCTGCCGGGCGAAGCCGGACTGACTTATCAAAAGACCCGCGGCAAAAGCGCCGAAGGCTGCCGAGAGGCCGAAGTAATAGGTGCCGAAAGCCGCCGCCAGGCACA
>JBGPRB010000175.1:0-6500 GCA_041489355.1 Dehalococcoidia bacterium
ATCCCCTTATCCCCTCTGGATTCTCCTTCAGCTGAAGGACTGGAATGACAGTATTATTCTCTTAAATGTATAATTAGACAGGCAATTCGTATTCAAGGAGTCTGATGCTGGCGGCACTGGGGACTGTTATCGTAACATCACTATCGGGCGTCATGGCGCCGGGGCCGATGTTCACCGTCACGCTGGCCAAGAGCCTGAAATCACCGTGGGCGGGGGTGCTGGTATCGCTGGGGCACGCCGTCATCGAGGTGCCGCTGATACTGCTGGTGTATTTCGGCCTGGCAAATTTCTTCCAGAATGACATCGTGAAAGTGGCGCTGAGCGTGCTCGGTGGCGGCATGATTGTCTGGATGGGTATCGACCTGTTCCGCGCCCGCAGAAAACTGGCCAGAGAAGGAAAGGACACGTCCTATAACGCTTTTGTTGCCGGCATCCTGATGAGCGGGCTTAATCCATTCTTCCTGGTGTGGTGGCTAACGGTAGGGAGTCTGCTCCTGATGAACTTTATGAATGCCGCCGGGGTCTGGGGTCTGCCCCTCTTTATTATCGTGCACTGGCTCTGCGACCTTGTCTGGCTGTCTGTCGTTTCCTTCACCATCTACCGGACGCACTCGTTCTGGGGAGAGAAGGTGCAGGAGTGGGTCTTTATCGTCCTGAGCCTGGTACTGCTCTATTTCGGCGGGCAGTTCATCGTGAAGGGGATTATAGCATACGCGGGGGCGAGTTAGACAGCCTTCTTTTGCGGTCTTTTATGGCCTTCAGGCTTTTACCTGGGAAGGCTTACGCCAGGGGAGAAACCTGCCCCACTCATTTTTGTCCCACACCACCAGCAGCCCCGGCGCCACGAAAACGGAGTCGAAGGTTCCGGCGATGAGGCCGACGAGCAAGACGATAACGAAGTTCTGGATGGTACCCCCGACAAAAAGCAAAAGAGCCAGGCATGTAATGACGATGGTAATAGAGGTATTAAGTGAACGGCCAAGGGTTTCTATCTGGCTTCTGTTGACCACAACCTCAAAGTCCGGGCTGACACCCATTCTCTGGTTTTCGCGCATCCTATCGAAGACGACAATGGTATTATCAAGGCTGACGCCGACGATAGCCAGGATGCCCGTGATGAACATCAGGTTCATTTCCCAGCCCAGTATATGGCCGAAAAGGGAGAAAAGCCCCACGGTAACGAGGATATCATGGAACAGGGCGATGACGAAGCAGGTACCCCAGCGGAAAGGGCTCGGCATTCTACGGAATGCCCAGGTGACATAAAGGAGCATGCCAACCATAGATATGGCTACAGCGATGGCGGCATTACGCGCCGTCTCGGATGCTACCAGGGGCGATACCGAATAAAACTGTGACTCCGAAAGCTTGCCGAACTGGTCGTTCAGGGCGGTCTCCAGTTGCGACTTCTGTTCTGCGCTCAGTTCCTGGGTGCGGATAAGAAATTCGTTTTCGCCGACACTTTGAACAATGGCATTTGTATAGCCCAGATTGACTATTTCCTGTTGAAACTGGGTATAATCTACCGTTGTCTCGAATTTCACCGACAGCATGGAGCCACTGGAGAACTCAATCCCTGACTTAAGGCCAAAAGTTGCCAGCGAAATAATAGCTACGAGGATGAGGACTCCCGAAATAAGAAAGAACCAGAACCTTTTACCGATAATGTCGAGCATTATTTTTTGCCTCCGGTAATCGTAAATAGCCAGGTTTTATTTGCCAGGGGACCTCCGGTAAACAGGCGCAAGAGCGTTCGAGTTACCCAAACCGCCGTGAACATGCTTACGACCGCACCGATGAATAGCGTCACGGCAAAGCCTATGACGGCGGCGTTATGAATAGCGGTGCTGCCCAGCCAGTAAAGAATAATGCAGGCAATGAATGTGGTGACATTGCTATCCCAGATGGCCGACCAGGCCCGGTGGAATCCTGCCTCGATGGCGGCCCCCAGCGTCCGCCCGGCCCGGAATTCCTCTTTCATTCTTTCGAATATAAGCACATTGGCGTCCACGGCGATACCCAGCGACACGATAAACCCGCCGATACTGCCCAGGCTCAGAGTAACGGGCCACAGCTTGAATATCATCATATTCAGTGTCCCATAGAAGACCAGAGCCAGACAGGCTAAAAAGCCGGATAGTCTATAATAGGCAATCATAAACAACATGACCAGCAGCAGACCAATCAGTCCGGCCTTCCAGCTCTTATCGATGAACTCAGCCCCCAGGGTGGCGGAAACCTTTCCCTGGTAGAGCGGCGGTTTCTTAAGCTCCACGGGCAGTGACCCGGATTTCAACAGGTTGGCAAGCTCGGTGGCGGAATCTACCGTGAAACTGCCGCTGATAACGCCGGTGCCATGGAATACCTGAGCCCGAATCTGGGGTGCCGAGATGAGGGCATTATCCAGGAAGATGCCCAGGGCATGCTCCAGCGAATATGCTTCCTGAGGATTGTACAGGCGTTTGGCAATCTGGTCGAAGATTATGCTTCCTTCGGCATCCCACTTAATATTGACCTCAGGTTCGCCACCGGTGACTCCCTGCGTGATATTAGGGCTAGCGTCCGAGAGATAGGTGCCGGTGAGCGGCTTCCCATCATCACCCCTGGACGGAATCCATGCCGGGACCTGAACCAGGCCCTGTTTCAATGTCTCTCTATCAATGGGATTGCCGTCCATGTCCGTAAAGTGAAGGCCGTTCTCATCTTTGATCAGGAAGGCGATAGGCTTGCCGTATTCTTTTGCCTCGCCTCCTTCATTGACAAAGAGTCGCTTGCTGGTCTCTTTCTTGTTAATGAAATCAACAACAGAACTTTCCAGGTAGTCGTTAAGGTAGACGGGTGTGCCTGCCTCATTCAGCTCCACTTCCCGGAACTCCAGGAAGCCAGTTTGTTCGACCAGTCTTTTAGCGGCGTCAATATCGGTGAATCCCGGTAGCTGCACCAGGATACGGTCTTCTCCCAGTTTCTGGATGACGGGCTCGGTGACACCATATGTGTCAATACGTTTTTCAATGGTAAGCAGTGACCGGTCGATAGCGGCCGACTTTTCCGCAGAGGTGGCATTCTCCGAAAACTGCGCCTGATATACCAGGTGCACACCACCGCGGAGGTCAAGGCCGAGGCGCAGTCCCTGCCTGCCGAATCTCTCTCCCTGTATGGGCAATAAGACCCACAGCGTAAAGATAAAAATAACCAGTATAATGATAAATGTTATTCCATTTCTTCGAGCCATCTTTTGTCCTTAAATTATTTCATTCCGGGGAAAACTATACATCAGCCAGTAGTTGCTCCACATAATGCAGGGCCTCCTGCCGGCTGGTCACTTCTCCAGCGGCCTGGGCTTCCCGCAATGCTTCGAGGAGCTCACCGACCCTGGGGCCGGGGCTCAGCCCGAAGGTTTTCATCACGTCATGGCCATCAATCAGTCTGGCAGGTGCAGAAAGGCTTTCTTCTTCATAATGTCTGGCCAGTACGTATTCCGTCATGCGGGTATGCTCCTGCCATTGCGCCAGGTCCAGTGAATGACCTCTGGTAGCCAGGTGGTCGGCCAGGCAAAGGAAAAGCAGGTCGATGCCCGCCTCGCCGGTATCGCGGAAGTAGCGGTAGACAGCCCGGCGGGTCGGTAAGTCCTCGTGGCTCATCTGGGTCGGCCTGAGGTGATATTTGACCAGCAGTTCCACCAGGTGAATCTCCCGATTACTGAATCTGAGTCTTTCCATGATAGCGGCAGCCGTCGCCGCGCCTTCCAGCGGGTGGCCCAGGAAATGCGCCCGACCCTCATCATCCATAATCTTGGTCGGTGGCTTGGCGATGTCATGGAACAATGCCGCCAGCTTGAGCATCGACCTTCTGGTGCTACCGCTGCTTATTTCCTGGTCGAAGTGCTGGCATAGCCCTGTCGACCAGGGTACAGGGGTGAGTGTTTCTTCGCCGGCGTACTCCCAGGTTCCCTCTCTGAGCAGGAATTCGGCGGCCGAAACCGTGTGAATCGAATGGTCGAAAACGTCCCAGACATGTATTTTGGGTTGTTCGACACCCCTGGCCGGCGACATTTCCGGTATCAGGGCGGTGAGCAGTCCCAGCTTATCGAGATAAAAGAGCCGCGGGCCGGCGCCGGGTATCGCCAGAAGCCGCAGCAGCTCTTCCCTGAGCCGTTCACCGGCAACCCCGGTGATGAGTCTGTTGTGCTGTAAAATCAGTGTTTCCGTGGAATCGTCAATACGAAATCCGAGTTCAGCAGCAAGGCGCACCGCCCGCATGAGACGGGCAGCATCCGCGGCGAAGACGGTACTGCTGACGGCCTTCACCAAACGGCGGCGAAGGTCTTCCTGACCGTTAAAGGGGTCGATGAGATTGCCGGTATCGAGAACAGTTTTGACTATTTTATCGAGTTCGATGGCCATAGCGTCTATGGTGAAGTCGCGCCGGGCGAGGTCCTGCCCGATATCGCCTTTAAGCGTGGTGAAATCAATCTGCCATTTTATATCGGGGAGGGCTACCCTGCCCACCCCGTTTTCTTCATCAAGGAGGATATATTTACCACCTAATATAGTGGCAACTTCGGGTGCAACCGCCAGAGCGTCGGTGGTGATGGCGATATCGATATCAGCCGTATCACGTCCCAGGAGCATATCACGCACGAACCCGCCGACAAGGAATGCAGGGATACCTTCTTCGGAAAGGAATCGGCTGATTTTAGTCAGTAGCTGAAAGGCGTCAGGTTTGATGACCAATTTCAAATTTTCCATAGTTAGTAAGGGCATCTTTTAAACTATACTATCAAGCGCAAAATTATTCAAGTATTGAATACAGGGGTTTTGTTAAGTTTTAGTTGACCCTCTCTGTATAATTGTCATTGCGAGGGAGTCCTTCCGCAGAAGGACGACCGCGGCAATCTTAAGCACGGTCATAAGGATTGCTTCGCCGTCCTTTAAGGGGAAAGGGTAAGGGACTGGTCTCGCAATGACAGTAGGGTTTAAGAAATGACAACGGGGTTTACGAATGACGATTATATGGAGGCGGGAATGACCGTACATGCAGGCATGGAGGTATACGTTTGATTGACATTCATGCAGATGGTGTCTATGATATTTCAGGTTATGAACAAATTTGCAATTATAGTAATATTGCTATGTTTATTACCTTTTTTGTTAAGCTGTGCTCCGTCAAATAGTACAGCGTCAGCTCTATCTTCACGGACGGCTAATAATAAGACAACGTCACTGTGGTCAAGGCAGTCAGGTAAATATCCCAAGATAGCGAGCTGGCTGGCTAAAAAGGATGAAATCATCGCCAGTAAAAAACTGTATGACCTGGTGATGTCAGGCTGGTTTACTCCGGAGGAAGCCGCTCAAATCAAGTCGCAAAATCCTGATGCTATTCTCCTGGCCGGCCTCTCGGTTAACCGGGTATGGGATAACCAGGACTGGATGACTTTCTTAACAACAGCAGCCAGTCATGGCAGGGTGAGGTCGTTTGTAATCAAGGAAAGCATGTATCTGCACAAACCCGATGGCTCGCGGTGTGCCTTCGGGTGGGCTTCGCCGCAATGGGGGCATGAAGAGATATACGCCATGGACCCGAGAAGTCCGGAATGGATGGGACTGATAACTTCATTTTATGAAAATGTTTTGAACCAGCCGCAGCATGACGGCATTATCATTGACATGCTCACGGAAAAGTCGTGGTGCCCTGAAGTGATATCCGACCAGGAATGGACGGAAGCCACGAAGCTGATATTAAGATGGATAAAGAAGATGAACCCTATACGCAAGCCGGTGATTGTTAATGCCGGGCGGGACCTCTCGGAAATAGACGCCTACAGTCCGTATATGGAAGGCTATCTGATGGAGAACTTCATGGGAGCACAGGTTAGGTCGACTTTCGATGAAGGGCTAAAGGCGGCGGAAGACGATTATAAGGTGATATATGCCGTAGACACTGACGACACGGGGGTAAAGGACCTGAATAAAATGAGGCTCGGCCTGACCCTGAGCCTGCTGCACGATAAAACGTATTTTACCTACGATTTCGGGTCCCGTAACCACGGGCAGGCCTGGTGGTTCAGAGAATATGACGTGAATCTGGGGAGTCCGCTCAATAGCTATTACAGAAAGGGAGACGCCTACTACCGGGAGTTCGAGAGGGGGATTGTCGTGGCTTCACCGTACACCGACACAGCCGTTTCTTTTGATGGAGAATTTACCGATGTGACTACGGGGAACAGGTCCGACAAGTTTCAAATCGAGAAAGGTGACGGCAGGATTTTTATCAGAGACGATTAACCTTTATCATCAAGTGGCAGGATGAAGTTTTTAACTGAGGGGTATGAGACTTTCGGTGATATCCCTTATTAAAACGGAAACAGGTGGATCGCCACTTCGGCGAGTCTCATGACCAGGCCGGGGATGATACCGAGCAGCAGGACGCCGAGGCAGCAGAGGAATAAAGCAAGTCTCGGTGCATCGGAGGAGGGGACCTTTTCCTGAGATTTGGCTTCG
>JBGPRB010000176.1:0-6382 GCA_041489355.1 Dehalococcoidia bacterium
AATACCCTGGCAAGCTGCCTGATTTTGCCCCGGGGCGACTCAATCCATATCCAGTCGCCATCTTTAACTCCGTGCTTTTTGGCTGTCTCCGGATTAATCTGGGCGGTGGGGTAGACCATAAAGCTCCTCAGCCAGGGAATGTTGCGGTACTGAGCGAGGAAATAGAAGGGCTGGCGGTACCCTGTGGTGAGGATATACGGGTATTCCCTGGCCAGTCCCGGTGTGGAGACGGGGCTTTCGCCCGGCTCGACGAAGTGCGGCAGCGGGTCGTACCCCAGCCCTTCAAGAGCTGTTGAATATAGCTCCAGCTTTCCGGTCGGGGTGGGAAAGCCACCCCCCTTTCTCCAGTAATCTGTCATGTACTTATAGTAAATCTGGTCTTTTCCCGTACAGGCGCAAACCCCCTGCCGGCTGAACTGCTTCCAGGTGATATTTCCTTTTCGCAGTTGGTAATCAAGCATTTCTTCAGTGGTCTTCCAGGGCCAGTACCGAGGGGCAACCCTTTTGCCTATCTCCAAAGCTATCTTATTATCGGGGCAGGCTTCGCCAGGAGGCTCGACACACTTATTGACGGCTTCAATCATGAAGCGAGGGTGCATGTCAAAAATATCATCCATCTCCAGCCAGTGTGCCGCCGGCAGCACAATATCGGCGTATTCCGCCTGCGGCCCCATAAACTGGTCAATCTGGACACGGAAAAGGTCTTCTTTCTCATAGGCTTTGACCACATAACTGGTATTGGCCAGATGGACAAGCTGCTGCCCGGCGATGGCAATCCAGACCCTTATCCTGTCCGGACTGTCCTCCGCTATTTCCTTAATAACAGTATCGGAATGGGCGGTGCGGGCGGCGCCCATTTTATAGATACTGCCTCCCTTTATTTTACTTTTCATTTCATCAGTTATGGGGATTTCGAAAAAGAAGTCCTCGATAAGGCCCGTATCCGGCAGCACCCAGCTCATCATGCTGCCCGGCCTTTCGATGTTGCCGGTTATGCCGCAGAGGTCTACCACTGCCCTGATATTCTGCCCGGCATTAGCCTGCCTTTCTAAAGAACTGCCGACCTGAATGCATCCGGGGGTGTCTGTGGCAAACAGGCGGGCGGCTTGAATAATTTTATCTTCAGGAATCCAGGTGATTTCAGACACTTTTTCCGGAGGGTATTCCTGGACTCTTGCCTTCAGCTCTTCAAAGCCGTAGGTCCACTTCTCAACAAATTCCTTATCGTATATTCCTTCATTAATAATGACGTTCATCATGCCTAGAAGAAGGGCGGCATCGGTGCCGGGCCTGATTTGGAGCCAGAGGGTCGCCCGGGATGTCATGGCGGTGGCCCTGGGGTCAATGACAATCAGATTTTTAACATGGTCCAGTGATTTCATAAAGTAATACGCCATCTCCGAATCGGCGCTGCTGATTTCCAGTTGCTTGGCCAGGACAATCTGCGTCCTGGGGTATTCTCCTCCCCACCCATGATAGTCGCAATACAATCGGCCGTAACCGGTTACCAGTCCGTAAATTCCAATTCTCGGGCTGTGGCAGACATAGCCGGGGGTGATGGTATTAGCGGAGCCTATAGACCGGCATAATCGGTGGATATAGCGGTTACAGCCTCTGCCGGTTCCCTGGGACACGGCAATGGTATGCGCTCCGTATTTTTCACGGGCTTCGTTGACCTTTTGTGCTATGGTTTCCAGAGCCTCATTCCAGCTTATTCTCTGCCACTTCCCTTCCCCTTTCCTGCCGGACCTTTTAAGAGGGTACTTAAGCCGGTAGGGATTGTTAACGTGCTGTAGAGCGGACAAGCCCTTGGCACACATCGTGCCTCCGGTTGAAGTCTCCGGATTTCCTTCTACGTGAACAATGACTCCATCCTCAACGGTAACCAGAACACCGCAGCCGCCGTGACAGCCCTTGCAGGTGGTTTTTACAATTTTCCGTTCCGCCACGTTTAAACTCCTCTAAATCCTTAATGATAAGCAGATGTGGTCACCGGCAGTATCGGGTTATGTATGCCAGCTTTCAGCAGGACATACTTGAGAGCCACCGCACCAAGCGTATGTAATGCAATGGCGATGATTAGTAACAGAGCCGAGGCTTCTCCTGTAAAGTAGCTGGAGGCTGATATAGCTAACGGTAAGATTACGCCGGAGGCGACAACACCCAGCCAGAAGGGCAGGGCAAGGCTCCCCCGTAGCAGCAGCACCGTAGAGTACCTGGCTGTTTTCGAGGTATAGGTCGCATTCCAGAGATAGACAATTATAAGTATGATGTTGATAATTAGCATCATCCGGCTGCCGAATTCAACTGCCGCGATATCAACCGAAGCATCGACCATGCCGATACCTATCAGGAGAGCGAACCCATCAGCCACGCCGGCGAAGATTAAAATCAGCGGCAACATAGCTGAATTCCAGAAAGGAACACTCCGGCAATAGCTCATGATGAAGCCGCTGTATATACTGAGAAGAAAACTAGATATACCACCCGATACCTTTAAGGCAATATCCCAGCCTGTACCGGGGAAAAAGTAGGTAATAATGAGCTGGATAAAAACAAGACCACTGAACAAAATACTGAACAGGATACCGCGGGTAAACCAGGAAGTCTTCCAGGCATGGCTGAATGGCGGTACCGTCCTCCAGAACCTTAACGGCTTGCCGAAGTACATAATATGGAGAGGTAACTTGAGGAACACTATTATCAGCCAGGCGGCAAGCATCCCCCACCAGTTATTGAAAAATATTGATACCAGATAAAGACCGGCACCCAGCGAGGTAAAAACCTCCGCAATCCAGACCAGTACACCCCGGCGTAATATCCACTCGGTCTGGGGGGTTGGTTTTACCATCCACTCATGGGTTACCATCCACTGTCGCAACGCCATTTTCAGACTCCTCTATACCCTTTATCGATGTAATATGTCGAAGGGTCAGTGTCATACTCCGGGTGAAGCTGAAACCCTTTGGATTCTCTTATCAGCTTTCTGACCTGGCTATCGGGGTCATCCAGGTCGCCGAACGTTAGTGCCCTGGCCGGGCAGGTATTAACACAGGCAGGAGTGGCTTCACGGTCTGTTCCCGGTTTCAGTCCGCCGGCCAGACCGGCGTCTATTCTTTCCATGCAGAAATTACACTTCTCATTGGTGCCGACGGTGTGCGGGTACAACCGCCTGCCAGCCTTCTCAAAGTCGGTCAGTTCGTAGCCGGGGAAATATCCTGTATCCTTATCCCTGGAAACAAAGGTACGGTTCTGGTAAGGGCAGGCGATGGTGCAGTACCGGCAGCCGACGCACTTATCCTGGTCAACCCAGACGATGCCGTCCTCTTCACGCTTCTGGGAAGCCCCGGTAGGGCAGACATAGACGCAGGGCGGCTCTTTACAGTGGTTGCAGCGCACCGGGTAAGTTGTCAATTCCTCGGCTGTTTCTTCCCAGGCAATCAGCCGGCACCAGGTTACCCCCAGAGGAAGAAAGTGCTCCAATCTGCAAGCGGCAACACAAGCATGACACCTCATGCATTTACTTAAATCGACAACCATTCCCCATTTCATCTAAATATATCGTCCTTAATTATTTGAAATACTACGCAAATATACAATATTTGACTTTATTGAAATAATATATTATAAATATGCGTAAGGAAATTGCTTAAATATTTAATTTATGTCATAGTGTAACTTATGTTACATAGTAATATTTGTTTCACAATTTGTCAATATCTTTTTGATAATTTTATAAAAAATATTTTAGTGTTGGGCCGTTACCATGTTACGATTGTTTTATTATTTACGGCAGCTTGACAAAACTAACCAAGTTACTTACATTATGTTTTAAGCATGATGTGAATATCTGCTTTTTATCAAGCTGGGTAATATGGCGGTCACTCTAAAAATATTGGTTAAAATGCATTACTTTTCCGGCCTGACTCCAGAGGAGATTAAGGTGGTTAAGAAATATATTGCCTTTGAGAAAAGGATTGAGAAAGGTGAGACTTTGTTGTTTGAAGGTGACCAGTCCGAATACATGTATTTGATAGTCAGCGGCTCGGTGAAGGTATATAAAAAGTCAGCTAACGGGAAAGAACAGATTTTGAATATAACTACCAGTGGCGACTCTTTGAATGACGTGTCAACGTTTGACGGCGGTGGGAGCGCGGCCAATATGCTGGCAATGACGCCCGTCTGCCTCTACGCTATCAGAAAAGGAGATATGGAGAGGCTCTTTTATGAAAGCCCAAAGATAGCGCGCAATGTTGCCAGGGTTTTAGCTTCCAGGGTCCGACGTGATTCATCGTTGGTAGAGGTGTTATCGTTCGGTCAGGTTATCAGCCGGCTGGCCAGACTGATTTTAAAGCAGGCTACTGCCAGCGGCGTAGAACGGTTACCACATTTTACGCAGCAGGACCTGGCGGCCATGGTGGGTACCAGCCGGGTGGTGGTCAACAGGTCTCTGCGGGTCATGGAGGAGAAAGGGGCCATCAGGCTGGAGCGCCGCCGCATCGTTATTACCGATGAACAGGCCTTGAATAATTTAGTTAGGTAATTTTCGTTAGAGTTCATTAAGTCGTAAGAATATTTAAAAGGAGGTTTATCTTGACAATGACATTGGCACAACTGGAAGCTGAGGTTAACCAGCTTAAAAAGCAGGTAGCCGAGGGAGCCTGGGCGAAAGACTACATAGAGATATGGAAGCTGCAGTCCCGCTATGCCCATTTATACCATATCGGCAGGATGTCTGAGGTTCCGTTACTCTTCGCTCAAAAAACACCGGGCGTAAATATGGAGATAGAAGACAGCGGTGTCTATGAGGGTATCGAAAGCATCACCAGGTTCTGGAATACGGTATTCAGCGACAAGAGATCCAGGTCGGGTGGCGGAAACCTCGCGCTCCATATGACCGTGAACCCCGTTGTCGAAATTAACAAAGCAAGGACCAGGGCAAAGGGCGTCTGGCACTCCCACGGGTTTTGCAGTTTCGTAGGGGGCGGCTCTTATAAACAATTCCTGTGCCTGGGGAAATATGACATGGAATACGTGAAAGAGGACGGACAATGGAAAATTTTCAAGTTTGCCTACCGCCTTACTTTCATGTGTCCTTATGAAAAGGGCTGGGTGGAAGAACCCGTCGGTGCCAGCATTGCCGGTAACCCTGACAGTGTTCCTGATAAACCCACCACCTATTTCATGCCATACAGTCGGTACCGGATAAACGTCATGCAACCCCCGCCGCCGGAACCCTATGACGAATAACTATTTTTATCAAAATAAAACGATTAATCAGGGTGTATTCCGTAAATACATTTAAAAAGGAGGTTTGAGATGGCGACACTGGAAGAACTACAGAAAAGGATTCAGAGACTGGAGGACATCAAGCAGATAGAGAGGCTGCAGCGGATTTACGGCTACTATCAGGATTATGGGGAGTGGGAGAAGGTGGTCGACCTCTTCAGCGATAAAGCCGAGTCCGTCGAAGAAGCCGACCACGGCGTCTACAAGGGCAAGGAAGGCATCCGGCGGTATTATATCGACCTCATCAAGGGGGGCAAGGATGCCAAGCCCAGGGTTGGCTATATGTCCATAGGCATGCAGATACAGGGCGTGGTCACGGTCGACCCCGATGGCAAGACCGCCAAGGGGCGCTGGTACGGTTTCTTCGTGGAAGCCAGACCCACGCTGGACCTGCATGAGGGTGAACTAAGGCAGTTGTGGGCTCATGGAATTTATGAGAACGAGTATATCAAAGAAGATGGCAAGTGGAAATTCAAGAAGCTCCATTTCTTCCTCAATTTCCGTACACCTTATGAAGATGGCTGGTTGAAGACACCGGTCGTCGGCCATAATGGGCCCAGCCTGAATGTGCCGCCGGATGCCCCTCCCACCACCTGGCGCCCTTATCCCTTCGGCTATCATTTCCCGGTCCATTGGAAGCACCCCATCACCGGTAAATAAAGCGAAGGTTGGCTCATGATGAATCTGGAAGAGCTTGAAAAGCAGGTAACCCGGCTGGAAGATATTCAGGAAATAGAAAATCTTCAGCGAATGTACGGCTATTACTTCGACAACTCGATGTTTACCGAGGTCATCGACCTTTTCTCGGAGAATACGGAGTCGGTAGAGATTACCGACCATGGAGTATTCCGCGGCAAGGAAGCGGTAAGAAAAATGTACGGGGGCATGGTGGGGATGCCCCGACCGGGCTGGATGTTTTTCGAGGTAATGCAGTCGCAGGGCGTTATAGATGTAGCCCCGGACGGCAAGACCGCCAGAGGACGCTGGTATACACCCTCGTTCGAATGCCGGCCTTTCGGCGGCACAAAAAAGCAGACGTGGCAGTTCGGCGTTTACACTAACGAGTATATCAAGGAAAACGGGAAATGGTACT
>JBGPRB010000177.1:0-6301 GCA_041489355.1 Dehalococcoidia bacterium
CACCGACTGGGGCGCCAAGACCACCAGCTTCGGCAATCCGCGCATCAGCGGTCGTACCTACTTTGAGGGCCAGTCCAACCTGGCCGAGGGCATCAAGCAATGCGGCGCCAGGGCGTTTATCCAGATTACCCCCAGCTTTGGCCGCCAGGGCTCAAGCAAGACCTCCGGTGAAGTCCCCGGGGCGCCTTCCGCAATCCCCTCTGAGCGACCCCAGGACTATGAGGACAGAATCATGCCCCGCGGCTACGAGACTAAAGCAGCGACGTTAGGCGCCACCGCCGTTCCCAAGGTGCTGACCCTGGAAGAAATAGCCTACATGGAGCGGACTTTCCCCGACGCCGTGTCCGCTGCCAGAACCTGCGGCTACGACGCCGTCGAGTTCCACAGCCCGCACGGCTATCTTATTCACCAGTTCCTTTCACCGCGCTCAAATCAACGCACCGACCAATACGGCGGGTCACTGGAGAACCGCTTCCGCTTCTTGAGAAACCTGCTGGTGGGCACCAGGAAGAGGGTTGGGCCAGACTTCTGTCTCGGTATCCGCCTCAGCGGCGACGAGCACATGCCCGGCGCCATCCACGAGGAAGAGCTTATCCAGGTCGCCAAGTGGTGCCAGGACCTCGGCGCCAGCTACATCCACCTCTCCGACGGCTCTTACGAGGCCAGAAAATGGTTCTTCCCCCAGGACCAGCACGACTTTATCGAGCATGCCAAGCACTTCAAGCCCGAGTTGAAGATACCCTTGATTGTCCCCGGTCAGCACGACCCGTACCTTGCCGAGGAAGTGCTGCGTAACGGCTGGGCGGATGCTATCACGATGGGCCGCCAGCTCGTTGCCGACCAGCGTACCCCGCGCAAATGGGAGGAAGGCAGAGTTGACGAGGTTGTCCGCTGTCTACGCTGCAACGTCTGTCTGGCCCGGTTCAACCGCGGTGTGGCTATCCGCTGCGCCGTGAACCCGAATATCGGCCGTGAAAAGTACGACCCGAAATATAACTCCACCACTATGGCACAGGTACTCCGGCCGCTGCCGGAACCGTTCACGCCGCCCTGCCAGAATACCTGCCCCGCCGGGCTGGACGTCAATGCCTATGTGCTCATGGTCTCCCGCGGACAGATAGGCGAGTCTTATCGCTATATCAAACAGTATATCCCCTTCCCGGGAGTTATCGGAAGGGTCTGCCCGCACCCGTGCGAAGCGGAATGCAACCGAGGCGAGCTGGATGACCCCATATCCATCAACAACATCAAGCGTTTTGTCGCCGATACCGTCATGGCGGAAGGCCTGCCGGACTATCTCAAGAAGCAATGCCTGCCGGAGAAACTGCCGATAACCAAGAAAGAGAAAGTCGCCGTGGTCGGCGCCGGCCCCGCCGGCCTGACCGCTGCTTACTTCCTGATTAAGAAAGGCTATGCCGTAACCGTCTTCGAGGCGAATCCTGCCGCCGGCGGCATGATGGCCTACGGCGTTCCTGAGCATCGCCTTCCCCGGAAAGTCCTTGAATGGGAAATCGGCAATCTCAAGAAGATGGGCATCGAGATTAAGACAAATAGCCCCGTCGGCAACCCTGAAGACCTCAAGAAGAAGGGCTACAGCGCCGTTTTCGTCGCCGCTGGCTCGCAGAACAGCGCCAAGCTCAATGTGCCCGGTGAAGATGCCAAGAGCGTCCTTCAGGCTCTCTCCTTCTTAAAAGATGCCAATAGCGGCAAGAGACCGGCCGTCGGCAAGAAGCTGGTCGTCGTCGGCGGCGGCAGCGTCGCCATAGATGTCGCCACCACGGCCCTGCGCCTCGGCGCCCCGGATGTCCAGGTGGTCTGTCTGGAGTGCAGCCACGATGAAATGCCGGCCCAGAATGAAGAGATTGAGCAGGCTATGGAAGAAGGCATCAAGGTTGACATGAGCTGGGGTCCCAAGGCGATACTCGCCAGCGCCGGCAAGGTCAAGGGTGTCGAACTGAAGCGTTGTGTGTCCTGCTACAACAAAGCAGGCGCTTTCGCTCCGGTCTACGACGAAAAAGAAACCAAGAAAATCGACGCCGATATGGTTATCACCGCTATCGGTCAGCGAGTCGACCTATCCTTCATGAAAGACAGCAAGGTTAAGTCCACCAAGAGAGGGACCATCGAGACCGAGAGCCGCAGCCTGGCTACCAGTGTTGACGGTATCTTCGCGGGCGGCGATGTCGCCCGCGGCCAGGGTACCATGATTGAAGCCATGGCCGACGGCAGGAAAGCCGCCGTAGCTATCGACTGCTACCTGCGCGGCGTCGGCCTGCCGCCCGCTCCGCCGGAACCTATCCTGGCTGACGTTACCGATCCCGGGTTCCAGAGACATTTGAGGGAATACACCAAGGAAACGCGGTTCACAACAGAAGTTACTCCGGCCGCCAAGCGGAAGAGCAACTTCAAAGAAATAAACCTGGGCTTTAAGGACAAGAAGACCTGCGTTGACGAAGCCAGGCGCTGCCTTACCTGCCGATGTACGGCTGTCTGGTACTAAATTAGATTAATGTAAACTAGAGTAAACGGATTCGGGGAGGGGATGCGAGACACATTCTGTCTCCCCCTCCCCGAGCTTTTTAAGCCGTTTGAAATTGAATATTAGATACCTCTCCCTCGATGGGTTCACCCTGAAGGGAGAGGCAAGGTGAGGGTGAAATCTTTGCATTCCCCCTCACTCAATCTCTCCCACCAGGGGAGAGAAGCTGATTATTTTTCAGCGTAAGGAGGACCACTTTATGAGCTGGGAAGAAGAATACAAGAAAAAGCTGGTAACTCCGGAGCAGGCCGTCAGCGTCATCAAGTCCGGTGACCGCGTTTGCTTCGTGCAGGGGAACGAGCCTCAGGCCCTGGGCCTGGCACTGGCGGCGCGGCTGGGAGAGGTGGAAAATGTGCTGCTCTCCCTGCGTACGCCGGGCAGAGACTTCGGCTGGTACGACCCCGTCTTCGAGATGTCCTTCAAGATAGAGGTGGGCTTCCCCCTGCCCATCGTCCGGCAGATTATCGCCGAAAGACGGTGCGACCTCGCCATCGGCTCCCTGGGCTTCATCTTTCACGAAGATGAACGGGGACCTGCCGATGTCGTGATGGTCGAGGTTTCGTCTCCTGACGCTCACGGCTATTGCAGCTTCGGTGCCTCCGTCTGGACAAAGAAAACGGAGTGCCGCCGTGCCAAGTGCGTCCTCGCTGAGGTCAATAAAAACCTGATACGCACCTATGGCGATAATTATATTCATGTGTCCGAGATAGACTACTTCGTGGAGCATACGCCTTCCGGCAAGCAGCCGGGAGGTACCGACCTCCTGGGCAGAAAAGACGTCCAGCCCGGCGAGGCAGAAAAGGCCATCGCCGGCTATGTCTCCGAGCTTGTTAAAGACGGCGATACCCTACAGGTCGGCGTGGGTTCCACCAGCGAATGGTGCTGCGTGCTCGGCACCTTCGATAACAAGGTCGACCTCGGCTGGCACTCCGAGACAACGCCAAGAGGCATAATCCCGCTAATTCGAAAGGGCGTTATTACCGGCAAACACAAGACTCTGAACCCAAACAAGGCTATCGCGACGGCCTGCGGCGGCGGCAGTAAAGAAGATATGGACTTCGTCACCATGAACCCAGCCTTCGAGCTTCACAGCGCCGAGTACTGCCTGGATGTGCGGGTCATCGCCCAGCACGATAATATGGTGACCGTCAACAGCGCCGTCAGCGTCGATTTTGCCGGACAGATAGCCGCCGAGTCCATCGGCCCCAGGGTAATCAGCGGCGCCGGCGGACAGACAGCCTTCGCTATCGGTTCATTCCTTTCCAAAGGCGGGCGCAGCATCACCGTGCTGACCTCCACCGCCGGCAGCGGCGAAAAAAGAGTCTCCCGCATTACGCCTCTGCTGGCCGAAGGGACGATTGTTACCGTACCCCGTACCATCAGCGATTACGTCGTCACCGAGTACGGCATCGCCCACATCAAGAGCAAGACGCAGCGGCAGAGGGCCCTGGCCCTTATCGATATTGCCCACCCCGATTTCCGCGCCGAGCTCAAGAAAGAAGCCGAAAAGCTTTACTGGCCCTAAGCCATAAAGCATCATATATAAAAGTAATAAACGAGAGCGGCGTTTTTGGCACCGCTCTCGTTGTTTTTTTGCAAATCTTGAAAAGACCCCTCTTTGTTGCTACAATACTAAAGCGGGCCGAGGTGGCGGAATGGCAGACGCGCTACGTTCAGGGCGTAGTGTCCGTAAGGGCATGGGAGTTCAACTCTCCCCCTCGGCACCAGAAAAAGTGATGCGCTTGTAGCTCAGTTGGATTAGAGCGGAGCCCTGCGGAGGCTCAGGTCGTGGGTTCGAGCCCCGCCAAGCGCGCCACCCGGGCGGTTAGCTCAGCTGGTTAGAGCACCTGCTTTACACGCAGGGGGTCAGAGGTTCAAGTCCTCTACCGCCCACTCTAGCTTCAGTCCTCAAGGTTTTCCAACAAACTTCCTCAAAAAAGGGCACCTGCCTTCCCGAAAATGCACGCAATGTAGCACAAAGTTGTAGCCCTTCACCCCGTCAAGGTCTAGACTATCAGTGTAAGGGGTTTGAGGTGATGATCCTTCAAGATGCACTGATAGCCTACAAAACCTACGCCAGGGCGGAGGGCAAGAGCCCAAAGACGGTCGCCTGGGTTGTCTCCAGCGTGGGCTATTTTGCCGATTTCCTGGGTACTGACAAGCAAGACATAGCCAGCATTACCGGTCATGACCTGCGTCGCTTCATTATCGCCCTCCAGGGTAAACAGAAATTCAGTAATCATCCCTACAATAAACCTCAGAAAGGAAAACTGTCGCCTCAATCTGTTGACACGTATTGCCGCGGCATTAAAGCCTTCTTCAGCTTCCTGCACCGCGAAGGCTTTACACAGACTAACCCTATGGAAAAGGTGAAGCTGCCTAAACTGCCCGAGTTGCTGATTCCTACCTTGACTCAGAAAGAGGTCGAGAGGTTATTAGCTCAGCCGAACAAGCAGAGCAGCCAGGGATTTAGAGACTTCGCCATACTGCTGACCTTTGTCGACACCACGGTTAGACTCAGCGAGCTTGCCGAGCTTAAGGCCAGCGATATTGACTACGAGCAAAGCTACTTTAAAGTTATGGGCAAGGGCAGAAAGGAGCGCTATGTGCCCTTCGGTAGGCGGGTGGCCAGAGTGCTGATGAAATATCAGCTAAAATACAGACCGGAGCCTATAGGCACGGAGAACTTCTGGCTCAAGAGGGACGGGACACCACTATTCGCCAAAAGGATTGAGAAACTGGTTAGTTACTATGGAAGGAAAGCTGGGTTACGAGTCTATCCCCATAAAATAAGGCATACATCGTCCGTGCTGTATCTTCGCAATGGTGGCGATGTATTCTCGCTGCAAAAGAAACTGGGGCATCGTAGTCTGACAATGACAAGGCGTTACTCAAACCTCGCAGATACGGATGTCCGAGATAAACATCTGAAATATGGGGTAGCTGACAGGCTGAATATCTAGTCCTACTTACGTTCTAAGTTTCGTAGAATGTCGCCTAAAACTTTGTACGGTGGCGGGGCCTCCTCAATGAACTGCACCACCCGTCTTGTTACTTCGCGGATCGGCAGTCTCTCTTCAAGAGCGGTAGCTAGGTCCGTGACCTTTTTAATGGTATCAAGAGCAGCAGGCGACAGCTTTCTGGCCGGTTCATCTGGCTTGGCACTGATTTCCACGACCCAGTCCCGTTTACCCTCCTTATAGGCTTTCACACCCCACTCTTTCCAATGAGCAGGATAATACTCTGGGCCCTTCCTGAAGTAGCGGCGAGCGTTTTCTACACTCGTGTGCGCAAACTCATCGGCAAATTGCTCGGCCGTGCATTTCCCTTCCTTTTTCAGCTTTTCCTTGTGCAACTCATCCATTTCTTTCCTCCCTGCAACTTTGTCCGAAACGTTGAGCAAAGCTGTAGTAAATATCACTTCACCGTTGTTTACTATTATAGGGAAAACGTACAGAAAGAGTAAAGTGGTGGCCAGGAAAAAATTCTTCAAGAATGGACTGTCCAGAGTTAGCCGAGAGATTACTGAGTCATGCTTTGAACCTGGAACGCAGGCTCCAAATTATAAAGAACTATCGTACCTTCACGGTGGTGAAGCCGGGTAACACTCTTGAGCAGGTGGAGAGACTGATTGCCGCTGCCACCAATCCCAGGGATGCCTTGCTTGTCCACATTCCCTCGAGAACCGGTATCCGAGTTTCGGAGTTAATCGGAAAGGGTTTCAAGACATGGGACTTCGAAAACAGGGCGTCGTCATCAAGG
>JBGPRB010000178.1:0-6280 GCA_041489355.1 Dehalococcoidia bacterium
CTATACTGTAGCCGTCGTTCACGGCGGCCCCGGCGCGCCCGGTGAGATGGCGCCTGTCGCCAGAGAGCTTTCATCTCTCACGGGTATCCTCGAACCATTACAAACAAAGTCGACGCTTGAAGGGCAAATTCAGGAGTTGCACGATGTGTTAAAAGAGCATGGGGACATCCCCGTCATTTTAATCGGGTTTTCCTGGGGGGCTTTTCTCAGTTTCGTTTTAACGGCCCGGTATCCCGCCCTGGTGAAAAAGCTTATCCTTATCGGTAGCGGCCCCTTCGAGCAGAAATACGCTGATAACATTGTTGGCGATAGATTAAACCGTCTTACTGAAGAGGAAAGAATTGAAGCCTTGAACCTGATAGAAATTATTAACGACCCCGCCGCTGGGAATAAAGATAAACCCATGGCCAGACTCGGAGCACTATTCGCTAGAGCGGATACCTATGCACCGCTGCCCATAAAAAGCGAAGCCATGGAATTCAGCGAAGAAATTAACCGTAAGGTCTGGGCGGAAGCCAAGGAACTGAGGATTTCCGGAGAATTACTATCGCTCGGTAGGCGGATAGTCTGTCCCGTGCTCGCTATCCACGGCGATTACGACCCGCATATGGCCGAGGGTGTTAAAAAACCCCTCTCCCGCGTCCTCAAGGATTTCAGGTTCATCCTGCTGGAGAAATGCGGCCACGAGCCCTGGATGGAAAGATACGCCAGGGACACATTTTATAAAATCCTGAGAAAGGAGATAGAATAATGGCTCTTTTAAATGTAAATAAACAGACCTGCACTCAGTGCGGCATCTGTGCCGCGGCGTGCCCGGGCGGGATTATCTATTTCCGGGAAAAGAGTTATCCGTGCCTGCTGCCGGGGACAGACCCATTTTGCCTCCGGTGCGGTCACTGCGTGGCGGTGTGTCCTTCGGGGAGCCTGGAACACGGTGAAATACCGCTGGCGCAATGCCCCCGTATCGATAGCTCGCTGGACATTACCTTCGAGCAGTGCGCGCAGTTAATTAAGAGTCGGCGTTCCGTGCGCGAGTTCAAAGATAAAAATGTGCCGGCAAAGGAAATCCAGCGTATCATCGATGTCGCCCGTTACGCGCCCACCGGACACAATAACCAGGAAGTGCAATGGCTGGTCATCAACGACCGTAAAAAGGTGCGGCAAATGGCGGACATCGGCACCGACTGGTTCCGCTGGTCGATGAAGAATAATCCGGCTTTTGCTCCCATGCTGGAGGGAGCTTTGAAACAGCAGGAAGCCGGTAACGATGTGTTTCTGCGTCGCGCTCCCGCGCTGGTGGTGGCTTTTGCGGAAAAGAATAATCCGATGGCCGCTACGGACTGCGCTATCGCCTTGGGCTATTTCGACCTCGCCGCCATAAGCGCCGGATTAGGGTGCTGCTGGGCTGGCTTTTTGCAGATGGCTGCCACAACCTTCTCCCCTATGGTAGAGGCCATAGAGCTTCCGGCAGGCTGCGTCCCGTACGGCTGCTTGATGGTGGGCTATCCCAAATACAAATATCAGCGGGTGCCCGCTCGCAAGACCGCCCGTATTATCTGGCAGCCGTAGCGGGAAAAGTCCGGGCAAATGACGTATACTGTATTAAATAAAATATAGGGGGTTTTTAACATGGCTTATAAAACCGAGGACAATTTACAGGAAGCGTTTGGCGGAGAGAGCAAGGCCAACCGCCGCTATAACTTCTTTGCGGAGAAGGCGGAGAAAGAGGGCTATCCCCAGGTCGCTAGGCTCTTCCGGGCCGTCGCCGAGGCGGAAACGGTGCACGCCCGTAACCATTTAAATGCTATGGACGCGATAGGCTCGACCAAGGATAACCTGCTGGCGGCCAGTATCGGGGAGCACCAGGAGTTCAGCGGCATGTACCCGGCTTTTATCGATAAGGCGGATGAGGAAAGGAACGAGCGGGCCAAGCGCACCTTCGACTGGGCTAACAAGGTGGAAAAAATCCACTACGGCTACTACGAGGCGGCCCTGAAAGCGCTCAAGGAGGGCAACAAGACCGCGGATGCCACTTACTATGTCTGTCAGGTCTGCGGTAACACCGTCACCGGCTCGGCCCCGGATAAGTGCCCCATCTGCGGCACTCCTGGCAAATCGTTTAAGAAGATGGAGTAACTGTCATTGTGAGACTATCCTGACGAAGTCGGGAGGCTTCAGCCCGAGTTCAGCCCGAGGGCGAAGCAATCCCTTATTATGCCCAGGCAACATTACGTTCGTATACTGGCAAAAAGCTGCCTTCTGATGTCATTGCGAGGAGTCCCGATTACATCGGGACGACGCGGCAATCCCTAACAATGGGCAGACAATACTATATTCGTATTCCGGTAAAAAGCCGCCTTCTACTGTCATTGCGAGACCATCCCGACGAAGTCGGGAGGCGTGGCAATCTCTAGCTATGGATAAGCAATACTACGTTTATATCATGACCAACGCCACGAATACAGTCACATATACAGGTGTTACCAATGACCTGTATAGAAGAATATACGAACACGAGAATAAAATAGTAGAAGGATTTACCACCAGGTACAACATAGATAAGCTTGTATATTACGAAGTGTGTGAGAATGCTGAAAGTGCTATTGTGAGGGAGAAGCAAATCAAAAGCTGGTCAAGAAAAGACAAGGTGGCATTGGTGAACACAATGAACAAAGACTGGCATGATTTATACGAAGAATTATGAGAAGGCGAAGATAGGGATTGCCACGTCCTTCAGCGGAAGGACTCGCAATGACACCTCCCTCGCCATCGCCTTTTATTTATCTTTTCCCACCCGCGTCCCGATTACATCGGTGTTTATCCCTTTATTTATGCCTACTTCCAAAGGGGGAGTAGCTTGCCGAGGAGCGTGTGAGCACAATTCCGGGGTCTATAGTACCTGCTATTTCTATGAATCCACCGTCTTTCCATATAGTGATATCGAGCATCTTGAGTGCAAGCTTTTTGCATAAGTGCAAACCTGATATCTATATTTACAGTAACAGCCACCCTCCGGTATAGGGATTGTATCCGCTTACGGTATTTGTGGCACTAAATCTGTTCCCGTGTATTTCGATGTCATGAACATTTCCAGGCAGTAGAAAGGCTTACCGACTTTTGCGTAGTTTAGCGGGCAATGGAATACCCCGGGTGGCGCAACAACGACGGTCGGGCTGTTAATAATATGTTTTTCTTTTTCTTCGCCGAAGGTGAACTCTATTTCGGCGTCGAATTCTTTCATATCCATAGGGTTTGAGCCGAAGAAATAAAAGAACTCTGTGAAATTGTGTTTATGAGTCGGCGTATGGAACACGTATGGTTTCCTGACCACCGTTAGTCCCATACTTATTCTCGCGCCCGCAGGGATAATATGCTCCGGTACCGCGGCTAGCCCCAGTCCTTCGCCGCCCCATTTGTTGTCTTTTATAACGTCTTTGATGAAATATCTATTGTAGTTCGGTTCGGGTACTCTTATTTCTTTTAGGTCTTCACCTAGGTCTATTCCCGAGTATCCTGTTGTCATGAACATTTCCAGGCAGTAAAAGGGCTTGCCGACCCTCGCGTAGTTTAGCGGGCAGTGGTATACACCCGGTGCAGCGACAACGATGGTCGGGCTCTTGATTACATGTTTTTCCCGTTCCGGCCCGAAAGTGTACTCCACATCGGCGTCAAAGTCATGCATATCCATCGGGTTTGAGCCGAAGAAATAAAAGAACTCCGTGAAGATGTGTTTATGAGTCGGCTCATGGAATAGGTAAGGTTTTCTGACTACTGTTATTGCCGGGAGCGCTCTGGCATCCGCCGGTATGATATCCTCATGTCCCCGGCCGGCCGATATTGCTTCTCCCCCCCATTCCTTTTTCATGGTTTCATGTATCACGTCTTTGATGAAATATTTTTCGTACTTGAGTTCCGCCTTTTTTGTCGCCTTCTTTTTCGTTACTTTCTTCGCCATTTTATTCTCCTTTTAATCAAGTGTTGCCCCGGGTTTCATTGTCAATTATTATCGTCTCTTCTACCTGCGATGTCAATAGCGAATTGCTTTGGAAACATTTGCATCCGGCGGCCGGTGATGACCTCACCCTTTTATCCCCCCCACCCCTCCTATGTTATCTATTCCCACCCTGCCGCCCTCGTATCATTCTTTGCTTATCCCGTCTCCCCCTTTCGTAAAGGGGGACTAAGGGGGATTTTAAATCCTCCACCCCCCAAGGGGAGTGCGAAGCGAGAGGGGGCGCCAGCCCCCTCTCGAAAAATCCTTCCCCTCGCCAATCAAATTATCTAGCGTTTTAAATCAATGCTGCTGATTGGAGAGGGGAACACAAGGGGTGAGGCTAAAAAGGGTGAGGTTAAAATAGAAAGATACTCAAACGTTTAATTTTATTAACCACCCCCTCACCATCCCCTCCTCCTCTTTCCTGCTTGTCACTTTACCATCCAGTATCGCTTCGCGGAGAAGCTGCAAGACCTCCTTAATCTTTGGCCCCTTCGGGACGCCCAGCTTTTTAAGGTCTTCGCCGGTGAGGACGGGATTAACGTGTCTCAGCACGTTCAGGTAAAGATCGATATGCTCGGCCACTGTCTCCGACCCGGCCCCCAGCAAGTTGGTTGTAAAAGATGTAAGGCCGTAGCCGTGCAGGAGGTCGTAGATAACGCTCGGCGCCAGCCCCAGCGTGGATAGCTCATTCATTTTATTCTTGATAGATAAAGTATCCCGCAGCACCTGTGCCGTTGCTTTAGGCAGCCTGAGATAAGATATCAGCTTATCGATATCGTCACCGGTCAGGCGGTAGCACATCAGCGCCAGGTAGAGTTGTGTATTCGGCTCATCCGGCAGGCACCGCTCGCGCGCCGCGGCGAATGTTTCCGCCAGCCAGTCGTCCCCCTTCAATGATGGGTGCAGTTTGGCCAGCACGCCGAGCTCGCCGGCCCGTTGGAGCGCTTTCTCCGGCAGCTCTTCTTTCAGGACAAGCTCCAGCTCATGGCGGATGCGGTCGCCGCTGATGGTGGCCAGCATATCTATATCGCGTTCAATAAGCCTGAGAGTCTTTGGTTCTATCCGAAAGATAAGTCGCTGCTCGTAGCGCAGGGCGCGCCAGATGCGCGTGGCGTCGTCCATAAAGCTTTTATCGTGCAGCACTCGCACCAGCCTCTTTTTTATGTCCTGCCTGCCATCGTAGGGGTCGATGAGTTCCCCGTAATGGCGGGGGTTAAGCCCGATAGCCATGGCGTTGACGGTAAAATCGCGCCGGGCGAGGTCATCGACGATGGTGCCGGGTTTCACCGTGGGCAGTGCCCCGGGCCGGGCGTAGGTCTCAGCGCGGGCCGTAGCCAGGTCGGCGCTCCTTTTCTGCCACCGGAGTTTGGCCGTGCCGAAGCGGGTATGTGTGGTGACTTGAGCTTGATATATTTGTGTCATTTCCTGCGCCAGCTTGATGGCGTCCCCCTCCACCACCATATCCAGGTCGTAATTGCTCCGTTCCAGGAGCAGGTCGCGCACTACCCCGCCGACCAGGTAGAGGCGCTGCTGCTGTTTCTCGGCTATGTCGCCGGCTTTCCTTATAAAGTCGATAAGTTCGGCGGGCAGATGTTCCTTTATACTCTTGGCCAAATTGATGTTTTCCGGCTCGCTCATCATACCATGTAGTATAGCATAACGTTGTTATTTTCGGGGATAACCGCTTATAATGAACCGTATGAAAGTCGTCTCGATTGTCGGTATGACCGGCTCCGGTAAATCCGAGGTTGCCAGGATTTTCCAGGAAAAAGGCTTTGCTACGGTCAGGTTCGGTGACATTACCGATGAGGAAGTCAAAAAGCAGGGCCTTAAGCTAACTGAGGAGAACGAGCGCCCGGTCAGGGAGCGTATCAGAAGAGAGCACGGCATGGCAGCTTACGCTGAAATGAGCCTCCCCCGCATCGATGTTGCCCTGAAAGTCTCCCATGTGGTGGTGGACGGGCTTTATTCTTGGGAGGAATACACCTGTCTTAAAAACCGTTACGGAGATAATTTTATCGTCGTGGCGGTGTGGTCGTCGCCGAAAGACAGGTATACCCGCCTGGGCAGCCGTAATGTACGGCCGCTGACGCCGCAAGAAGCCGCCAGCCGCGACCGCGCTGAAATCGAGAACCTCAACAAGGGTGGGCCGATTGCCATGGCCGATTTTACTATCCTCAACGGGTCATCGCTGAACGACCTGAAGCAGCAGGTAGAAAGGATTATTTCTGAAATAAAATGAAAAAGCAGACAAGACCGGATATTGACGAGTATTTTCTGAAA
>JBGPRB010000179.1:0-6217 GCA_041489355.1 Dehalococcoidia bacterium
ATCCCGTCTTATACCTTATGGGGTGACTTTGGTTACCTTCAAACCTGCCTGATGTGTAAAAACGTACCCGAAATAGCTAACCGTTTCGAAAAAGAAGGACTTGAATTTGTTCTAAAGCTGCAACGCATGCCCGGCGAAGAGGCTGCCTTTACTTATGTTCGAGACCCGGACGGAATTACACTGGAATTTCTCAGTTTCGGTAAATAAATTAGAAAACTTTAAGTTAAACTCTTGACTAAAGCCCTTACGAATCAGGATAATTCTGAAGGAAATTATTCAATATTATAAAGGAGAAAAGAATGGAAGTCCGAGAAATAGTGTATTTCGAAAAACGGGAACGGCAAAATACTGACGAGATGTTAAAGGTTGTCAAAAAGAGGTTGGAAGAGACAGGAATACAAACTGTCGTGATAGCCTGGTCTAGCGGGTATACATTCAGGAAATTCCAGGAAGTCACCAAAGGTGCCCGCCTCAACGTTGTAGCTGTAACCAATCCTAAAGTTGGGTCGTCTTTGAGTTTGAAAGGAGAGCTAAAACTGGGAGGTACAGAAGCACTGCGTCCACTTACCGAAGAGATCCAGAAGGAACTGGAGAAAGAAGGAGTAAAAGTCTGCTATTTGATGCCCGATTATTTTAACTTCAAGACAACTCTGGCGGGGAACGAGGACTATAGGGCTGCGCGAACTAAATTAACTATTTTTGGGCTCCCTTCACACCTAGACCTCTTAGATGTCGATGCCGGGGCAGATTTATCTCCTTTGAACATGATGAGCCAGGGAGTCCGAGTCTCCATTGGATGCTCGATAATTGCCGTCAAAAATGGCCTTATTCCTGAGGGTACAACTATCCTTGCTATGGCCGGGATTGCTTCGGCTGTTATTCTTCAGGTGAGCGCTAATCCTAGAAAATGCTATATAAGAGAAATAATCGGCTTCGAAAGGAATCCCGCTTTATCTCCCGAGACACTTAGACATTACTCTCCTCGTTGAGTTCTTCCTGATGAAAGAAGAGGAGATAGCATGAATAATTTTTTGGAGGAGAAGTGTTAGGATGGCAGGACGATTAGAAAATAAGGTCGCGCTGATAACCGGCACAGCGCAGGGAATGGGACGGGTCGCCGCCTTACGATTTGCCAAAGAGGGCGCTAAAATCGTGGGGTGCGACCTGAATGCCGGGGGTAACCGGGAAACCGTACGCCGGGTGCGCGAAAACGGCGGAGAGATGGTGTCCATTGAGCCGCTTGACCTCTGCCAACCGGATGAGGTTAAAAAATTGGTGAATCTGACCGAGGAGACCTATGGCCGGCTTGATATCCTTTATAACAATGCTTCTGCTCCCCGTTTTGCCATGCTAACTGAGATGTCTCAGGAAGATTGGCAATTCACGATTGATAATGAGCTCAGTTTGATCTTTTACGTTGTGAAAGCCGCCGTCCCGCTGATGATTAAGTCCGGTGGAGGCTCCATCATTAATATCTCCGCCATAGCGGCTATTGCCGGACAACCCGTCATCGGGGCCTTTGCCCACGCCGCTACCAAAGCCGGGGTCCTGGGCGTATCCAGGTCGATGGCATATGAGCTCGCGCCTCATGGCATTCGCTCTAATGCTATTGTACCTGGAATGATTTCGAACCCCGACAAAAAGGGTTTAGAGGAAAATCCCAGAGTCAAGGAGTTAGTCTCATCCAAGATACTGCTTCGGCGAATAGGTAAACCGGAGGATGTTGTCAACGCCGCTTTATTCTTGGCATCGGATGAGTCGGGTTATATTACCGGAGCTTCATTGGTGGTCGACGGAGGTTGGACAGCCTGGTAAACTGTTCGATAAAGCAACATCCAGCGCCATGGGTAGAGATACCTTAAGTCGTGTGATTTGCGGTTCCCAAGTTTCACTTTTCGTGGGATTAGTGGGAGTAGCCGTTTCGGCCTGACCTGCCCCCCAGAAATCAGTCCAACTTTAATGTTAGACTGAAATAAATAAGGGGGGGGGGGTAAGAAAGTGCCCCCACTGTACGGTTTTCTTGACCTATTTTGTGTCCCATTATCGCTGACGGTCTACACAGGAAGTTGTTTCAGTCTTGCGTTGCACTTTTTAGCGATTTGTTACTTTGGTAAAAAGGTTCCTTTATTCTTCGGCAGCATCAAGCTTAGGGCTCACTAGTGGAATCTAACGGACCTTTTTAGTGACTGTTAAGCCATCAAATCCTTGCATACCTGGCAGTTAGGGCAGAAGGTGAATCTTGCGGTATTTCCAAGGGATCTGATTCGGTCAATAACGTCTTGTGGCAACGATTTAGGGGCAGTTATTAACTCTTTCCAACCCTTCAGACTCAGCTTGGCAAACTCTTGACGCAAATGCTCAAAAAAATATTCCACTTCGGGACAATCTATTGATACGCTACAATCCACGAAGGAAGGCAGCAATGGTTGTTTTTTCGGCGGCGGTTGAAAAGAGAAGAAACCTAACATAAATGGAGACTCAATTACTTTGAAGGTCTCACCTTCATCATAGCTGAAAATGTACTGTTGAACTTCATAGAGCGTCTTCGCTACTTCAGCAAGGTCGTCGAAGTGCTTCAGCAATCGTGGGTTTAGGGTTCCATCTTTTGGCGCCTCTTGCTCGGCTTCAGATTGAAGTTCTCGCCAGCGCTCTTGCAAGACATCCGATAGTTGTCTTACCTGAGCCCGAGTTAAGAACAGAAACTCATTGACTACCCGGTTGACTGTATCCCAGCTTGGTGCTACACCGTCTGGCCTCTCACTCAACTCTTGGCGAATCCTATCTATGGCCGTTTTTTTCAGGTAGTACAATTCCCAAATCTTAACTCTGTCTGGCCAATCTTGCTTCGTACCCATTTTTATGTCTCCGATTCGCGAGAAAAAAGTGAGAGAAGTTGAGAGAAACAGTGGAGATAATCGTAGAAGAAAATCTTACACTAATTATATGCAGTAACACGAGTTGATGCAATAGAAAGCGGAGGGGGGTCATGCCAATATCGCAAAATGCTACCTATCCAGGAGGAGTAGAAATTAAAATTGCCCGTATAAGAGCTGGTCTACGCCAATATGATGTAGCCAAGAGTATCGGGATACTGGCAAATAGACTATCCGAAATCGAAGCAGGAAGGCGGCGACCATCCCCTGAGCTTCTTGAGCGCATTCTCCAGGTCATAAAAGGCAGCCACGATGGTAAGACAGACAGAAAAAGCTAAGACTAACAAGCCGACCAGATTGACGGTTGACATACATCGTGACTCGGGAAAGCCTCACCAGCGTGCGGAGTGGTGTAAGTTTTGAGCGCGGTTAATCTCAGAAACAAAAGCGAGGGGGTAGGAATGACCGACCTTAAATCACAAGTCGAAGCCGCCGTGATGGCTCGGGGCGGTAAGAAGCAGGGTGCAGAGATACGCTTCCAGTGCCCGAACAGTGCAGTGCACAAGCACGGCGATGCAAATCCTTCGGCGAACTACAACGCAGCGAAAGCAGTTTGGATATGCCGGGCCTGCGGGGAATCTGGTAACTACTGGCACCTGGGGGTACTGCTGGGAGTGATAAACAACAATGGGCACCGGGTGGACGGTTTCTCCGAAACAAGGCGCTGGGACATCGGCGGCATGGCTACACATAAGCGCTTGGAACGTGACGGGGCTAAAAAAGTTGTGGAATGGGAGCGCCAGGGCAAAGCGGGGCTGGATGGGCTGCCGACTGCCGACTTGCCGCTATATGCCGCTGAACTACTGACCGATGCGGACGCCGATGTACTACTTTCAGAGGGCGAAAAGCCAACCGATTCACTCTTAGCCCTGGGCTTTACCGCCGTGGGCACTGTCACCGGAGCCGCCGGTACACCGTCTACAGAATCACTCAAGCCACTGGCAGAGCGCAAAGGACGCATATTCCTATGCCGCGATAACGACCAGCCGGGGCACCAACACATGACACGGATAGCCGCCAGGCTTAAGTGCATGGATAAAATTCCTTACATGGTAGACTGGCCAGGAGTGCCAGAAAAAGGCGATAGTTACGATTATATAGCCGCGGGGCATACTGCCGAAGATGTGCGGGCTGTGCTGGACGCCGCGCCATTGTATGACGGCGAGGCCGTACCGGAGCCGGAGTAGAACAGTTACATCATAACGGACGACAAGGGAAAACAAACGCTTGACATCGAGGCGCTAATCAATGACCTGCTGGCAGACTTCCACTTTGCCGCGCTTCGCGATAATGACGAAGTTTTGATATACCGAGACGGCTATTATCAGCCACAAGGCAAGCGTTTCATAAAGTCAGAGTGCCAGCGCCGTGTAGGGGTAAGCGCGCTCTTGACCGAACACAAGGTAAACGAAATCATAGGGCATATTACCAGGAGCTCCTACGTTGACCGCAAAGCCTTCAACGCCGATAAGCTCACACTTAACTTAATAAATGGGCTGCTGGACACGCGAACACGCGAACTGCGGCCACATACGCCAGATTATCTATCTACCATCAGGATACCAGTAACGTACGATGCTAACGCAGACTGCCCGGTAATTCGTAAATTCTTGGCCGAGGTACACCATAGCCAGGATATCCCGGTGGTGGAAGAAATAGCCGGGTACTGTCTAACGCCGGATAATTCAATTCAAAAGGCTATTCTCATTATGGGCGGCGGTGACCAGGGTAAAAGCACCGAGCTATCCCTATTAAAAGCCTTTATAGGTGCCGAGAACTGCTCAAACGTACCATGGCACGCGCTGGAGTTAAACCGCTTCGCCATGTCGGCGCTTGAGGGGAAGTTGGCTAATATATTCGCAGACTTGCCTAGCCAAAGCCTGAATATGGTTTCCGCCTTTAAGATGCTCACCGGGGGGGATACCATCGGGACTGAAAAGAAATTTGGGGATTACTACTCATTCGTGAATTATGCCAAGCTGATATTTTCAGCCAATAAGCCGCCAAAGGTACAGGACGAAGATAGTTATGCCTTTTGGAGGCGCTGGATTATTCTGGACTTCCCGAATCAGATATCAGAGGACAAAAAGGACATTAATATCATCGACAAGTTAACTACTCCGGCGGAACTATCGGGATTCTTGAATATCGCACTAGACGGCCTCGCCAGGCTGAGGACTGCTGAGCGCTTTTCTTACGATAAGAGCGTCGAAGCCACCACCGAGTATTACCTGCGAGCCGCAGACCCGGTGTATGCCTTCTTACAGGATTGCGTAGAGGTCAGCCCTAAAGATTGGGTGACCAAAGATGCTCTTTATGACGCTTTTCAAGAATACTGCGTGGCACAATGCTTACCGGTAAGTAAACCAAATTCCTTTGCGCGGAGCCTGCAAAACCAGGCGGGGTATAGGATTAGTTCGACCAGACCGGAATTGGACGGGAAAAGGGTAACGGCATGGCAGGGGATAAAAATCTCCGTCAGGGATGTCAGGGATGTCAACGTTTTTTCTCTATCTAAGGGGCACGCGAGAGGGGACAATAATATACATATGGGTATTAAATACGAAAAAAACACTGGTAACCCTGACGCAATAGCTTCAATTACGCACAACACCCAAAACCCTGACGCAAACGCCACCACCAAGATGCCGGGCTGCCCGGCTTGTGGCTTTAATGAGTGGACTTATTCACCGGGGTGGTGAGCTCCTATGTCCGTGTGGATATAAGGATTGTGGTAGGTGAAGGTGATAGTTTGCCCGCATTGTGGGGGAACGGTAGAGATAAATGGTTTAGGTCGCAGACCGTTAAACATTGGCGTCATAAAAATTTGTGACGCTTTACGGCTTCAGGGTAACGTGCGCGAGGCGGCCAAATCTTTAGGGTGCTCCTGTGCATTCGTTTATAAAATTCTGAAAACAAATGGGTTGACACATTCAGAAGTGTTAAATAAAAATGCAACAAAAGATATGACTTTGTTGAAAAACAGGGGATTAAATGGCAGACGGCAAGAATGAGACAGCTTTGACTGTAAGAGCGGGCAATACCGCATTACGCAACAAAACTTCTCAAGTGTCCGCAATCCAGCGTTCAGAGGCTAGCGCCGCTGATTATGTACCGCACCTGTCTCTCGCAGACATTCGCTTGATGGTGGAGGTTATCAGCCAGCAGAAACGGTGTGGCGAAAGGAATAGTCTTTTAATAAAACTGCTTTACGATGGTGTGCTTCGGTGCTCCGAGGGTATCGGCGTCCAGCCCTGTGACATTGCCAGGGACAGTGGTGGGTG
>JBGPRB010000180.1:0-6091 GCA_041489355.1 Dehalococcoidia bacterium
AATTAATTTCTGGTTTTTGGATGAATGACGCTTATTCTGCAATTTTAGCACATTCTATTTTATAATGGCACATCTAAATTAGTAACTATCTTTTTGACATTTCATTCGTTATACTATATGCACAGGGTAACGCCAAAATTGCCGGCTGGAAAAGGATTTAGCCGCAGCCCAGCCGGCCGGGAGTTGTCAGGTGCAAGATGAGGAGAGCCTTGTCCGGCGGGCGCAGCAGCGCGACCAGGCGGCTTTAACTCAATTATATGAGGAGAACTTCGATAAGATTTATCGTTATATAGTTCTCAAAATAGGAGACAGGACAGAGGCAGAGGATATGACTCAGCAGGTCTTTCTGAATGCCCTTCAGTCTATCTCTTCCTACAAATGGAAGGGCATGCCCTTCGCCTCATGGCTGTATCGTATCGCACACAATCAGATAGTTGATTACCTGAGAAAGAAGTCGAGGCATGCCTCCGTACCTCTTGATGAGTCGATATCGAAGGCCGATGCTGACAGCGACCCGAAGCATGTAACCGAGCGTAAAATGGAAATTGAAGAGCTGGTTGTGGCGACGAAGAAGCTGACCGCGGCGCAACAGGAGGTTATTTCGCTGCGTTTTGCCGGTGAGCTGTCCATCGCTGAGGTCGCCGGGGTTATGGGAAAAAGTGAAGGAGCGATTAAAGCATTGCAGCACAGCGCTATAGTCGCCCTGCGTAAAGCGCTGTCGGTGGAGGTGGTGTAATGGGTAGAGAGAGTGAATTTGAAAATATTCTGGATAAATGCCTCGAGTGGGTGATTAAGGGAGAGGATATTGAGGCGTGCCTGGCAAGGCATCCTGAACATGCCGCCGAGCTTGAGCCGCTGCTCAGAACGGCGCTGGAGACCCGAAAGGCGGTAGCCATCGGACCGCGCCCTGAGTTCCGGCAGAGGGCCGGTTATGAGTTCCAGGCGGCCATCCGTGACACACAACCGAAAGGTAGACGGAGTTTCTTCAGGTGGCAGGTTCGCTGGATGGCACCGGTGGCTCTTATTATCGGCCTGTTAATGGTCGGTAGCGGCACCGTAACGGCCGCCAGTAGCAGCCTGCCGGATGAGCCGCTGTACCGGGTGAAGCTGGCAACTGAGTCGATACAGATGGCGTTTACCCCATCGGCTCTGGATAAGGCAGAGCTGTATGCCCGGTTTGCCGATAAGAGGGTGGACGAAATAATCAAGATGGCGGATAAGGGCAAGGTTGAGCAGGTGGAAAAGACTACGGAGCGTATGAATAACGAATTGATAGCTATGGCTAATCTGGCTGGGTCTGGTGCGGGACCTTCGGAGAATGCGGGGGTAGCTACCTTGCAGGCGCCGGCACCAGCGCCCACCGAGGCAGCGCCGAAGGCGCAATTGAGAGAAGCCCCTGTCCCCGCTACTGCACCTTCAGCAGCCCCGGCACCAACACCAGCCCCTGGACCAGCCCAATCGGTTGAAGAAGCACCCTCTCTGATGCAGGCACCAACGCCGGAGGAGCAAGCGCCCGTAATAACCATACCCCCGGCATCGGTTAAGGGAGTTGTGCCGGAAAATAAACGCGTTACCAAAGACGAAAGCGAAAAATCTGATAAGCAGGAAAAGCTGAGGACAATCTTATCTGAAAAGGCTGCGAAGAACTCTAAGGCTTTACGGGACCACCTGGAAAAAGTATCGGAATCACTCAGGCTAGCACTGGAACAGGCGATTGAGGTCGCCGATAGAGGTTACGAGCAAGCCCTGGAGAATCTGCACTAGGTTAACGGAGCATCCTGCAACATAATTATCAGTCTGTATCCGCCCGATTGTGACATTAATTACATTCATTCTGTTAGTTATAGGCTATTTTGAAGATGGGATGTATGTTATTCCCTGGCGTTAAAAATGAGCGTACCATCGTAAAAAACATTAAAAAGAAAATTCGCCGCTAACCCGGCGGTGACTTTTTCGTTATATATATGTGGAAAGAAAAAAGGGAGGTTATACAATGAAGAAAATCTGGTTGGTAGTAATCGGTGTGGTATTGATGCTGGGATCAATAATGGCTCTGGCTGGTTGCAGCTCAGAAGGTACGTCTTTAACCGGTGGTAGTTTTAAGATAGATTTGAACAGCCAGCAAAAAGGGATATGGGTCAACGGCGAGGGTAAAGTAAATGCTGTGCCCGATGTAGCTATCCTGAGTTTAGGCATTCAGGCTCAGGAGGTCAGCGTGGCTCAGGCTCAGTCCGAGGCTGCTGCCGCGATGGACAAGGTAATGACTGCCCTGAAAGGCGGGGGAGTTGCCGAGAAAGATATTCAGACCCAGTCTTTCAACATCCAGAAGGTGACCCGGTGGGACGATAACAAACAGCAGGAGATTACGATTGGCTACCTGGTGTCTAACATGGTCACTGCCAAGATAAGGAATGTGGACAAGGCTGGTAGCGTTATTGATGCCGTTACCGCCGCCGGTGGCGACTTTACCCGTATTAACAGCATCGGTT
This sequence comes from Dehalococcoidia bacterium, assembly GCA_041489355.1. Taxonomy (GTDB): domain Bacteria; phylum Chloroflexota; class Dehalococcoidia; order Dehalococcoidales; family RBG-16-60-22; genus JBGPRB01. The sequence goes on from JBGPRB010000180.1 coordinate 2,490, forward strand.
TTACGGTTGATGACCCCAAGCCTTTCTACGAACAGGCCAGGCAGCTGGCGGTAGCCGATGCTGCCGCCAAGGCGAAGAAGCTGGCCGATACGGCTGGCGTCAAACTGGGCAAACCGACCTATATTTCCGAGAATTCTTATATGCCGGGCCCGATTTATCGCACGGACATGGCGGCCAAGGCCGAGGGAGCCCCGGCTCCGGTGGCAACTCCCGTTAGCCCTGGCGAGATGGAAATAACCACGAATGTCCAATTAGCTTATGACATAGCCGACTGATGAGAAGATAAAGACCAAAAGCATATTGGGAAGTGCGAAAATATACGGGGAGCCCCGATTTATCGGGGCTCCATTTTTTTACATCATTCTGTTTTGATGTTAGTATAGCGTTCCCACTCGCTGTAGATACAGCCGCAGTACTGCTGGCGGTAGAGATTCATCGGTTTGGTGATGTGGCGGCTGTCCGTGTAGCGTTTCCGCAGGTCGGCATAAAGGAATTCCACGCCCTGTTCCCCGGCAACTCTATTGCCTGTTTCTTGAATCAATTCGTGCTTCTGGTGGGGGCTGATGAGCAGGGTGGTGGTAAAAGCGTTGAAGCCTTTCTCGCGCGCCGTTTCCGCCGTCTTTGTCAAACGGAGGTCGAAGCAATACCGGCAGCGCTCTTCCTCGTGGCCGGCCACGCGGCGGAAATATTCTACCATGTCGTAGCCCTCAGCAATTGTTAAAGGCAGTTCTATCTCTTGCGCCAGTGTTTTCATGCTTTCCAGACGTTGCTGGTGCTCCGTGTACAGGTGGATGTTAGGGTTGTACCAGAAGCCACCGATTTCATAACCCTGTTGCCGCCAGTATTCGGCGGTATAGGCGGCGCAGTGGGCGCAGCATACGTGAATGAGGACTTTATTCATTCTTCGTGACCTAGTCTCCTATAATAAGTATATCCATGATAGTATTTTATTGCCAGTCTTATTCTTCGTACTGGAAAACCTCTTCCACCGTCACCCCGAAAACCCGGGCAATTTTAAAAGCCAACTCGATGGACGGCACGTATTTTCCCTGCTCCAGGGCGATGATTGTCTGCCGGGTACAGCCGGCGCGGCTCGCCAGTTCTTCCTGCGTCATCTCATTGTGGTCGAATCGCAATCTTCTGATACGATTGCTTATCCTAGCTTTCGGCATGGTTCACCTTTCGACCGTACACTACTAACGCCGTGATGGCTTGGGTAAGTATTAAAGTTACTCCACCAACGATGACGATAAAGAGCGGGAAATTAACGGGCACTGTCTCACTGCCACCGTTCATGTAAGTGATGGCGAGTACCAGCAGCAGGGCAACAACGACTGTGTAGGAAGTCCCCGTCGCCCAGAGAGAGGCTTTTCGGAAGATAGCTTTATCCCGCTCGTCGGTGACAGCTTTGGTGTGGTTCTTCAGGATACTGGCAACAATATTCATGATGACCAGTCCGGCGAAGGCGGCGGCGCAGAGCCAGTAGAAGGTCATTTTCATGGTGTTGTCCTGCCAGTAGAAAATCGTTCCATTGGCCAGGAAGAGCGCCAGCCAGCCGATGACCAGTGCCCCGAATATCCCTAGTTGTGCCCAGGCGGTTTTTTGACTCACAGACATTTTTATTTACCTCCTTTTATTAGTAATCTATACAAAACATATTGTAAAACAAATTATTCAAAATGTCAAGTATATATTACATTAAATGACAAATATATTTTCAAATTATTCTGAATAGAGATGTAGAGATGCGTCTTTGAGGCGGCTTTTACAACAAACTCGGCTGCGGTGGCTTCTCTTTGTTATATGGCAGGCCGAGGTGCTCGTAGGCCAGGCGGGTGGCCATGCGACCTCGTGGCGTTCGCTCCAGGAAACCAAGCTGCATGAGGAAGGGTTCGTAAACGTCCGTGATGGTATCGGCATCCTCGCTGATGGAAGCCGCTATGGTGTCCAGTCCTACCGGTCCGCCATTAAACTTCTCGATGATGGTGTGCAGCACCTTGTGGTCGATTTCATCCAGCCCGATAAGGTCTATCCCCAGCTTGGCGAGGGCTTCTTTGGTAACTTTTTGTGTGATGGTGCCGTCGGCCATGACCTGGGCATAGTCCCTGACCCTCTTGAGCAGTCGATTGGCCACGCGTGGCGTGCCCCTGGCGCGGCGGGCTATTTCCTTCAGTCCTTCTTTCTCCGCCTCTAGCTGGAGTATCCGGGCGGAGCGTTCGATGATTTTTTCCAGTGATGCTGCGTCGTAAAAATCGAGGCGGTAAACCGCGCCGAATCTATCCCTCAGGGGTGGGCTGAGCAGGGCGTAGCGTGTGGTGGCGCCAATCAGGGTAAAGGCGGGCAGGCTCAGCCGCAGGCTTTTGGCGCCGGGGCCTTTGCCGATGATGATATCCAGGGCGAAGTCTTCCAGCGCCGGATACAGTATCTCTTCTACCGTTCGGTTAAGGCGGTGTATTTCATCGATAAAGAGGATATCGTGGCTGCGCAGGTTGGTCAGGATGGCGGCTAAATCTCCGGTGCGCTCAATGGCCGGGCCGGATGTCGTTTTGATATTAACGCCTACTTCGGCGGCAATGATATTCGCCAGGCAGGTCTTGCCCAGGCCGGGCGGCCCGTAAAACAGGACGTGGTCCAGAGACTCACCCCGGCCTTTAGCGGCAGTAATGGCTATCTTGAGGTTTTCCTTCGTCTTATCCTGTCCGATGAAGTCGGTCAGGCTCCGGGGTCTAAGACTGGTATCGAGCGGTGCGTCCTCGGCGCTGGGTTTACCCGATATGATGCGAGCTATTTCGTCTCACCCCCTCGATAGACTGGGGTTATTGGGACACCCCGCGGATTATTCCTCTTTTTCTTCCCCGGCTATGTCGATGACTGGTGCTTCGATAGTTTCCGCTATATTTTCCGGTTGCTCAGGCGCTTCTGCCACTGCCTCACCGCCACCTGATGGCCCGGCTTCTGCCGGTTCGGCCAGGCTGGCCAGCAACCTTAGCGCTTCGTCTTCCTCACCGGCCTTTAATTCAGCTACTTGTTCTTCCTTGAGATAGCGGGCCGGAATCAGCTTGCCGATAATGACATTTTCCTTAAGTCCGACCAGCCTATCTATCCTTCCGTTGGCAGCGGCTTCGGTGAGGATTCTGGTGGTTTCCTGGAACGATGCCGCCGCCAGCCAGCTATCGGTGCTCAGCGAGGCTCTGGTTATGCCCAGCATGACAGTATGAGCCGTAGCTGGTTCACCGCCCTCGGCCAGCACTTTAGCATTGGTGTCTTCATAGACAAACTTATCGACGAGTTCATCGGGTACAAGGTCGGTATCGCCGGCGGAATCGATGCGTACCTTGGTCAGCATCTGGTGCGCGATAACCTCGATGTGTTTATCGTTAATGTTCACGCCCTGGGAGCGGTAGACCTTCTGTACCTCGTCAACCAGGTATTGCTGGACGGCGTCTTTGCCGAGTATGCGCAGTATATCATGGGGGTAGATGGAGCCGTCGGTCAACTGCTGGCCGGCTTTTATCTGGTCACCGGTTTGCACCCAGATACTGGCGGTAGACGAGACGATGTATTCGCGTTCCTCTTTCTCGGCGTAGCTTATGACCAGTTGC
>JBGPRB010000181.1:0-6052 GCA_041489355.1 Dehalococcoidia bacterium
GAGGTATCTTATATGTTTAAAGTCAAAGGTAAACTGATTGGGTTCATGAACGATGTCGAAAAGTTTCCCTGTCACTTCGACTATAAAATCGGCGAGGAGTTCACCTATGACGGCGAGAGAATCGAGGGTAGAATCTGCCCGGGCGTTCTCCTCACCATGGTTCCCGTTGTCTGGCATACCTTCTTTGCCGCCGGACACCCTTACGAACGTATTCTATTTAAATACGCCGGACTGGATGCTAAAGACCCTTCGATGAAGATATATGACGGCATCGGATTCAGGCCATTGAAAGAGGCGCCGGCAGGCTCGGGTGGCAAATCGGCGGTCGTCGTTACTACACGGCGTCCGGCTGGCCTTGTAGGGGGCTCAGGCTTCGGCTGCGCCGACTGCCGGACTTCCGCCTATTTCTCCGTCGAGGCGGTTGACCTTGCCAGCGGTGGCTATACCCTCCCTTATTATAAAAGGGAGATGAGCATACTGGAAAAAGTCAAGAAGAATCCCGGCATGACTGTGGATGAAATCTTGAAAGAATTTACCGATTTCGAGAGGGATGAAATTCATCCCCCGCTTTACAACGTCATTGTGCAGTTAATGCTGGATGAACTTGCCGAAGTCAACTACATCGAGTTGCGTGACGGAAAAGCCTATCCCGGGAAAAAATTCCGGTAAAAATACTAAAAATCGAGAAACGAAGGAATGCCGTACTATAAAACATTCCTCTTCAGAGAGCAATACTAAAAACAGAGTACTTTAAGGAAAAGGATTGTGAATATCACATCGGTAAAACTGGTCTATTTTTCACCTACCGGAACAACAAAAAAAGTCTTAGAAGGTATTGTAGAAGCGATTCAGGGTGAAATGGTAGACCATCTTGATTTAACACCGCCTGAAGCAAGAACGTGCCGGTTTGAGGAACTTCAAGATGAATTAATCATTATAGGAACACCGGTATATGGCGGACGGGTCCCGGTTGATGCAGTCCACAGGTTACGCAGACTCAAGGCCAATAATACGCCAGCAGTAATCGTCGTCGTGTATGGCAACAGGAAGTATGATGATGCCCTTTTAGAGTTAAATGACCTTGCTGTGGAAATAGGCTTCAAACCTGTTGCTGCCGGGGCTTTTATTGGCGAGCATACATTTTCCAGAGACAATGCGCCAATAGCTAGCGGAAGGCCTGATGAAGAAGACCTGAAGAAAGCAGGAGAATTCGGGAAAAAGATACGGGAGAGTTTAAAGGGAATTAAGGCGGTTGGTGATATACCCGCGCTACAGGTACCCGGAAACTTCCCCTATATAGAACTTCCGGGCGCAAAGGACATATTACAGACATATCCGGCTACTCAAGAAACGCTATGTACAAAGTGTGAAACCTGTGTTACAGTCTGTCCGACCGCAGCGATTACGATAACCGATACAGTGATGACCGACATGGATGCCTGCATCTTATGCTGCGCCTGTGTTAAAAATTGTCCGACTCAGGCAAGAGTTATGGATAGTCCGCGGTTACAAAATATAGTGGAATTTATGAGCAAGGGCTTACGCGAGCGAAAAGAACCTGAAACATTCTTTTAATTCCGTCAATAAAGAGACAGGGATAATAAAGCGATAGAAATTAGTCACTGGTAGTATTCAACCTTTTTGTGCACATCAAAGTACCCCAAGAAGTTGTTCGGCGTGGCGCTGGACCTCTCTGGACTCCGAGGTAGATAACAATTTTCTTTAACTTGGCAACACGGGGCTTCCCCTGATAAACTATAGTTATTTGTTAAGGAGGTATTTTTATGAACGGTTGGATGGGCAAGATTCTACATGTCGACCTGAACAGTTCTAAAATAAGTGAAATTCCGACACAGCCATACGCTGAGAAATACCTGGGAGGGCGCGGCCTCGCCTCCCGGCTCTACTGGGAAAAGGTAACGCCTGATGTTAAAGCCTTCGACCCGGGGAATCGGCTCATTTTTATGACCGGGCCGCTTCTGGCCACCGGCGCTCAGGGAGCCGCCAGAATGTCCGTTTCCGGCAAGTCCCCTATGGCTTACCCGGAAGGATACTGCTATGGCAGCATGGGAGGATTTTTCCCCGCCGAATTGAAGAAAGCAGGATGGGACGGCATCGTCATCGATGGACGCGCCCCGAAACCCGTATACCTGTTGATAAACAACGGCGAGGCTGAGCTTCGGGATGCTTCGACACTGTGGGGCAAAGGCGCTTACGAGGTTGGAGAAATGCTCCGGCAGGCCCACGGTGATAAGATACGCTTTGCCACCACCGGCATCGCCGGCGAAAACCTGGTCAGAACGGCGGTTCTTTTTGGCTCCCAGCTGGCCGCGGTTACCGCCGGTTTCGGCGCCGTTATGGCCTCCAAGAAGCTCAAGGCTATCGCCGTCAGAGGCACGGGAAGTCCCACCGTAGCCGACCCGTCCCGACTCAAGGAGCTTAACCGCTACACCCTTCAGATTAAAAAGACCGTCAGCCTGGCCGTCACCCCCAGGTTAGGCATGACCAATCATGGCCATGTCCTGGCGCCATTGGGGCAAAGACACTGCTATCAATGCGGACTGTATTGCTCCAAGTACATCTACCGTTTCGGTAACGACCCCAAGCTGGAGGGACTCCGCGGCTGTCAGGCTATGGAGTATTACCTGCCGTGGATTTTTGGCCATGAAGATGAACCTATCAAAACTTTGTTCGATGCTCCTACCCTGGCTAACGACTATTCTATTGATACCTTCGAACTCCAGAGTATGGTTGATTGGCTTTACGCCTGTTACCAGTCCGGCGCCCTTACCGAGGCTGAAACCGGCCTGCCGCTATCTAAAATAGGCACCCGGGAGTTCCTGGAAAAGCTGCTGTACTCTATAGCTCACCGGGAGGGGTTCGGGGATATTCTGGCTGAGGGTATGATACGGGTCCGTGATAAGGTGTCGGAAAAGGCGCGCGCCAGGTTCACCCATAATATAGCTCCCATCGGCTCGCATGACGGCGTCCCGCCCCGGGCTTACCTGGCCCACGCGCTGCTTTATCCTTTCGAAAACAGGATGCATCCCATCACCGTCCACGAAATGGGCTACGCCCGTATGCCGTGGAGTATGAATCAGGCCGACCCGAAATCATCTCCTGTTACCCCGGAATCATATCTGAAGATCGCCCGACTTTTCTGGGGCAGCGAGGCTGCTGCCGACCAGACAACCTACGAAGGTAAAGCTATGGCGGCCAGGAATATACAGAACCGGACTTACCTCAGGGACAGCCTGGGATTGTGCGACTACGTTTGGCCGATTACCTATTCTTTCAGCACTCCCGATGGCGTAGGCGACCCCGACCTGGAAGGAAAAATCTTTAACGCGGTGACCGGAATCCCTGCCGGGGAACTCGGACCTTTTGCGGAGCGCATCTTCAACATGCAGAGATTCATCAGGGTGCGCGAGGGTCACCGTGTCCCTCAGGATGATTTCCCGCCGGAGTTCAACTTTACCGAACCGTTTGTATTCGGCATTCACGGCGATAAAATGGTTGTGCCGGGCCCCGGCGCCAGACCCGTAGATATGGCTGGAAATATGCTCGACCGCGATAAATTTAAAGGTATGTTGCAGGAATATTATCAGCTGCGTGGCTGGGACGATAAGACAGGACTTCCTAAGAAGAAGACTCTGGCCTCTCTGGGTATGGACGACCTTGTCGGTGCTCTCTAGCGCCGGAATACCTGTATGAGAGCCTGAGTCCTGTCAGTATTCGTTCGATAATTTATTCTAATCCCTGGCTAGCGGAGTTTACTGCGGAAGAATATGGATATCACGTAAAAAGGAGGAGAACGTCATGACGCTTGAAACAAAGGTTTTGCTGGAAGGTCTGGCGTTTGGAGAAAGCCCGCGATGGCACGATGGTAAACTCTGGTTTTCTGATATGTTCGCCCATCAGGTGATGACCGCCAGCCTCGACGGTAAGACTGAGATAATCGTGGAAGTGCCGGGCCGACCTTCCGGACTGGGATGGCTTCCCGACGGGCGCTTGCTAGTGGTTTCCATGACTGACAGGCGGCTTTTACGACTTGACCCCGGTGGTCTCACCGAAGTCGCTGATTTGAGTGGGCTTGCATCTGGCGACTGCAATGACATGGTGGTCGACGCCCTCGGGCGGGCTTACATCGGGAATTCCGGGTTGGGTACAGACTTGAAACAGTCTAAACTCGGACCGGCGGAAATTATAATGGTCACGCCGGGCGGAGACATGCGCGTTGTGGCCACTAGTATGATTTTACCGAATGGGTCCGTCATAACCCCTGACGGACGCACGCTGATAGTCGCCGAATCCTTTGGCTCATGCCTTACTGCTTTTGACATTGAGTCTGATGGCTCTCTGTCAGGACGGCGGGTCTGGGCCGAACTCGGGAGTAACGTTCATCCCGATGGTATCTGTCTCGATGCCGAGGGTGCCGTCTGGCTTGCAAATCCAGGTGGGAACGAGGTCATTCGCGTCCGGGAAGGTGGTGAGGTGACGCGCCGCATAAAGCTATCGCAGCAGACTTTCGCCTGTATGCTTGGCGGACCTGCCCGCCGCACGCTCTTTATCCTTACCGCCGAAACATGGGATCATGATGAGGCCAGGGCTAAAGCCAGCGGCCGCGTGGAGACAGTCATGGTAAAAGTCCCCGGCGCGGGTCTTCCCTGAACTTTTTAAAGCGTGAAAATGCCCGCATGTAGCCGTAATAAATAATGAGTCTGGAGGAAATACATGTTTGACTGGGATGTCGTCATCATCGGCGGCGGGCCGGCGGGACTGACGGCTGGACTTTATTTATGCCGGGCCAACCGGCGGGCGCTCCTCCTCGATAAAGATACCGCCGGGGGCTATATCAGGAATGTAGAATTGATTGAGAACTATCCCGGCTTCACCGATGGCATCTCCGGCGCGCAGCTGGCTTCTCAAATGGTAAGCCAGGCCGCGAAATATGGACTTCAAATAGAAACCGCCGAGGTAACCGGCATCGAGCTTTTTTCCAGCACGCGGTATGTCGGCTGCTCCCGAGGACAGGGTTTTACCACCAATATCATCATTATCTCCGGGGGGTCCAAGAATAAAAAGCTGGGCGTCCCCGGCGAGGAGGAACTGGCGGGTAAAGGCGTCTTCGAATGTGCTTTCTGCGACGGCGGCCACTATACCGGCAAGGTGGTGGCGGTATGCGGCGGCGGCGATGCCGGCGTTACCGAGGCCCTTTACATGGCGAAAATCGCGTCGAAGGTAATTCTCATCGAAGCTATGCCCAAACTGACCGCCACCGCTGTCCTTCAGGATAGAGTTGCCGCTAACCCGAAGATAGAAGTCCGCTGCGGCATGATGGTAGAGGCTATCACCGGGACGGATAAGGTTGAGGCTATAAAGCTGGCGGCGGGCAATAAGAAAGAGACTCTGAAAGTGGACGGCGTCCTGGTGCATGTCGGCCTTGAGCCCAATACCGGATACCTGGAGGGCATCGTGCCGCTGGACAAGCAGGGGCAGGTAATCGTTAACGAGAAAATGGAAACCGAAGTACCTTATATCTTTGCCGCCGGCGATATCAGGAGCGGCTCGCCCCGGCAGGTGGTCACGGCGGTAGGTGACGGCGCTATCGCCGCCATTACCGCCCAGAGGCTGTTACAGGAAGAGGGATAAAGGGAAAATACTCCTCTCCTTTTCCCCATTGTCATTGCGAGACCCCGATTCATCGGGGCGCGGCAATCTCTATTTAAGACTATACATCTCTCAAGCCATTATTGGTAGTCTAGCGTAGGGTGGGTGTAGCGTAGCGTAACCCACCTTTTTAAAAAAGTTTAGCGTAGGTTGATTCGAGCGCAGCATAACCCACCCTGCCTCGCTTGAAAACCTTAAATCAGCCCCTGGTAAACCAGCCTCTCGAACTCCTCCTGGTAGTTGTTTCCCGGCATTATCATGGCATTAAGTACCTGGGTAAAGCAGACCGCCAGCAGCTTCTCCTTAGGGTCGACGAAGAAGGTAGTCCCGGCAGCGCCGCCCCAACCATAAGTACCCGCAGAACGCATAATCGGGCGCGGAC
>JBGPRB010000182.1:0-6010 GCA_041489355.1 Dehalococcoidia bacterium
CGGGCTAGAGAGAAGGTACTCGGTGTCCTGAATGTGGCCAGCCGCATACCGCGCCACTTCACCACCTCTGATATGTATTTATTGTACGCTATCGGCGACCAACTGGGTATCGCCATTGAGCACGCCAAACTCTACGAGCGCCTGAGAAAAGCACGTGAGAGGTTGCGCAAGCTCGCCCGACAAAACCTGGTGGCTGAGGAGGAGGAACGGAGAAGAATTGCCCGGGAGCTACACGATGAAACCAGCCAATCTCTTTCTGGAATAGCCCTTCAATTGCAGGCGCTGATAGAGATGTCCGCCATATCCGGCAAACAGGACCCTGAATTCGTTGTTGGGTTAAAGAAGGTGCAATCATTGACGGTGCAGGTTCATAAAGAAGTCAGCAGGCTAATTTCTAATCTCCACCCGGCTCTTCTGGATACGTTGGGCCTGGTACCGGCTGTCCGCCAGTACGCCGAGACAAGACTGCAACCTCTGGAAATTAATGTAACCGTAGAAACCAGAGGGACTGAGACGAAATTTCCTCCCGAAGTTGAAGCCGCGTTTTTCCGCTTTATCCAGGGCGCCGTGGGCAATATTGCCCAGCACTCTAAAGCCAAGAACGCTACTATTGTGCTTGAATATCAGCAGGATGAATTCTCATTAGCCATCAGCGATGACGGACAAGGATTTAACGTTTCGGAGATTACTGATGTCGAGGAGAGTGGAAGGGGGCGCGGTTTATTTAGCATGAGAGAGAGGATTGGTTTTATGGGTGGTACGAGTGGCATCGAATCCGAAATTGGAAAAGGGACTAAGGTCTGGGCCAGGATTCCCATCGGACAGGAAATAGAATATGCAGAAAATAAAAGTGCTGGTAGTTGATGACCATACCATCGTGCGGGATGGTATCTGTGCTTTGCTGGCTCTGGCCGGGGATGTCGAGGTGGTGGGGGAGGCTACCAATGGCAACGAAGCCTTAAAAAAAGTCAGAGAGCTATTTCCCGACGTAGTTCTCATGGATATCTCCATGCCCATCATGGGGGGTCTAGAAGCCACCCGGCGGATTAACAAGGAGTTCCCTGGGACAAAAGTGCTCGTTCTCACGCAGTATGATGATAAAGAGTATTTTTTCCCGGTGATTGAGTCCGGTGCCTCTGGCTTTATTAGCAAGGCAGCCGCATCTTCAGACCTGACCGCAGGCATACGTTCGGTTTACCGGGGAGATTCCTACCTTTCACCCTCGGTGACCAGGCTTCTGGTGGAGAACTACCAGCATACTGCCGGTAAACGTGCTAGTCAGGACCCCTATAACCAGTTGACGGAGCGAGAGCGCGAGATATTCAAGTTGCTGGTAGAAGGGCATAGCACGCAGGAGATAGCGGAAATGCTGGTCATCACGCCTAAGACGGTAGAAGGCCACAAGACAAACCTCATGGCTAAGTTGGGCGTCCATAATCGTGTTGAATTAGTTAAATATGCCTTACGCAGGGGCATCATAACCATTTGAGAATTACCTTATCGCCTTTCATACCAGGTCAATAACCTAAGTGATTTAATCATGGTCTCGCGGTGACATATTCTCCTCCACCTCCTTCAATCCCCTTCGCTATTCTTTTCGCCCAAAATACAACAAGGGGTATCTCCTGATATTCAGGGGTTTTATCTGTCCATCATCAGGGTAAATCCCCTGTTTTCCGTTTTTAGTTTATATCTTATAGTGGAATTTATAGATGCTTCCGATGAAAAGGAGACTTAAGATGGAAAAGAAAATGACGATTATGATTGTAGATGACGAAATTGAATTTGTAGAAGTCTTAAAAAGAACCCTGGAAAATGAGGGCTACATTGTGGCCATTGCCTATGACCGTGAGCAGGCTGAGAAGGCGCTACGCTCCCATGAGCCCGATATGATTATTCTGGGCACCATTATGCCCCGGGGGGATGCTTTCCTGTTCCACCAGTGGATGAAACAGACCCTAGGATTCGGCAACCTGCCTCTCATGGTTATCAACGCCACGCCGGAAAAACAGCTTCTTAAAGGCTGGAGAATGGACGAAGGTATGCGGATGGATGCCGAAGATTTCTTGGCTAAGCCCGTAGAGCCGGTTGCCCTGATACCACGCATCAAAGCTCTTCTGAATAGGTCTACCAAGAAAATCCGGGTACTAATTGTAGATGACCATGCCGTGGTCAGGGATGGTATAAGGTCAGTGCTTGGCTTACAACGCGATATGCAAGTAATCGGTGAGGCGGTTAATGGTAAGGAAGGGTTGGAAAAGACTATAGAGCTCATACCTGACGTAGTGGTAATGGATATCGTCATGCCGGTAATGAACGGACTGGACGCCGCCAGAGAGATATGCCAGAAATGCAAATCGGCCAAGGTGCTGATGCTAACCCAGTACGATGAAGAAGAAAACGTCTTGGCCAGTAAAAAGGTGGGGGCTGTGGGATTTATCCCGAAAGCGGCTGCCAGCTCCCGGCTGCTAACCGGAATACGGTCGGTGGCACGGGGCGACCAATCGTGGATAGAATCACTCCAACCGCATATCCATGGGCAGAAGTGAGCTTTGATGGAAGCGATAACCATCGTCCTGAACGGCGTTGAGGTCAGTGGTAATCCAGGGACGACAATCCTGGGCCTGGCGCGTGAGTCGGGAGTATATATTCCCACACTTTGCCACGACCCTAACCTCACTCCGACTGGTGCCTGCAGGCTTTGCCTGGTAGAAGACGAGCGCAACGGCGCGCTGCTGGCCTCATGCGTGGCACCAATCAGCGCGGGAATGACCATCAATACTAACTCGCCGAGGGTGGCAGAACACCGTAAAAAAATCCTTAAACTTATGCTCGCCAGCCATCCTGATTCCTGCCTTGTCTGCGACAAGGGGAACCGATGTCAACTGCACAAGCTGGCGGCAGAGATGGGCATCGGTTTGGTTGAATATCAGAGAATCCCACAGTCGGATATCATCGAGGAAGTCAATCCTTTTATCGAGCGTGACCTATCAAAATGTATCATGTGCGGTAAATGTATCAGAGTCGACCAGGAGCTTGTCGTTGAAGGGGCTATCGACTATATGCACCGTGGCACCGCTATCAGGTCGGCGACATTGAACGACATGCCGCTGGAGAAATCGGAGTGTACTTTCTGCGGGGCCTGCGTGGCTATTTGCCCTACCGGCGCCATCATGGAGAAGGATAGGAAATACACCGGTACTGCACCAGCCACGGTTACGACAGTGTGCCCCTATTGTGGCTGTGGTTGCACCCTTTCACTGGGAGTCAAGGATGGCAAAGTGGTCTATACGAAGCCTTCTGTAGAAAGCCCGGTGAACCGGGGTACTCTATGTGTCCGCGGGAGCTACGGCTATGATTTTATTCATAGTCCAGAAAGACTACAACGTCCTCTGGTGAAGGTGAATGGAGAGTTCCAAGAAGCGACCTGGGAAGATGCGCTGACCCGGGTAGCTGATGGATTGAAACGAATTAAAGACACTCACGGCGCCGATGCCCTGGCCGTCTTCGGTTCATCTAAATGCACCAATGAAGAGAACTATATTCTGCAGAGGTTTGCCCGGGGTGTCCTGGGTACCAACAACATCGATAACGGCAGCCGCCTTTATAATGCGGCGAGTCGGACGGGCCTGGGAGCAACTCTAGGCTATACCGGAACGACTGGTTCGCTCGATGCTCTGGAAAAATCGCGGGTCATTATGGTTATCGGCGCCGACCCGGAAATTTCCGCACCGGCAGTGGCCTATGCTGTCAAGCGAGCGGCCAGGTTTAAAGGAGCCGAGCTTATCGTCATTGACCCATGCCGAACCCCGCTAATACAGTTTGCCCGTCTTTGGCTACGGCCCACGGTCGGTACTGATATCGCCCTGCTTAACGGACTGGCCAGAGTAATTATTGATGAAAGAAAGCTCGATGTGGAGTTCGTTACCCGCATGACAGACAACTTCGCCGGCTGGACGAAGAGCCTGGAGGTCTTTACGCCGGGTCACGTCGAAGAGGTTACCGGTATCCCCAGGAAGGATGTGCAGCTGGCTGCTCGCATACTCGCAGGAGCCGAACAAGCCTCCATCGTCTATGGGAACGGGATTACACAGCAAGCTAACGGGACCAGTGCCGTTATTGCCATCGCCAATCTGACCATGCTTATCGGGAATGCCGGTCGGCGGGGTGGTATTTTTGCATTGCAGCGTGAGAACAATGCTCACGGAGCCTGTGACATGGGTAACCTGCCTGATTTCCTTCCCGGTTACCAGAGTATAGACGACGCTCAAAACAGGAAAAAGTTTGAGGAACGCTGGGGCAGCCAATTATCCGCACATGCCGGGTTAACGGCTCTGGAAATGATGGAGCAAGCCAGAGAAGGCAAGGTTAAAGGAATGTTTATCATGGCAGAGAATCCGGTAACCAGCTTCCCGGGACCGGCACTGGTGAAAAAGGCCCTCTCATCTCTTGATTTTCTGGTGGTTACGGATATGTTTCTGACGGAAACGGCCAGGTTAGCCTCGGTCGTCTTGCCGGCGGCAACCTTTGCCGAGAAAGAGGGGACTTTTACCAACTTCGAGGGAAGAATTCAGCGCGTGCGAAAAGCCATCGAGCCTACCGGTGACAGCCTGCCGGATGGCGAAATCGTCATGCGATTGGCCGGGATGATGGGCTCACCTATGCCCTATACCTCTCAGCAACAAGTAATAGGTGAAATTGAAGAGATGGTTCCTTTCTACCATCACTTTGCCTACACCGATATTGATACAGCGGGTCTGGACCTGAGCGAAGTGGACGGCAGTGCACCGGGAACGAGGCGGCTTTATAAGGGGTTATTCCCCAGTGGTTTTGGGCGGTTCTCCCCCGTGGAGTATGTTCCCCCGCAAGACATGGCAACGGATGGGTATCCTTTCACTTTGATGGTCGGCTCCAGCCGGTATCACTTTGGCTCCGGCACGCGCAGTACAAAGTCGGCGCGGTTAAAGTGGTTCTCCCCGGAGGCTTTCCTCGAAATCACCATTGCCGATGCTAAAGACTTGAGTATCAGCGATGGTGATAAAGTTAAAGTCATCTCGGCACAGGGAGAGCTATTAACTTCCGCCAGGATAAGTGATAAGTTGCCCCGCGGTATGCTATTTATGCCGATATCGTTCCCTGCCAGTCCCGTCCATGAGCTGTTCGCTACTGCTATCGACCATCAAGCCAAAGCGCCGGCGCTCAAATCATGCGCCGTAAAACTGGAAAGGATTGCCGGAAATGGCTAAATACCAGAAAGCGCCAAAGGTTAACCTGAAACAAATTGATAGAATCATCACCAGCTATCGGGGTCAGAAATGGGCGCTGATCCCTCTGACACAGGAGATTCAAGAGAAAGTTGGTTATATTCCCCCAGAGGTCATATCGCGTATCGCGCTTGCCCTGGGACTTTTCCCCAGCCAGGTGCAGGGGGTGATTACCTTCTATGCTCAGCTTTACACCGAGCCCCGGGGTAAAAATATCGTTAGGGTCTGCCGGGGGACTGCCTGCCACGTGCGTGGCGGGAAATCCATCCTGAAATTAGTCAAACAATACCTCGGTATCGAAGAAGGGCAGACTACCGATGACATGGAGTTCACCCTGGAAACGGTCGCCTGCATCGGCGTCTGCGCCCTGGCGCCAAATATGATGATTAATAAAGATACTTACGGCAGTATGAATCCCAAGAAAGTATCACGATTGTTCGGCGGGAGGAAGAAGGAGTAGTATGCCGCAGAAGCGTACGGTATTTGTCTGCCGGGGGACCGGTTGCGTATCAGGGGGCAGCGACGCCGTCTATCAGGCCTTGAAAACTGAACTGGAAAAACAAGGCCTGACGGAAGCTGAAATCGACTTCTCGGGTTGCCACGGTTTTTGCCAGCAGGGCCCTAATGTCGTGGTGGAGCCTGACGGGATTTTCTATACCCATGTCGATACCGAGGACGCTGCTGAAATCGTCGTTTCGCACCTCCGGGACGCTAAACCGGTTGAGCGCCTTTTCTACAATGACCCG
>JBGPRB010000183.1:0-6006 GCA_041489355.1 Dehalococcoidia bacterium
AGGTCCGCTCCGACACGCTGAGCCATCTTGATACCATCGCCGGTATTATACGGCCAGCCAGAAAACTTAAGCGGGAAAGGCCTGAGGTAATTTGCTTTCATTTCTTCCTCGAATTCAAAACCTCCGGTACACAGGACGACTCCCTTTTTCGCTTTGATGGCTATCTTTTTCCCATTACTCGTCGCATAAACGCCCTTTATCTCTCTGGTCTCAGCATCTTGGATTAGTTCGGTAGCGGGGGTTGAATACAATGCTTCAATACCCCTCTTGTCGAGTTGAATTTTCATCGATGCCAGAAATTGAATACCCCATCCTTTGATAACAACATGGCCGAAAGAATTTGCTCCTGGAAATTTAGCATACCCGGCCGAGCTCCCCTTTCTTACGGTATGCTCAACTCCCATTGATTTCAACCAATCCGGATTATTGGCAAGCTCCTTCATGAATATCAGGCAATCTTCCATCGGTACCACTGAAATTTTCGATGCTCTATCTGCATCCTGTAGTCCATTCGAGCTTGCAGCGTATAGATATTCCGCGGCTCCTTCAGGATTGGTAGCAAAAGCCGCCCCGACACCTGACGTCCGGGTCTGACCTCCTCCCGAGAAAGGTGCCTTTTCCAGTATTATCACGCTGGCGCCATTATCGTAGGCTGTAATAGCAGTTGAAATGCCGGCGCCTCCATAGCCCGCAACGACCACGTCATACTCTTTGTCCCATTTCTTGTCTTCTCTCATTTCGACCTCTTTTTGTCTTGTGCGAATGGATTATTGCATAATGGCTGGTTCCTATTCTTTCATAGATCGTATTATATCCAGGCAAAGGTTATAGAAAAGCTGCTGGTCGATAGAATACAGCAGTATCCTGGTGCCTTTGCCTATAGTTTCCTTCGCACCCTCGGGAGTATGCGCCATGTTAATTATGGGAACCCCGGTCTTCTTGGAGAGGGCCATGACTTTATCAAAGGCTTCCGTCAGGTAAGGATTTTGCCAGTCTACATTTTGTCCTGGCTGTGTTATTAAAGAGAATGCCAGGTCTCCCATGCCCGGCCCGACGGCATTTGCGCCTGGTTTCAACAGAGAAAAGATTTCCTCTGCATTCTCAACGCCACTCTTATCTTCAATTAAGGGGATGAACATCGTCTGTTTGTTCGAAAATTCCTGATACTCTCGAAAACTGGCATTTGCGAAGTTAGCAGCACGTACGGAAGGACAGATTCCGCATCTTCCTTCGGGAGGGTAGCGGAGTGCATCGAGCGCTTTTCGTACATCTTTAGCGGTTTCCACGTGGGGGACCATTATCCCCTGGGCTCCGGCCTCCTGGGCATGACGAATGAGGGTTACATTGTTTTCAGGGACTCTGACTATCGTGGTTATTCCTGCGGCATCAGCAGCGCGGATACAGTGCTCCATCGTTTCGACATTTACCCGGGTGTGTTCCATATCGAGCATATAGAAATCGAACCCAGCATAAGCAAGAATCTCGATCATGCTCGGATTACCCGTATTCATTTCCATGCCTATGGGCACTTTACCATTTGCCAGAGCGGCCAGGATACGGTTCTGTCTCGGCCTGAAAGTCATCTTTTGTCCTCCTTTATTTTATAAGCCTGAAAAGCCTTTTTCTGATAAAAACCTATCCGGCTTTATCCAGGTAATTATCGATTTCTCGGAAATATGCTGTATATTATTACAAATTACGCGTTTAGTAAATTAACCCTTCTTTTTCAGTCTTAAACCGGGGTTGGAAATTACCCTATTTCATGATGGAAATCAACCTACCGGCGGTCGGGTATTCGGTGGGGGCGGATTCTTCATCCCGATTCTATAGTGTTTGCCCGTATCTTTACGCTTCCAGCCCATGCGTTGATTCATAGGATGGTTCAGTTTGTTGGCGCCGGGCACCGGGCAGTCGCCGACACAGCAGCCGCAGAACCAGCATTCATCAGGATATAATACGATAGGTGGCTTACCCTTCTCTGGATTGGGAACGAGCACACCCGACCGGCAGTTATCCACACACGTATTGCAGCCGGTACACAACTCAGCATTAAAGGTCACGTTTTCGTTCGGCATCATCGGGTTGGGAACCATATAAGCTTTATTGTACATTGTCATATCTACCTCCATTGCTTAGATAGGTAACGGTATCGACATTATTTAAATGCCACAGTGTTTCTTGTAATTCTCTCCATAGGTAGAAGCATAAGGCGGCTTGAGCCACCAGCGAGCAGGCCGCTCGCCAGCCCGGACTTTCCCTTTTTCCAGCATGATTGTTTTAGAACCCGCAGGCGAGTCGCCTGCCATCCGGGCTAAAGCAGCATGGAAGACCATTTCACCCAGGGTGATGTGTGTTAGGCATTCCAGGGCGCGCGCCAGCTCATGCGGGTTCCGGGCATAAACACTGGCCGCTTCGCTTTCGCTGATGCTTTTAAGCCAGTCAAGGCCCATTTTCAGCGTTCCCTCGCTTTTATACTCGCCGCAGTAATCCTGCATAACCTTGCATAACCCGGCCTTCAGTTCCTTCCAGCCCATGCCGCCATTTCGCTGTGCTGGCGCATAGACGCGAACCTTCTCGGCCTCTAGCTGCTTCTTTTCAATGACCGGCATACCGACTGTTCTGGCGTACTCAGCCGCCTTTCTGCCGGCGTATCTACCCGTGGCTGCTGCCATGGAGTGGTCTCCTCCGGCTCCTTGCATTCCCGCTACATATAAACCATCGAGATTGGACATCAGGTCCCAGTCAAACACCAGGCCGCCACCGCCTGATTGCCATTGGCGTACCGCCATTCCCATCCACCAGGGCGTGTATACATACTGGTCGGCGGGCATGACAGGCGTCTGGGGCATATCTATATCAGGATTAAAACCGGCCTTGGTAAAAACATCATAGATACCGTAGCGGGTACAGCCCTCGTTGCCTACCTGGAGACCATATATCGCCCGGCGTTCATGCTTCGGCATACCGGGTAAATCGGCATAGAGTGGGAGAACGTACTCCCCGTTCTGGATGCGCTCGGGCAGGTCAGTGATAATCGATGGTTCACGGTGTAAATACGGAGAGCCACCCGAGTGTATGAAGAATTCTCCAGGTGCCAGACGATACCGCTCCGATAGTGTTTTCAGGACTTTCCCGTCTTTTCTGTCAATCCAGGGGACTTCTTTCCCGTTGGCATCAACGATATTACAGGCATACCAGCTATTGTGCGCGTTACCCGCAGAATGGGGGAAATACCCGAGGCCGCCGGCCGAACCCCTGCCTCCCTCCTGCATAGTACACTCAGCCCCGGCCAGAAAAGCCATGGCCGTGCCATCGCCTGTCATATTGGGCTCCCCGCTCGACCCTTTCAATTCCGTCGAGAATGTCCAGAGCCCGCCTCCTCCGCCCGCAGCGAGTATCGTGGCTTTTGCCTTGAAGATATAAAACTCGCCGGTTCGCAGGTTCAATCCGGTAGCACCTACTACCCTGGCCCCCTGCTTACCTCCTTCGGTAAGCAAGCTGGTAGCCATGACAAAATCGTAAATTCCCACGCCCAGCTGTTTGACTTCTTGATACATGGCAGGCTTGATGTTCCCGCCACCGGCAATCCGTATAATATGCTTGCTCTCGTAATCATAAGCAAACATATACTTGGTCTTGTTGTCTCGGAACTCGGCGCCGACAAACTCGTCATTTAAATCCCTGACAGGAACTCCCATCTTCTCCACGTCGAGAAGAGCATCATAACCTTCCTGGCACGTAATATAACAGGTAATACCGTTACCCAGCTCCCCGTAGGAATTGCCGCCGTCTTTTTCGTATTCCGCCAGCATCGCTTCGGGGGTAACTTTGGAGCATGGGTTTGTGCAGGCGGCGTGCCAGTGGTCGACGCCGGCCCCGCTACAGCCGCTCCGCCTCACCGGTCCCTTGTCAATAACCACGACCTTCGCCCCCCGCTTTACGGCATTAATCGCTGCATGGCACCCGGCTACGCCGCCACCAATGACAAGAACATCAGAAGTAATCGCATTTTCTTCACCATAACGTATTGGGTATGGCCATTCGAGATTAGAAGCATCCTTTTGAACATATTCGTACCAGGTAGTCATATACGCATTCTCCTTTCACATCTCTAAGTTGAGCCACCGCTTGAACCGTCCTCGTGTTTTTATGCCACGTTAAACTATAGTTTTATATTCATTCTTCTCCGTATTTGAATCTTTTTAGATAATATTAATAGGTTCTGTTTGCATGGTTGCTAAATTGCCAAACGTCTATATTTATACTTTATCAGGAATCGTTATATTAAGGTATTTCTTAAATTTCTTAGACTTCCCATTACCTAATTTAACTTTTAATTTTAAAATCCCCGACCCCGACAGATGTCCGCTATATTCAGTTAATAGTGAAACGGGATACGAGCCTTCAGGATTGTATTCAGTAAGTTCTTTGTCATCAAACTAGATGACTACTTTATTTACTTTTAATGTTCCATTACAAATTACTCTCGTTGTACGTCTAGTAATGATAATATTCCCATTTAAGCGTATGGTTTTATTCGAGGCTCTAGTGAGAAGCCCGTCTTGACTAAATTCAATATAAAGAACTGAACGCCATGTCTTATAGGCTAACACTGCTGTAATCCCCGCGATGACAACGGCAATCCATGAAGCCAAGTCTCCCCGCAACCATTGCCCCCACGAGAATTCCATGCCCCCATTTTACCACTTTTACATCTTGTCATTTTGCCTCCTAACAGCAGTGACTTTTGACAACTTTTACGCTCAAAAAGGCATAATTATATTTTTCGCAACCAAAACTAAATAATACCGCACGATAGACAAATTGACAAAAAGACGTAGGACAGTGAATAATGAGTTTATTATAATGAATAAGATATCCACCGAGCGAAGGATTTTACAGGATGCAGATAAAAAAGTAATCGTAGTCCAATCCATTCATCGTGCCGCTGATATCCTCAGATGCATTAGTGATGGGATTAACTCGGTAACCGAGATCGCTGCTAAATGCAATTTACATAAGTCTACAGTACATAGATTACTTAAAGCCCTCGGGGAATCTGACCTCGTCATACAAAATCCTATTAGTCATCAATACTTCCTGGGATATCTATTTGTCAAACTAATCTTGACACCGGCAACATCGCACGAATACCTGATTGATTGTGCTAGAGAAGAAATGCAGCGATTGTCTCAGCTTACCGGTGAGACTGTTGACCTGCGAATTAAGCTGGGACTAAAAAATATCGGTTTAGATTTAATTCAAAGTAAAAATGATCTTGTAGTCATTGGTGATAGTTTGAGAGTTAGACCTATAAACATCGGTGTTGACGGGATGGTATTGCTTTCGCAACTTAGCGATGAAGAGCTATCGGTAGTTTTCGGGAATGTGCAACTGGACCTTGCCACTAAGCGTGAGAACATCGATACAGAAAATTTGATGGTTAAAATAAATCTCATCCGTCGACAAGGATATGCCATCATTTCTAACGAATTGATTATGGGAGTCACTTGTATATGTGCTCCTATTAAAAATTACCTCCTGCCTGCCGTATTAATTCTAGTTGGGCCAGAAATCCGTATGAAACCCAAAATTAAAAATTTAACCAAAGAGTTGCTCATTTGTGCCGCTCGTGTTTCTGAAAATGTCTCAGAATTTCAAAGTGGTCTTTCCTAGAAATTTGTACACTAGCCTCCGGCGATAGCATTCGGTAGCCATTCATAATGCATCCACATCGCACACTTTTATACCGCTGAAATTTAATCAACATTTCCTTCGCTTTTAATGTCATCTTAAGCCTCGCCATTTGTTACCTATGTATCTATATTTTATTTATTGGTATAACCGAAACAAACGAAAAAGAACAACCTGTTGACAGCGTGTGGTATACTTAGAAAAATATATTGAGACATGTAGTTTCACGATGTGAAATAGACAACGCAATAGAGAATTTCCCTTCTATAAATCTACGAATAGTTATCTCTTTATCTGTAGATTGAAAAGATA
>JBGPRB010000184.1:0-5853 GCA_041489355.1 Dehalococcoidia bacterium
AAGTGCAGATTATGCACGACCTCAAAGTGCATGGCTTCGTTGGCACCCCCAGCTTTCTAAAGATAATTATCGGTAGGGCTGAGGAAATGGGCTATGATTTTAAGAAGGACTTTAACTTAAAGTGGGCTATGGTCAGCGGTGAGATGGGAGGCGAGCCGTTGAGGAAGCTGTTCCAGGATAAATACGGTATTTTTTGCATGGGTGGGGATGCTTATGCTACGGCTGACGTGGGCACCGTAGCTACTGGGTGCGATAAACAGTCTGGAATGCATGTAACTGCGGATGCCATAGTTGAGATAGTAGACCCGGTGACAGGGGAGCAGCTTGGTCCTGGCGAGGAGGGTGAGGTAGTAGTCACGCCATTCGATGAAGTCTACCCTTTGATACGGTTTGGCACCGGGGACTTATCGATGATGGTTGATGAGCCCTGTGGCTGTGGCAGAACAACACCGAGGTTAACGAAAATTTTGGGGAGGTCGGGCGAGGCTGTCAGGGTGCGAGGTATGTTTGTTCATCCTAAACAGACGGATGAGGTTATGGCCAGATTTCCGGATATTCGGCGATATCAGCTAGTGGTGACTCGTCCCCAGAACAGGGACGAAATGGTCCTTAAGGTTGAACTGACAGCTAAACATGCAGAACCCTTTAGGTTAGGTACAATGAAGGGAGAGATAAACATGCCCGTTGAAAAGGAGAAGTTAAAGAACGAACTAGATAAGGCATTCAGAGACGTATGTAAAGTCAGGTTTGACACCCTGGAGTTGGTGGATAGTGGCTCCATTCCGGAGGATGCCAAACATATCATAGATAAGAGGACATATTAGCTGTATTACGGTTCGTCTGGATTCGTTAGCTTTAACGGCAAGCTATCATTGCTGAGGTACTAACTCGCCAGCTTAGTTTAGTACTTTCGTGTCTGGCGCAATAGTAGTTGTATGGTTTATATTGTGACGGATACGAATAGAAGATGAATTAGTCAAAGCTTTAGGGTTTGTAGAAGGATATCGCGTCGCATTGCTAAGGAGTGAAATAAAAAATGGAAAAGAAAGAATCCAGGCCTTTACCTCATGAACTGGAGAGGATGGCTCTGAAGGAGAGACAAAAGCATTTAGAGGAGAGGATGAGGGAAATAATTGATTACGCCTATGAAAAGGCGCCAGCGGTGAAAGAACGATTTGATAAGGCGGGAATCAAGCCAAAGGATATACGTACTGTTAAGGATTTGGAAAAGATTCCTATGTTAAGGAAGGACGACCTGATTGCTCTGCAAAAGGAGAGCCCTCCCTTCGGTGGTTATCTTGCCGTGCCGTTAGACAATCTGGAGAGGATATATCAATCACCAGGTCCTATCTTCGACCCGCAACGAAAGAGAGGTTTCGGTGCCGGCAATGGGCGGGGAACAGACTTTGGCAAGGGCCAGATAGTGATGAATACATGGTCGTATCATATAACACCCGCTGGACTTGGAGTTGACCAGTTGCTCAGGAGCATGGGGTTTACTGTCGTTCCCAGCGGTACCGGGAATACGGAGCTTCAGGTACAGATTATGCACGACCTCAAAGTGCATGGTTTTGTCGGCACCCCCAGTTTTCTGAAGATAATTATCGATAAAGCTGAGGACATGGGCTATGATTTTAAGAAGGACTTTAACCTGAAATGGGCAATGGTTGGTGGCGAGATGGGTGGTGAAGAGCTGCGGAAATTGTTCCAGGAGAAATACGGTATTTTATGTATGGGTGGAGACACTTATGCTACGGCTGACGTGGGCACCGTAGCCACGGGGTGCGAAAAGCAGTCAGGTATGCACATTACCGCGGATGCCATAGTTGAGATAGTAGACCCAGCGACGGGGAAACAGCTTGAGCCTGGTGAAATTGGCGAGATAGTGGTCACGCCCTTCGACGAAGTCTATCCCTTGATACGGTTTGGCACAGGCGACTTATCGATGTTTGTGGACGAGCCCTGTGGCTGTGGCAGGACAACCCCGCGGCTGCCGAAGATTATGGGGAGGTCCGGTGAAGCTGTCAGGGTGCGGGGTATGTTTGTTCATCCCAAGCAAACGGATGAAACGATTGCCAAATTTCCTGAGATTCGTCGTTATCAGCTAGTGGTGACTCGTCCCCAGAACAGGGATGAAATGGTCTTAAAGGTTGAGCTTACTGGTGACGCTGTCGATAAGGAAAAGCTAAAGAGTAGTCTGGATAAGAGTTTTAAGGATACGTGCAAAGTCAGGTTCGATCGTGTGGAGTTCGTTGCCAAGGGCACCATTACTGAGGACGCCAAGCGAATTGTTGATGAAAGAGTATATTAGCATCGCAGTGCTAGCGTATTAAATTATGAAGCTTATTTTGTATAAGCAGAAGGAAGAAAAACAATGAAAGAGAAAAATTACTTGCCCCCGTTTGAGGTAATGGAGAAGATGTCCCGTGGGGAGAAGCAGAAAGTTTTAGACGAACAGTTAAAGTGGCTGGTTGCTTATGCCTACGAAAAAGCTCCGGCAACCAAAGAAAGATTTGATAAGGCAGGTATCGTGCCGTCAAAGGTGTCTGGCATCAAAGACTTAGAGAATTTGCCTTTGCTGAGAAAAGATGAGTTGGTGGATTTATATAAAGCTAATCCTCCTCTTGGCGGATTGGTTACTGTGCCCATAACTGAGCTGGAAAGGGTGTATGTTTCCCCCGGGCCCATTTATGACCCCCATCATTCGAGTGAAACTTACTGGCAGAGACATGTACACCTGGTCAAAGCTGTAGGATTTGGCAAAGGGGATATTGTAGTCAATACCTGGATGTACAACCTTGTGCCGGCTGGGCTGATGATTGACGAGGCATTAAGGCGAGCCGGGGTTACGGTTATACCCACGGGCGTAGGAAATACTGAGCTCCAGGTCCAGGTTATGCATCAACTTAGAGCCACCGGATTTGCTGGCGCAACAGGCTTTTTCATGAATATCATCAGTAAGGCTGAGGAGATGGGCTTTGATATTCGTAAAGACTTCAATCTTAGGCTGGCAGTAATCGGTGGTGAGATGGGTGGTGGGCCAATCAGGAAAACGGTTGAGGAGAAATACGGCATTGCTACCGGGGATATGTATGGGACGGCTGATGTTGGCCTGATAGCTTTTGAGTGTAGCGCTAAGAGTGGCATGCATATCGCCGAGGGTGTAATACTGGAGATGATCAGTTACGAGACTGGCAAGCAGGTTGAGCCTGGTGAGGTCGGCGAAATAGTAGTGACTCCGATTGATGAGACCTATCCATTGATACGTTTCGGCACTGGGGACCTTGCCGGCTTGATTGATGAGCCTTGCACGTGTGGCCGAACTTCTCCCAGAATAACACGTCTTTTGGGCAGGGTGGGTGATGCGGTTAGAACCAGAGGTATGTTTATTCACCCGCGGCAGCTCGAGCCAGCAATGGCAAAATTCCCACAGGTTGCTCAGTATCAGGCGGTAGTGACCAGGCCAGGTACTCGGGACGACTTGACGCTCAACGTAGAACTGAAGACCGAAGAGGGAATTGATAAGGAGAAACTGGCAAACGATTTAAACCAGATGGTAAGCGAAGCGCTAAGAATTAAAGTTGACAGGGTTGAATTTGTAGCCAAAGGGGTGATTCCCGAATGGCATAAGCTGATAGTTGACGAGCGAGTATATTAGGCTGAGCTTATTCTTCTCTTAGCCCTCAGTCCGGAGAAAAACATATTCTCTATTGTCTCGGGATTTGATACCCGACAACAAATATTAAATACCTTCCCGCCGTATTCGTCTTTCTTGCCTTCGAATTATGGTAAAATAAGACACTATTTTATTTGGTGACAAAGAAAATGTTAGCACCGTTAGAGAGCGATGAGAAGAAGTCAAATTTTAACTCCATTTCTTGTGGTAAGCTGACCTGGATTTACATTGAGCAGCCGACCGAGAAAGATGTGGAGTATTTGGGACAGAACTTCAACTTCAACATTCTTAATCTCGACGACGTCTTAAGTCGCGTGCAACGTCCCAAAATAGATGAGTATCCGGACCACCTTTTCATTGTGCTTCATTTTCCTGTTTACAACAAAGAAAACAGGGTCACCACACCCAGCGAGGTAGATATATTTATAGGCGAAAGTTACATAGTCACAATTCATAAATCCGGTGATTTGAAACCGCTGGCTAAATTTTTTAACGAATGCCAAGTTGACGAGGGAATATGTAACGCTTACATGAGTCGCAGCTCGGGCTTTCTCCTGTATCATATACTTGATAGACTGATCAATTACTGCTTTCCGATTCTTAACAAGGCAGTAGATAACGTAGAAAAGTTGGAAGACCTCATTTTCGCCAGGCCAGTACCGGAGACCGTTCATGAAATCATGTTGATGCGACGAGACCTAATTTCGTTCCGGCGAGTTATCCGGCCTCAAGTCAATGTTGTCGAGACATTGGAGAAAGAAGAATATCCGTTTCTGAAAGAGGATCAGGATGTTTACTTTGGAGATGTTGCTGACCACATACGTAAGATTTGGGATGGCCTGGAGGACGGCAAAGAGATGGTAGACGGATTGGCAGACACGAGCAACTGGCTGACATCGCACAATATACAGGAAGTAATGCGGGTATGGACCATTGTCATGGCGCTTTTGACTGTACCCGGTCTTATTGCCAGTATTTGGAGTATGAATGTACGATTACCTGGAACTGGACTAAATAGTTACTGGCCCTGGATTTTGATAGTTGTGCTGATGATAGTAAGTACGGGTATCACGTACTTTTTCTTCCGCCGCAGGCGTTGGATTTAAGTTTGTCCGATGCAGGGGGGCTTTTTCTATGACGGTCTCTCATAGATTTGTTGTGATAGCGGCTCTTTTTGTCACCTGTCTTATCACGGCTAACATTATTATTGCTAAGCAGATAAACGTCGGTGGCATAATTCTACCCGCGGCGATAGTAATTTTCCCAATAAGTTATATCATTGGTGATGTCCTTACCGAAGTCTACGGTTACCGGCAAGCACGACGCGTCATCTGGCTCGGCTTTATATGTAATTTAATAGCTGTACTGGCTATCTGGATAGCCAAGATACTTCCTCCGGCGCCGGTTTTCGATGCGCAGAATGCTTATGAGCGTATTCTGGGTAGCACTCCTCGCTTCTTATTAGCCTCATTTATCGCTTACCTGGCGGGTGAATTTACCAATTCGGTTGTACTAGCCAAAATGAAGATAATGACCAAGGGTCGATGGCTGTGGACGAGGACTATTGGCTCTACTTTGTTAGGACAGGGCGTCGATACTATCGTTGTCCTGACTATTGCCTTTTTAGGAGTACTGCCATTTTCTGTGTTGGGCATCATGATGTTTTTCCACTGGGTGGTAAAATGCGTCTATGAAACTGCTGCTACCCCATTGACATATGTGGTCGTCGGTTACTTAAAGCGAAAAGAAGGCATTGACGTCTATGACTATGGAGTCGATTTTAATCCTCTGAGGGTCGTTTAATGGCTGTGACGGGGATAGGCTGTGGAAATCAAGTTCATCGTCGATATTAATGTTGGCAAACTGGCGAAGTGGTTGAGGATAATGGGATACGACGCCTTACTTTTTTCCGGGGAGGATGATGGTAGAATGGTGAAGGTCGCCCTGGCGCAAAACAGGGTGATTTTAACCAAGGACACACAGGTAATGAAGCGGCGGCTGGTAACCAGTGGCAAACTCAAGGCGATTCTCATTGAGGATGACGACATCGAGGCTCAACTCCGTCAAGTTGTTGAAGCTTTGAAACTGGACTATCATTTCAGTCCGTTTTCTATCTGTCTCGAGTGTAACCAACGCCTTATAGAGAAGGACGAGGACGCAGTGCGAGAGTTCGTCCC
>JBGPRB010000185.1:0-5851 GCA_041489355.1 Dehalococcoidia bacterium
TGATTTTAGCTTGAGCATGCGCACCTCCCACCGATTAGTTATCTGTATTTTATCATGTATTTAGCCCTATATTCTGCATTCAGGTTCTTTAAAATCCACTTTTTATCAATGTACGAAAGGGGGACTTTTTCGGCAATCTCATAAAGTGACATTTAAAGAAATAGCTATTATCGACCTCACAGTGCTCTAAGATATCAGCCCCTAGCTCCTGAAGCTATTTTGACTATGGCAACGAGGTAAGAAGTGGTATCACTATTGGGGGCAGGTCAGATCGATTTTGAACTCGTTAAGCCCTTTGACCAAGTATTTGCTTGCACAAGTCGTCAAACTTGGCTCCCCGACAAGGATTCGAACCTTGAACCTAGCGGTTAACAGCCGCCCGCTCTACCGTTGAGCTATCGGGGAGTATTTCAAATAATTTTATTAAATACTCCAATATTTACTTTAACCTAGCGGTTAATCCTTCGGCTGAAGGACCCGCTCTACCGTTGAGCTATCGGGGAATGTGTCACAGAATCTTAAATATTATCATCTTTTCACGCTCTCAAGTCAAGTATAGGTTTGATTCGTTTTCGGGTGTTTTGTCCACCTAAACTCACCCCCTTTGTCCCTTCAGGGAGAACCTTCAGGGTGAACCCCCCTCTCAAACCCGTAAGATAAGACGATACCGAAAGTAAGTTTGTTTGAAAGGGGGAGAGAATTTGAGAGGGGGCGAAGCCCCCTCTCTCTTATATTCCCCTTTCCAGCCAAAATGAACTCTGGTTTGGTAAACTGCCCCAGGCTGGAGAGGGGGCAGGGGTGAGGCAAAGCTATCAGCCAAATGTAAATAGAACCCGTATATACTGCGTTCAGGTTTCAAAGCTGTTATAATATAAATAGTAATGTAATGATACTTACAGGGAGACTGGTAAGTGCCGTTAAGTGATAGAGACTATATGAAGCCTTCTCCTCCCCCCAGAAGACGAATCTGGACAGGCGCAGGTTTCGGTGGTTTCAACCTGACTCCTCTATGGGTATTAATAGGGATAAATCTGGTTTTATTTATCGCCACTCTAATAAACGATAACGTGCTTTTTCAACTGGGTCTGGTGCCATCGCTTTTCCGGGAAAGACCCTGGACGATAGTAACCAACATGTTCGTACATGCCGGATTCTGGCACCTCTTCGGCAACATGCTGACCCTCTTTTATTTCGGCAGGGCTTTGTTACAGCTGGTAGGGCAGAACAAGTTTTTACTGCTCTATTTCGGCGGCGGCATACTGGGTAATATTCTCTACATCTGGCTGGGGGCGCCTCAATCTATAGCTATCGGTGCCTCCGGGGCTGTCTACGCTATCGCGGGGGCCCTGGCTATCATGATACCCAGAGTGAGAGTTTTTGCGTACTTTATTATCCCCATGCCCCTCTGGCTTCTGGTACTCGTGTTTTTCGTCCTCTGGTCTTTTATTCCCGGCGTCGCCTGGCAGGCCCATATCGGAGGGCTGGTGGCTGGCCTTATCGCCGGCTTTTTCTTCAGGAAAAGGACACGCTACGTCTATTAACGTTAATGCACTCGCGCTGAACGTGCGTATAGCTTGACTTTTACACTCGCCGTTCTTATAATACTTAAGTTACCTGTTTATTAGTGTGAGTTACTGTTGATACTGGTGCCCGGGTAGCGCCACCGATTTGTAATCGGTAGGTTGAAGGGGTCGAATCCCTACTCGGGCTGGGTTTGGCGCGGTAGGTCATACCTGGAGGGGTGCCGGAGCGGCCAATCGGAGCAGACTGTAAATCTGCCGGCCTAAGGCCTACGCAGGTTCGAATCCTGCCCCCTCCACCATGATGTAACTCCAATAAATCAATATTGGTATAGACAAATAGTTATAATAATCTGTATAATTAAACCGACGCCCACATAGCTCAGTCGGTAGAGCACATTCTTGGTAAGAATGGGGTCATCGGTTCGAATCCGATTGTGGGCTCGGAATAAAGGGAGGATGAAATGGCTAAGCAGAAATTCGATAGGTCAAAACCGCATGTAAACGTGGGCACCATCGGTCACGTCGACCACGGCAAAACGACTCTGACCGCAGCGATAACGCTGGTATTATCCAAGCAGGGTAAGACCCAGTTCCGCCCTTTCGATAGCATCGATAACGCCCCGGAAGAAAAGGCGAGGGGTATGACCATCGCCATCCAGCATGTCGAGTACGAGACGGAGAAAAGGCATTACGCCCACATCGACTGCCCCGGACATGCCGACTTTATTAAAAATATGATTACCGGCGCTGCTCAGATGGATGGCGCCATACTGGTGGTGAGCGCCCCGGACGGCCCCATGCCCCAGACCAGAGAGCATGTCCTGCTGGCGCGCCAGGTGCTCGTTCCTTACATCGTCGTCGCCCTGAACAAGGTCGATGCCATGGAAGACGAAGAGCTGCTCGAGTTGGTGGAAGTGGAAGTGAGGGAGCTGCTCACCAAGTATGAGTTCCCCGGTGATAAGACACCAGTCATACGTGTCAGTGCTCTCAAGGCGCTGGAGTGCGGCTGCGGCAAGCCGGAGTGCAAGTGGTGCGGCCCTATTCTGAAGCTGATGGATGCCGTGGATGCCTTTATACCGGTACCGCAGCGTGCCAAAGACCTGCCCTTCCTGATGCACATAGAAGACGTTTTCAGCATTAAAGGGCGGGGTACCGTACCCACCGGCAGGGTTGAGCGCGGCGTGATTAAGGTGGGTGACGAGGTGGATATTGTCGGACTGCGCCATGAACCGCGCCGGGTCGTGGTGACCGGACTGGAAATGTTCCACAAAACGCTGGACCAGGCTGAGGCGGGTGATGCCGTCGGTGCTCTGCTCCGCGGCGTCGAGCGTGAAGACCTCGAGCGTGGCATGGTGCTCGCGGCTCCCGGTTCGATTAAGCCGCATACCTATGCCGAGGCCCAGGTATACGTCCTGACCAAGGATGAAGGCGGCCGCCATACCCCCTTCTTTAACGGCTACAAACCCCAGTTCTACATCCGCACGACGGATGTCACCGGCAGCATCGAGCTGCCGGAAGGGGTGGAAATGGTCATGCCCGGCGACAACATCACTATGAAAATCAAGCTGATTTATCCCGTAGCCTTGGAGAAAGGTCTGCGGTTCGCAATTCGTGAAGGAGGCAGAACGGTAGGTGCCGGCGCCATCGCCAGCATCATCGAATAATCATGGCCAAGAAAACTGAAGCAAGAGGTATAATTTACCTTGCCTGCACCGAGTGCAAGGAGCGGAATTACACGACCACTAAAAACAGGAAAAACGATTCGCAGCGCCTGGAGTTGAATAAATATTGTCCCCGCTGCCGCATGCATCGGCTTCACAGGGAGACAAAGTAGACCAGCGCTGACGTTAAGTTGGGAAGTTACCGGAGATGACGCAACCGACCGCAACCAAGCCAAGAGGTTTTAGACTTTTTAATTATATCAGTGAAATCGTCAATGAGCTGAAAAAGGTTGTCTGGCTCACGCGGAGAGAAGTTACGTACTTAACGGTACTGGTACTTATTGTTACCATTGTTGCGGGTATCGTTCTGGGGGCTCTTGATTTTGGTTTCTCCGAACTCGTCAGCAGGATTTTCGTGGGTAGATAATAGCTTGACCCCAGGATTGAATCAGGGTCGTTTGATGTATAGGACGGTCGGGGCTTTTTCCAGAAATTTAAGTAGTGAGGGTATTTGTGGCGGATAATGACAAGCAGTGGTACGTAATTCATACCTATTCGGGGCATGAAGAGCGGGTCAAGAAGAACCTGGAGCAGCGCGTCAAGTTCATGGACACCGGGACTGAAATCGCCCAGGTGGTGATACCCACCGAGGAGGAAATCGAGGTCAAGGGCGGGCGCCGGCGCACCGTTACCCGGAAGATATTACCCGGTTATGTCCTCGTCCAGATGAGAATGGATGAGAGTAGCTGGAGTATCGTACGCAATACTCCGGGTGTCACCGGTTTTGTCGGCAGCGGTAATACGCCGACGCCGCTGCGGGAAAAGGAAGTAAGCGAAATCTTGAAGCAGATGGCCGCCGAGGCTCCCAAGGTCAAGATCGGCTTCCGCAAGGGACAGAGTGTCCGCGTCACTGATGGCCCCTTTATCGATTTTGTAGGTACCGTCGATGAGATAAATATGGAAAAAGGCAAAGCCAAGGTGCTTCTCTCCTTATTCGGCCAGGAAACGCCGGTGGAGCTTGACTTTTTACAGATAGATAAATTGTAAGTTTAAATGTCATTCTGAGGGAGCGGAGCGACCGTGAGAATCTGCTTCTAGGAATATCGGAGAACATAAATGGCAAAAAAGGTAAAAGCAGTCATTAAACTACAGATTCCGGCCGGACAGGCTAATCCGGCGCCGCCGGTTGGTCCGGCTTTGGGCCAGCATGGAATCAATATCATGGCTTTCTGCAAGGAATATAATGAACGGACGGCTAACCAGGCCGGTTCCATCATACCCGTGGAAATAACTGTATACGAGGACAGGAGCTACACCTTCGTTACCCGGACGCCGCCGGCATCTGATTTGCTAAAGAAAGCTCTGGGTTTGGAAAAGGCGGGTGGTCGCGCCGGACATGATGTAGCCGGGACAATTCCTAAGCAGAAGCTCCGTGAAATCGCCGAGCTTAAAGCCAAAGACTTGAATGTTAACAGTATTGAGGCCGCCGAGCGGACCATTGAGGGGACCGCCCGGAGTATGGGCATAAAGGTGGAGTAACATGGTTAAACACGGTAAGAAATATCAGGAAGCAGCCGCTAAGATTGATAGAACTGTAGCCTATCAACCGGAAGAAGCCATCGGGCTGGTCAAAAAATCAGCCCCCGCCAAGTTCGATGAGACCGTTGAGCTTCATCTGCGCATGGGCCTCGACCCGCGTAATGCCGCTCAGCAGTTGAGGGGCGTAGCGCTTCTACCTCACGGACTGGGTAAGAAAATCCGCGTGCTCGTTTTTGCTCAGGGAGAGGCGGAAAGGGTGGCCACCAGCGCCGGGGCCGACTTTGTCGGCGGGGATGACCTTATCAAGAAAGTAGAGGAAGGCTGGGTTGATTTCGATACGGCCATCGCCGTGCCGGAAATGATGGGTAGGGTGGGTAAACTGGGTAAAATCCTGGGCAGGAAAGGATTGATGCCCAATCCCAAGTCAGGGACGGTTGTCGCCATGAATGATTTGCCCCGGGTAATCGAGGATGCCCGTAAGGGCAGGGTGGAATATAAACTGGACAGGACGGCAATTATCCATGTGCCTCTGGGCAAGGTCAGCTTTGAAGAAAAAATGCTGGTGGAAAATTTGACGGCCATAATGGAAGCGGTTGTCAAGGCTAAGCCCAGCGGCAGCAAAGGCCAGTATGTCAAGAGTGCTTATGTTACCACCACCATGGGACCGAGTGTCAAGCTCGACCTTTCGTCCGCCATGGCTTTAAGCGCCAGCTAGGTACATCGTTTGATACGGGGCGTTTAAGAGGGGCGTAAGCCCCTCTTCCTTTTTCCCCCCGCTCGTCATTGCGAGGAGTCCCGATATAATCGGGACGACGTGGCAATCTCATTCTCTTGTCACTCCAGCGTAAGCTGGAATCTAGTTACCCCTCTTCCTATTTTCCACGTATCATTTATGTTTGGTACTTGTTATTTTCTATTTCCATCCTAACAGGGGCAGGGAGTGAGGTATATAAATTGGTACTGTTTGCATTTGGTTGATGATTCTACCATACCCCTTACTGAATAGGAACATTTCGTTAAATCGCACTTTTACCCGTCTTAAAAGGGGAGTGCGCAGCGAGAGGGGGCGCAGCCCCCTCTCATTAGGTTTCTCCCTCTCCAAATGTAATTACCAACGGTTATGTTCAA
>JBGPRB010000186.1:0-5650 GCA_041489355.1 Dehalococcoidia bacterium
AGAGGATTGCTACCCATCAACCGCTGGACGTCTTCTGCGGGCAGCCTGACCATCATCAGGCCCCTGCTGGAATTAAGCCGGGAGGACACGACCTCCTATTGCCGCCGGCACCATCTCCAGCCCCGCACTGACACCTCGAACCTGTCGCCGGAGCCATTCCGAAACAGGATACGCCACTATCTGCTTCCCGAGCTTCGCAAATACAACCCTCAGATAGCCGAAGCCCTGCTCCGTCTAGCCCGATCCGCCGCCGACGATTTGGACTTTATAGAAACAGAGGTTCACCGACTGCTGGGTACGGTTGCGCGTGCCGATGGAAATTCGGTCGTTATCGATAAGAAAAGCTTCCTGGCTTTGCCCCCCGCCCTGAAACGCCATCTTCTGCGTGCTTCTATCGAGTCGCTGCTGGGCAACCTTAAAGATATCGAAGCCGCCCACATCGAAGATATTATTGAAGCACTGGATAAGCCGGCCGGCAAAGCCATCGGACTTCCTTACGGACTGAATTTTACCATCGAATACGACAGATACGTGCTGGCCCCGGACTCTGTGTCTCCCTGCCCTTTCCCTGCCCTGGAAAGCCAGTTCGACCTGAAGATACCGGGAAAGATGAGCGCCCCGGGCTGGTATATCGAAGCGGCTATCATACCCCCATCCGCCGCTAAAGTGAAAGCCGGGAAAGCTGACGACTTTGCTGCCTGCTTTGACTTTGACAGGACGGGGACGCAGCTATCCGTTCGTTGCCGCCTTCCGGGCGACCGCTTCCAGCCGCTGGGCATGGCGCAGCCCAAGAAGCTGAACGTGTTTATGATTGATGCCCGGATACCCCGGGCCTGGCGCCGCCGTATCCCCATCGTGTGTTCAGCGGGGCAAATACTGTGGGTGGTCGGCTGGCGTATCGACGAGCGTTTCAAAGTCACCGAAAAGACAGGAAAAGTGCTCCGCCTGAGATTCAAACGCAGCTAAATATCTATCTCCGTCGCTTCGACTGTTCCCGTTTCTGCCGTTTTCCTCCACCTCAACCTCAGAACTAAAGCCGTTACGACTATCGCTATCACCGCAGCATAGGTCTCCAGTTGGACAACAGTTAAATACCCTTTTTGCAGGAATATTACACTGTAGTTCAAGAGGCCGTGGAGGAAAGCGGCGATGAGATAAAATTGCCACCCTTTACCTTTAGCCAGACCATATCCGGCCAGGGCTGAGGCCGCAATATGGAAGCTGACAGCAAAGAACCTCTCCCAGAACCCGGTAATTGCCAGGAAACCGCCGGTCTGTATTGCCTGTAATGTCCATCCCGCGGTAAAAATCCTGCCGTGCGCCCAGGTCGCCTCGAAGATGCCGAAGCCGGCACCCGCCACCGCCCCGATAGCCAGCCCCAGCTTGGGGTCGATATTTCTACCGCTACGCCACCACCAGGCAACCATCGGCACCATCTTGGCGCCTTCCTGCACCAGCCCGCTGAGCAGTATCTGTGGTATCCCGGCCATGAGCAGCCAGCTCTGGAGGACATCCTGACTCCAGAAATGTATCAAAGCCTTTCCCGCATAGAATTGTAGCGGTATTTGCACGAAGACGACCGCCAGCAATGTGAGAAAAGCGCTGGTTAAAGCCACCGACCAGAGCCAGTGACGCTTAAAAAGCGGCGGCCAGTGCGCGAGCAGCCATATTGCCCCGAAGACTATCGCCAGGCCGATGCCGATGAGCATCAGGTCCCATGGAAGTCCGGGATAAATGAACCATGATTTCAGGAAGGAAATCATCTGTTCCAGCAGCATTTTCTTCTCCCGTTTTACAAAATCCGCTTTAATCGCGGATTGGGCGTTATGCCCAGTATGCGTCCGCGCTTGGCGATGGGTTTCCCCCCGACCTCATGCAGGTCGGCGGTAAAATCTATAGGCCGGGCGCCGCTGATATAGCTCCCCACCCCGAAACCATCCACCGGCGCGCCATGCTCCCGGAAATACCTGATTCGCTCCGAGTCGATGCCGCCGCTGACGAATATACCCACATGCTTGAAGCCGGCCAGGTCCAGTCGGGCACGCACCTCCTTGACCAGCTCGGCGGTGACCCGCCCCCTCTCGATGGGAGTATCGAGTCGCACGCTCTTCAGCTTATCCCCCAATGCTTCGGCTACCCGCAGGCTCTCTTCGGCTTCGTCCTTGAAGGTGTCCACCAGCGAGACGCGGGGTACGCCGGGAGGCATGTGCTTATCGAACAGCATGGTAGCTTTAACCGTATCGCCCACCACGATAATCAGGGCATGGGGCATGGTACCGGACGGCTCTATACCGGCCAGCCGGGCGCCGGCAATGCTGGAGCAGCCGCTGCAGCCGCCGACGACCGCCGCATAATCCATAACTCCGGCCACGGAAGGATGCACATGGCGCGCCCCGAAGCTGATGAGCGGAATCCCTCCGGCAGCGTCGACACACTCTCTGGCGGCTGTTGCCCACCCGCTGCCATGGGCTAAAATGCCGATGATAGACGTCTCGTAAACGCCGTAGCTCTGGTAGGGGGCGGTGATGCGCAGCACCACCTCTTTGGCGGACATGCTCTCCCCCTCCGCCAGTGCCCAGACCTTGCGGTTGTCTTCGGGCAGGACCTCAGCCAGCAGCGCCTTGACCTCCTCGATGCCGCAGAGTATACCGGCGCGACTGCCAAAAACTTCCAAGGTAGCCGTCGGGTTGAGCCCTTCCTTGCGCAGGATATCGATAGTGCGTACGAAGTAGATATCGGCAGTATCACCGGAGAGGACTTCCGGGGCCGGTTTGAACTTTGGTTTCCTTACTTCCTTCACGACGGAGTTGGTCAGCTTCGCGCCGAGCACCTTTTCCATGTGCTCCAGGGCAAAGTAATGCGCCTTTTCATCGAAGGACGCAACGCAGTCCACCGGCACCTCTACATGGTAATCGCGATTGCGGGCGTTAGCTACCGTGTGGCAGACGCAGATATCGGTGCAGACCCCGCAGACGATAATCTTGTCCGGCTTCAGCTTCTTTAGCCTATTCTCTAGGTCGGTACCGTAGAAGGCGCTGTACCTTTTCTTCTTGACTATCTCGCCGGGTAATTTTGACAACTCCGGAATCACTTCCGATTCAGCCGTGCCGGCGATACAGTGCGGCGGGAACATTTTAAATTCGAGGTCATCGGCGTCGTGGTGGTCACAGATATAAAACAATTTAGAACCCCGGGCCAGTTCATTCTCCAATAGACGCTGGATATTCGGTATGATGCGGCGGGCTTTATCGCCGCAGTATAAAGGATTTTTCTCCTCCATAAAACCCCTTAACATATCAATCACCAGAACTGCATTAGCCATAGCCTACCCCCTGTTCGTTGTGTCATTGCGAGTCCTTCCGCTGAAGGGCGAAGCAATCTCTATCTAACCTCTATGTCTCTTTTGCTACCCCACCTTGTCCTGTCTGTACCCGGTGCCGTCGATGATGACCCTGGCTTCCCCTTTCTGCTTCACCACCTCGCCGATAACTTTGGCTTCCTTTAGAGCTTTAGTCAGCGGAGCGACATCCTGCGGCGAGCAGATGACCACCATGCCGATGCCCATATTGAAGACATGGTACATCTCCTGGGTATCCACGTCGCCCTTCTTCTGGATAAGCCCAAAGATAGTCGGTTTAGTCCATTTACGACTATCGAATTGCGCGGCCAGCCCCTTCGGTAAAGACCTGGGTACATTACCCACCAGCCCCCCGCCCGTGATATGCGCCAGACCTTTAATATTTTTCAGCAGTGGTTTGAGCTGGTTGTAATAACAGATGTGCGTCTCCATGAGCGCCTCCCCGACGGTCCTGCCCAGCTCCGCATAACGCTTATTTAAAGCCGCTGCCGTCTCGCCGAATATCTTGCGCGCCAGGGAATAGCCGTTGGTGTGCATGCCGTTGGAAGGCAGTCCGAGAATGGCGTCGCCCGCGGCAATTGAGTCCCCCATCATTATTTTTTCTTTCTCCACCACTCCGACGACGAAGCCTACCAGGTCGAAGTCGTCACCGTGATATATCCCCGGCATTTCCGCCGTTTCCCCGCCGATAAGGGCGCAACCGACCTCTTTACAGGCCGCCGCCAGCCCCCTGCCGATAGCCTCAAGCCTGTCCGGGACCACCTTGCCGATGGCGATGTAATCGAGGAAGAAAATAGGCTCGGAGCCACAGGTAAAAATATCATTGACGCAGTGATTGACGATATCGATGCCCACCGTGTCGTACCGGTTCAGGGCTGAGGCAATCTTCAGTTTCGTGCCGACCCCGTCCACGCTGGATACGATGACCGGGTTTTTATAACCCTTCATCTCGTAAAGCCCCCCGAAAAAGCCCACGCCGCTTAAAACTTCGGGGCGGTGGGTGGCGCGGGCATACTGGCTGATTTTAGCGATGACTTTGGATTTCAGGCTGATATCCACGCCGGCCCCGGCATAAGTCTCCTTCATAGGCCCTGCCTCCTGCATACGGATAACCTTACATCCTAGATTACCAGAAACCTTCTTCAGCCTGCAAATCAGGGACATAGAGGACATTTTACGATGTCATTCTGAGAAGCCCCTGCTTTGTCAGGACGCCGAAGCAGTCCCTATCCTTATGTAATATCTTCCTGTATTGTACTCCCACCACTCCCCAGGGGAGTGCGCATTGAGAGAGGGTGAGTTACATATATCACCCCATCATTGACATACAGCCGCACCACAGGTAGCATAATCCTGGAGGGACATCGGATACCATGCCTGAATATTTCGGTCGGCAGATAGAGGTCACCACCAGCGGCGATGTTAAAGTCCCGGTCTCTTTCCGCCTTGATGACCGCGAGTACGTGATTGCTGAAATTCTGGAATCCTGGCCTGACTACGGCTTCGGCAATAGCTCCTCCGGCGGCAAGCGCTGGTGGCAGCGGCACCACCGCAACTACTACCGGGTTAAAATAACCGGGGGCGAGGTCTACGAAATCTACTATGACCGCGGCGTCAGTCTCAGCCATCCGGAACTCAAGAAATGGTTTCTCACCCGCCGACTCTAAAAACCACCGCTCCTCGCCAGTCCATAATATTGCATCATTTTTGGTTTTAGAATAGAATGATAAACGTAAATAAGGCGACGTGGCCAAGTGGTTAAGGCGGGGGTCTGCAAAACCCCTATTCGGCGGTCCGAATCCGCCCGTCGCCTCCATCCCCTTCAAAGTCCCCCGATATAAAAAAGAAAGGACAGCCCAGCAAGTGGGTCACACTAAGAGCTTTGCGGGTATTGAAAGCGGCTTATCCTGAGAACGCGGTAACTGTAGCTAAAAAGTTAGGGCTCAACTCATAGCATAAAGTATAAAAGAGCAGTGCCCTGATGATGCCTAATCTAAGGAGCAAAAACATCAATCTTTTGAACGAAAGGAACGTTATGGAATTAGTTAAACCGTTTGCCCTACAAACTGGAGATAAAATTGGGATAGTTGCCCCGTCAATGCATATTATCGATGAGGAAGCAGTCAAGAATGGTATTTCCACTTTACGGGAACTTGGGTTCAATGTTGAAGTCGGACCGACAGTATATTCAAAATATCGAAATACCACTGCTGTTCCTAGCGACAGAGTCCGGGAAATAATGGATTTTTTCACGGACTCTGAAACAAAAGCAATTATCTGTCTGATAGGCGG
>JBGPRB010000187.1:0-5615 GCA_041489355.1 Dehalococcoidia bacterium
CCGGGCGATGTCATCATGGCCACCACCAACTTCGGCTGCGGCTCGTCCAGAGAACATGCCCCTCTGGCTATCAAGGCGGCAGGCATATCCTGCGTTATCGCCAGGAGCTTCGCCCGTATATTCTTCCGCAACGCTATCAACATTGGCCTGTCCGTTCTTGAAAGCGCTGGAGCCGTGGCAAAGACCGAGTCCGGCGACGTTCTGGAGGTCGACCTCTCTCGGGGAAAGATAAAGAACCTGACCAGGGGCATGACTTTTACCGCCAAACCCTATCCCGACTTCATGGCCGAACTTATTTCGGACGGTGGCCTTATCGAGTATACGAAAAAGAGACTGGCTAACGCGAAAGCTTAGAATATAATATTAAATAAGATGTCATTGCGGAAGCGATAGCGAAACCTAAATTGAGATTGCCGCGTCCTTCAGTGGAAGGACTCGTAATGACAACCTGATGGAGGACTTAACGTGAACTTTAACCTGATAGTTTTACCCGGTGATGGCGTTGGCCCCGAGGTTACCGATGAAGCTGTCAAAGTATTGAGGGCTGTTGGCAAGAGATACGGGCACAGTTTTAACCTGAACACTCGGCTGGTGGGTGGGGCGGCTATAGACGCAGAGGGCGTGGCTGTATCTAAGGATACGCTCAAGCTGTGCAAAAAGAGTGATGCCGTCCTGCTCGGTGCGGTAGGCGGCCCCAAGTGGGACGACCCTCTGGCCAAGGTCCGCCCCGAGGATGGCTTGCTGGAATTGCGTAAAGGCCTTGGGTTATTCGCCAACCTGCGCCCGGTAAAGGTCTTTCCGGTACTGGTCGACTCAACCAACCTCAAGCCGGAGGTAATTAAGGGAGTGGACTTTATCTTTGTCCGTGAGCTTACCGGCGGACTCTATTTCGGTCGACCCAAAAGGCGATGGCAGACATCAAAAGGACGGAGAGCTGTCGACTCTATGGCGTACTCGGAACAGGAGATTGCACGCATCGTGCGGGTAGGCTTCGAGCTGGCGCGGCGTCGCCAGAAAAAGCTCATCTCGGTGGATAAAGCCAATGTGCTGGAATCGTCCCGACTCTGGCGGCAGGTGGCCATAGAGGTAGCCAAGGACTACCCGGACGTGACGCTGGAGCACATGCTGGTGGATGCCTGCTCTATGCGGATTATCCAGAATCCGAAGTACCTGGATACTCTGGTCACGGAAAATACCTTCGGGGATATCCTTACTGACGAAGCCTCGATGCTGGCTGGTTCGATGGGTATGCTGCCATCGGCAAGTCTGGCCGGAGTACCGCAAGCAGGTATCAGGATATTCGGCCTTTATGAGCCGATTCACGGCAGCGCGCCGCGCCGCGCCGGACTTAATATGGTCAATCCCATAGCCAGTATCCTCAGCGTTGCCATGATGCTGCGTTACTCCTTTGCCCTGGAGAAAGAGGCACAGGCGGTCGAAGCGGCTGTGGAAGGTGCATTGAATGAAGGCTATCGTACCTATGATATAATGAGTGAAGGCAAAACAAGGGTGGGGACGAAAGAGATGGGAGATATCATCGCCGGGAAAGCGGGGGGCTAAAAATTGGCATCGGTTGAACTATACGATACGACGTTGCGGGATGGGGCGCAGAGCGAAGGGATATCTTTCTCTGTGGTGGACAAGCTGCATATTGCACAGAAGCTCGATGAGCTGGGCATCCGATATATAGAGGGCGGCTGGCCGGGTTCCAATCCAAAAGACGCCGAATTTTTCGAAAAGGCGTACAGCCTTTCGCTGAAGAATGCGCAGGTAGTCGTTTTCGGCAGCACCCGGCGGCGTGGCATCAGAGCGGAGGAAGACAACAATCTGGTCATGCTGGTAAAAGCCGGGGTCAGGGTGGCTACCATCGTCGGTAAAAGCTCGGACCTGCAGGTCATCAATGTCTTGAAGACCACGCTGGAAGAGAACCTTAGCATGATTGCCGATTCCATACGCTATCTCAAAGCGAACGGACTTACCGTATTTTGGGATGTTGAGCATTTCTTCGATGGGTATAAGTCCAATCCAGAATATGCCCTGCGTACGCTGGAAGTGGCTACGGAGGCCGGAGTTGACTGCCTTGTGCTCTGTGATACTAACGGCGGTGCCCTGCCGAATGAAGTAACGAAAGCGGTTAAGGCGGCAGCTAAAGTGACATCAGTGCCTCTGGGGATTCACTGCCATAACGACGGCGGCCTGGCGGTGGCAAATACGCTGGCGGCAGTCATGGCGGGGGCCAAGCAGGTGCAGGGGACAATCAATGGACTGGGCGAACGCTGCGGTAATGCCAACCTGTGTACCATCATACCTGCTTTAAAGCTGAAAATGGGTATTGATTGCGTTACCGATGAGCAGTTGACCAGACTTACCGAGGTATCTCATTTCGTCAGCGAGTCAGCCAATCTAGTGCCCGACCCCTTTTCCCCTTACGTGGGTGCCAGCGCCTTCAGCCACAAAGCCGGCTATCACATGGACGGGATAACTAAATGGCCTGATGCTTACCAGCACATCGACCCGGCTAAGGTGGGCAATCGCCAGCGGACGGTAATATCGGACCAGTCCGGCAAGCGCAACATCATCTCGAAGGCTAAAGAACTCGATATAGACCTGTCAACCGCGGATAAAGAAGTCAGGGATTTGCTGGAGCGGGTCAAGCTGCTGGAAAGCCGTGGCTTCCAGTACGATAATGCCGAGGCGTCTTTCGAGCTTTTATTACACAGGGCTAAACCCGACTATAAGCCGCCGTTTGAGCTGGTCGACTTCATGGTGGTGGTGGAATCAAAGCGGCGGCCTTCGACACGCAAGAGTCAGGAGGAAATGATTTCTGAGGCGATGGTCAAGGTGAAGGTAGGCGGAGAAATTATACACACGGCGGCAGAGGGCGACGGCCCAGTTAATGCTTTAGACAGGGCTTTACGTAAGGCACTGTTACAGTTTTACCCCAGCCTGGAGCAGGTAAAGCTGGTGGACTATAAGGTGCGCATCCTTGAAGAGAGCGTAGGTACAGAATCTCAGGTGCGCGTGCTGATAGAGTCGAGCGACGGCATTAACGAGTGGCGGACGGTAGGTGGCTCTACCAATATCATCGAGGCAAGCTGGCTGGCTTTAGCGGATGGTCTGGAGTGGTGGCTGGTGAAGCAGAAAACTTAGGGCAGGAAGGGAGATTCATTTACAGGAATTCTTAGAGGGGCACGAGCCCCTCTTGTGTTTTTAACATAGAGAAAAGCGCAATGCTAGTTAAATGTCTTTCTGCCATGTCTCCATTGTAGTATAATAATTATTGAAGCTGAGATTTTCGTGTTAAATATGGGTTCGGAGGTCTTAAATGGGTGAAATAAAGAGCGCCGCCGAGATAGCCAGGGAAAAACTGGAAAAAATTGGCGAGCCGACCGAAGCAGAACGCCTCAAATGGAAATACGGGCCGGAGGGGGAAAAACTGGCCGCTCGGTATCTTAAAGAGGATACTAACCTCATCAATGAAGTCAAGAAATATGATGATAAGGCGAAGAAGTATATTACCGCCAGCGTCAATGACATCCTCATCAGGAATATACTCCTGCCCCGGAACGAGGTCGCACGAAAAACAAACAAGAAGGCGATGGATGGCCTGAAAGCCCTTAAAAATGACAAGGTGGCTGTAGAGAATGTTTTCAGCAGGATGAGGCATGTCCTCGACCACTATGTGCAGGAAGGGGCCAAGCAAAAGAAACAGGCCTATGAGTCGCTCAAGGCTGAATTCGAGGCCAAGATACAGCAGGCAATCAAGAAGCAGACTGGCGTCAATGCCAGGGTGAAGATAGACGTGGAAAAACAACCGCAGTTCCTTGAGGAATGGCAGAGGGTGCAGGCACAAATGGAGGCGCAATACCTGACGCTGCTGGATGAATACAAGCAGGAGCTTGCAGTAATCGACTAGGGGATTACTATGGATAGTGAAAGCGAAAGAATTGAATACGCAGCACGTCACACCGAGATATTGCGGCATCCCCGGCAGCATCTGGCCACCTTCGGTGTAACTAATATCTATTACTATCTGGTAACGGAGCCTACCTACACGGAACTTACCAATGACACCAACGAGACGGTGATCAGAGAGGGCAGGGTTGTCGCCGAGAGGCCGAAGATTGTCACGCCTTATTATCTCACCCATCTGGAAGGTTTCAGCTATGACGCCAGGCAGTATTTTGAGATGTTGCTCAGGATGCAGGGTCCTAATGCACCCGGCCTGTTTTATACCTATAGAAATGAACCCAAGGGTCTCAATATCGTCTCGGACGCGTGGCCGGTTGTGGTGGACAGGCTGAATACCGAGATTGATAAAAAGGGCGACCCTCTGGCTACTATCGTCAAGGGACAGGACGACCTCTGGGATGTATCGCTGCTGAAATTCATCTACGAAATTACGAGTCGCTCGGTACAGAGCAACATTGCC
Source organism: Dehalococcoidia bacterium (assembly GCA_041489355.1). Taxonomy (GTDB): domain Bacteria; phylum Chloroflexota; class Dehalococcoidia; order Dehalococcoidales; family RBG-16-60-22; genus JBGPRB01. Next base: position 4,433 of record JBGPRB010000187.1, read on the forward strand.
CAGCTTGGCTCGAGGGGGCTTCTGGGTATGAGCCACGGCGGCATACCCGTCGGCGCCCGGCAGATAATCGAAGAGATGTTCCGACAGGTTGCCCAGGGTGAGTTGAAAGCCTACGAACTCGAACGGGAACTGAACCGCTGGGGAGCCTTCGAGGAATACCAGGACAGGTTCTTCGCGGTGGTCAAAGGCACGAAATAAGCCCCGATTCGTTTGAGGGGACGACAAAGCTAAACATTTTTAAAGGGAAACGAATCGAGCGTAAAATGGGGAAAATAGCTTTGATTCGTTTTTAGAGTTATGGTAAGTAGAGGCCGTCAATGAAGATATCTATCATCGAAGCGAGAGACCTCTCCGAGGCGTGGTTCCTCTGCCTGTGCAAGACTCTCGATGAAGGCTACGAGTACAAAATAGACCGCGGTAGCTATGCCGGCCAGAGGCGCAAAGAGCTGGACATGGTCGTGGTCCAGGTAAGCTACCCCGCCACCAGGCCCTTGATACCGGACGTGCCCCAGGGCGTACCCCCGCCCAGCACCATGGAATACGTGGAAAGCTATCTACCATACCTGATGACAGCGCATAAGAAAAAGGGGGAGCAGTATACCTACGGTCAGTACCTGGAGAAGCAGATAGTTGAAGTCATCAAGATGTATAAGAATGATGGCTACAATACCAATCAGGCCTTCATGGCAGTAGGGAGCAGACATTCAATTAAACTAACTGACCCTCCATGTCTGCGGATGATAGATACGAGAATTCGTGAAGGCAGGTTGAGCTTTATTGTATATTTCCGGTCGTGGGACCTGTGGGCAGGGTTTCCGTCCAACCTGGCGGCTATACAGTTGCTCAAGGAATACATGGCCAGCGAGATAGGCGTCGAGGACGGCGAACTTGTGGCCATGAGCAAGGGCCTGCACCTTTACGAATATGCCTGGGACCTGGCGAAATCGGTGGTGATAAGGGTGAAGTAGAGATGAGTTATCAATAGGATAAGCGGCGGATGGCGCGAGGGCGGCCCGCCTGCGCTAAAGCTTCGGCGGGCAAGCAGAGGGTGGGAAAAGGGGCAGGTGAACGGATTAGTTCGCTGTGCTCGCGATGACGGAAAAAAGGACAAAAGCATAAATAGAGATTGCCACGCCTTCACGGCTTCGCCGTGAATGGTCTCGCAATGACAATTGGAGCGAAG
>JBGPRB010000188.1:0-5601 GCA_041489355.1 Dehalococcoidia bacterium
CATCAGGCAGTTAATTTCATCCCCTGTCTTTACCGCCCGTGCTTCCAGCATCGCCGGCATAACATCAACGGTCGCTATGCCTGCCTCTCTCAACGCCTGTTGACCGGGTTCATCAAGCTTATCAATGCCTAGTTTCTCTTTTTCCAGTCCCTTTTCTTTCAAGTCCTGCTTGATTAACCCGGCGAATTTCTTCGCTCTTTCCCAGGTAGCGTCTCGTCCGCAGGCTTCATCGGCCCACAATATGGCGAGCTTAAGGTTCTCCGGCTTAATCCAAGGGCATGTCCCGAAGAGATTACCAGGTGGGAGTTCATAAATGATGGGGTCATACTCCGCGAAAGCTATACTGTACCTGAGCTGGTCAATGAAGTTCACCGCTTTAGTGCTGGTCACATAACGGATATTCTCGGGGCGCATCAGCAGGCAGGCAGCGATACCGTTTTTCTTAAGGGAGGCTTTGGCTTTGGCCAGCCTCTCCTCCCTCATGCGAGCAGTGTTTATCCTCTCCGACCAGTCTACAGCCTCTGGTCCTCCGAATGGCCTTACCACAAACTCTGCCATTAGCTCCCTCCTACGCCGGTATTATATATGAATATTATAAAAGCATAGTGATTCTATTATACCTTTTGTCAGAAATCAAATGTATTATATGTCTTAAATATTCAGTCTACCTCAAACCCCATCTTTCGAGCTACGATTTTTCTATGAAACCTGGCATCACCGAAGGCGAGTTCGCCAGCCTTGGCCCGCCGGAAATAGAGCGGTAAATCATGATCCTCAATAATGGCAACACCGCCATGCGCTTGTGTACCTAAAGCAACAACTCGCTGGTAGGCATCGCTCACCCAGGCTTTGGCCATGGCGGCTTCCCGGGAGTAGGGGAGACCGTTAGTCAGTCTCCAGGCTGCCTCGTAAGCAATTACCCTGGAACTCTCAACATCCACCAGCATATTGACACAGTGATGCTGGATGGCCTGGAAGACGCCGATAGGAACATCAAACTGTACTCTCTGTTTTACATATGGCACGGTCATATCCAGTACCGCCTGCATACCCCCCACCATCTCACAACACTTGGCAATGGCGGCCCGTTCAATTGTTTTCTGTATCTCACGCCACCCCTGATGGAGATTACCGAGAATGTTTTCCCTGGGTACTTTTACCTGCTTGAAAATCATCTCGCATTGCTTATCCCTGGCGATGGTTTTAAGTACTGTGCTGCTGATGCCCGGACTCCTGGTATCAACTATAAAAATAGTCAGCCCCTCTTCAGCCCTGGACTTTTCATTGGTTCTGGCTACGCATAAGATGTAGTCAGCAACTTTAGCGTCGGGGACAAAGAGCTTGGTGCCATTAATGATATAGTCATTTTTATCCACAGTAGCCTTGGCTTTGATGGAACTGGCCTCATATTTACCACTGACCTCAGTCAAGGCCAGAGTGAAGATGGCTTTACCACTGGCTATTTGGGGCAGGTATTTTTGTTTCTGTCCATCACTCCCGACGTCCAGGATGGTCAAACCACCTAGAATCACCGTGGAGAAAAAAGGCCCGGGGAAACAGGCCCGCCCCATCTCCTCCAGAAGTATTGACAGGTCAAGGAAACTCATGCCGCTGCCGCCGTAGTCTTCCGGAAATACCAACCCCGGCCAGCCCAAACCTGATATCTCCTGCCACAACCGGGGTGGGTAGCCCTTCTCATCCTTTTCCATCTCTCTAACTAAAGATTTGGGGCATTTTTCGGATAAGAAGTCCCGGGCTGATTTCCTTAAAATTTCCTGCTCTTCAGAAAGTCTAACGTCCAATTTAAGACTCCTTTCCGTATATTATTTCCTGGGTAGCCCCAGACCCCTGGTAGCAATGACAAGTCTCTGAATTTCGCTGCTGCCGTGAACGATTGTCCAGCGCGGTGCATCCATAAACTCGCGCAGGAACACACCCTTGAGCGGTGCCCATTTGGAACCCTCGGCGAGCTGCCCGTAGGGCCCCATTATTTGCATAGCCAGGTTGAAAAATTGCTTTCTGGACTCGGTTCCAAAAATATGTGATATCGGTCCGTCATAGGGTTTGGCCAGCTTGAGGTCACTCATGGAGGATGCTTTAAAACCCAGCAGTTCAATCAAGTGTAGCTTGATATCTATTTCCGCCAGCGCGTCTGGAATCCACGGGTTATCATCTAAAATCTCTCTTTTTTCTTCAAGTACATATTTCACCAGAGTATTTAACATGTTCCTGCTTGCCCCGGATGACCCGCCTCCACCACCACCATAGAGAGCGCTCATGATGACACCCCAGCCCCCGTTTTTCTCGCCTACCATGTTCTCTTTTGGGACTTTCACATCTTCGTAAAAGACCTCATTCGTTCTAAGACCGGCCGACGTTATCAACGGGCGTATCGTAATGCCGGGACTCTTCAAGTCCACCACCAGCAGGGTTAGCCCTCTATGCTTGGAAACGGTGGTATCCGTCCGGGTCAGCAGCCAGTGATAATCGGAGAAGTGGGCTTCGGTGTTATATATCTTTTGCCCGTTCAGGATAAAATGGTCACCGTTATCCACAGCGCGGAGTTGTACCGAGGCTACGTCCGAGCCGGCATTTGGCTCGGAATAACCGAGGGCAAACTCAATTTCACCCCGGGCAATACCCGGCAGGTACTTCTTCTTCTGTGCTTCGGTTCCGACGATAAGGAGGGTATTGCCGATTTCAACGCCATCCAAGGGGAAGGGGGCATGATGAGAGGTTATTTCATCCACCTTAATCGTCTCGGCCATGAAGCCCATGCCACGGCCACCATATTCCACCAGCCATCTCGGAGTTAACAGCTTCCTCGCACCCATTTTACGCAGTAGTTCCTTGGAGTAAGGTCCTTCACCCTGCAGCGAATCTGTCTCGGCAACGACATTCTCATTACATTCCTTGTCCAGGAATTCGCGAATTTCCTTCTGAAACGCCTTTTCCTCCGGGTTAAGCTCAAAATTCATCTTTCATCCTCCTCAGGTCATAAGCATAATGGGCAAGTCTCCGGGCTATCTCTTGTAAACTATCGCGGAGGAATTCCCCAGTTTGCCTGAATTTACGGAGAAGCCGACCTTGGCGCCTTCAACCTGTCTTGCCCCCGCGTCACCCCTCAATTGCGTCACTACTTCAACAGTTTCGGAAAGGGCTTGCGCCGGAATACACTCTCCTAGTGAGGTGCAGCCGCCGTCAGTGCAAACCGGAATCCTGCCGCCTAATGATGTAGCGCCTTCCCTGAGCAGTTTCTCGGCCTCGCCTTCTTTACAGAGCCCGATATCTTCATACCATTGTATTTCCATAGCGCCAGTAAGGTCATAAACACTTGCCAGGTCCAGGTCCCCAGGCCCTATGCCGGCTTGCTCGTAAGCCATGAAGGTTGATTTTATGCCGGCATCATTCTCGTTCGGGGGTGGAACTTCACTGAAGTCGCTACCGAAACCACCGAAGCCGGGTGTGGGATACTGGGGGCACGAAGCCCCGATACCGGCTACGATAATCGGTTTGGTGGTATATTTTTTCGCTTTATCCGCGTTGCATACTACTACCGCCGCCGCACCATCACTGGTGGCGCATACCTGATAGAGATGTATGGGATAAGCCACCATCGGAGAGTTCAAAATTTCTTCCATGGTGTATATTTTCCGGTACCGGGCATTCGGGTTAAGGGCAGCGAACTTGCTTGCCTTGACTTTTTGCAGGGCAAGGTCAGCCTCCGTTAAACCGTATTGGTGCATTCTTCTCTGAGCTGCCATGGCAAAGCCGGTGTAATTGGCCGAGCCGAGGATTCTGAATCGCTGGCTATCAAGGTCGGTGGCATCGAATTCCTCATAACGCGTGGTGCCAAAAGCCCCCTTCGGGGAGACACTCCCCCCGACGACAAGAGCCGTATCTATAAGACCGGAGGTAATGTAAAGGTGCGCTGCCCTCATAGCATACCCGCCGGTGGCGCAGGCATTGTAATTATTGGTCACCGGAATGCCAGACAAGCCAAGGTTTTGTGCCAGCACACACCCTGCTAACATTCCCTGAATGCCGCCCCAGGGATCCTGACCGGCAAACAACCCCTGTATTTCCTTCCATTCCATATTGGCATCCTTGAGTGCCATCTGGGCTACTTCCAGGTTCAGCTGGTGGACGCTCTTCTCCGGGAACTTCCCCCAGGGGTGCATCCCGATACCTATAATAACGAGTTCTCTCATCTTCTTTCTCCCTTATTTAATTCATGGTTTCAGCTGGTATCTTCTGTAATTCTATAACCCTGGACTTTACTTTATTCACCGACAGGCCGGAACTTCCAGCACAGGACTTCGTTTCCCTGCTCATCTACATAAAGTACGTCCCGTACTATCTCCATCTCCATGCCTATCTTCAGTTTGCTTACGTCAACATCCGTTGGAATCTGCCCCCCGACCTTTATACCCTCTGGCATCTCCACACTGGCAACACCGAAAGGTACAAACGGGTCTGACTTATGAAACGGAGGAGGGGGTGCGTAATAGTTCACCGTGTAAGCAAAAAGTTTACCCCTTCTGCTAAACTGTACCTCTTCCAGAGGTTTCGTTCTACGGCATAAGGGGTTCCGGCAGGTTGCTGCTTTCGGGAAGAAGTAATTCCCACAAGACCCGCACCTGTTACCAATAATACGGGGTTCCTGCGGCGGCATAGTGAACCACCCCTCAAGGCAAGGAATCTGCTTTTTAGCTTCCATGAAAAAAGCTCCTTCTAATTCCGATTATGTCTTGGTAAAGCGATAAAAGTAATAAGTATAACTTAATTTAAGTGCCTCATTTTATCAGAATTTTACTATGCTGTCAAGGTATATTGTTCATATTGCAACTAATTTTCAATTGACGCTTTATCTGTTTAGTTAAAGTCATCTTTCTTCCGGCGGTAATATCACCTCATTTGTTTTGCGCATTGCCATAAGTTTAAGAGCATACTCCCTGATTTGCCTCATCATTGTACGCAATGTCTTTATCTGTTGTTGGTCTAGCGGGTGTAAAAGTACATGACCGACCCGTTGTTGACCGGCAGCCTGGGACTCTTTAACAAACGCCAATCCCTCTTTTGTAATACTCACTTTTCTAACCCTGCGGTCGCTGCCGATGTTACCTCTTTTCACGAATCCCAGTTTCTCGAGTTTATCGACCACTCTGGTTACAGCATGCTTGGAACGAAATATTCTCTCGCTTAATGTTGTTGGTGTCATTGTACCACCGTGCAATACCAAATTATGCAGAACGCTGAAGCCGGTTCGACCAATGGGGTATCTGGCTAGTTCGATATCCAGATACCTGTTGATGACGTCAGCAGTGTAAATGAATGATAGGAAAGTTAAAATTCTCAGTTGCTCTGCCTGTTCTCTTATCGCATCGGCCATTGATTGAAGCTCATGGTTAGAGACCTTGCTCATCGAATATCTCCTTAAATAATATATAATTACTACGCTATTATATTACATTTCACAAAATCCGTCAGCAAAATAAACTGATACCGGGTAAACAAGCAACGTGTGATATAAAAAATTTTAAAAAGCAAGCGAAAACACCGTACATGGAGTTATGGCTTTCACGATTATTTTTGTTTCAA
>JBGPRB010000189.1:0-5533 GCA_041489355.1 Dehalococcoidia bacterium
CCGGTGAAAGCGAAGGGTGTAACCTCAACGGCCTATTCCTACTACAGACCGGATATCAAGGGAGAAACACTGGGCGCGGCGGTGACGGTGCACTAGTTTATGGCTATCTCCATTCTCAATCCCCTCCCCCGGGCTGTAACTAGGGGAGGGGATTTTTTCTTTGGAGTTGGCCGCGCCAGTTTCATCTGCGATAACGCGTTCTCAATTGCCATACCTACACCAGCTACAGGGTTAATACGATAACAATATGACGAAAAGTGCAACCGCAGTATAACGAACAAAAAGTTTCAACGTTTATCTACTGAATCAGAAATTCTCTCTACTTCCTCAATATACCTCGTAGCTTCTCGTACGTATTCTGGTGAAGCTTCTATGCCGATATATCTTCTATCTAACAGTAGCGCCGCCAGCCCTAACCGTAGCCGAACGGGGCTGGCTTCGCCTTCACTTCTGCCCTGTGCCTTTTCCCCTGAAGATTTACAATAATGCCATTTTGAAGAAACTCTCTACACTTAAGAAAATCTTTTTAACGAGCGTTACTGGATGGTTCCCGAACCTTTGTTTACTGAAAATTGCACAAAGTAGCGAATTGTGCAATGTTATTGCAGGGTTTTAAGCTGCCTTCAAACTTCACTACTTCTGGTTATAGTACAAAAGGCGATCTACATCTATTTTAACTATTACGCTGAAGCCTATGCCGTGAGTAACGCCAGAACGCTGCGGACTTATCTGCCAAACTTTAGTGTAAGCAGGTCGCTTTAATAAGGTGGCTTCTTAATAGCTTTATCTCTCAGCAGGGTAAAAGACACTATAGCTCCGAGGATGGCGGCGGTCATACCGACGAGTAAGAAGGTTGATGGCGGTCCCAGAGAACTCCAGACAAGTCCGCCCAGAGCCGAACCAGCTACAACGCCGATGTCCTCACAGGCTCCATATACTCCCATAGCGGTGTTCTGCCAGTTCGGTGGTACGGTATCAGATAACAGAGAAACAGCCGACGGGCCGAATATTGCACTGCCGGCACTCTGGGTGACGACGGCGGCGATGAGGCCGGGGAAATCCTTTGCCAGAGCCAATCCGGCCAGCCCGGCTGCAGTAACGAGAAGCCCCACGATCATCAATATTTTTTTGTTCTTACGGTCGGATAATCTTCCCATCGGGATGAGTAGAACCGCATTAACCAGGGCACCGATAGTAAAAAGGATGCCGACTTGCGTCACGGCGATTCCGGCTACTTCCACCGCCAGAAGGGGTAAAAAGGGACCAACGACACCCATGGACATCCAGCAAAGGGCACCAATGATACACTGGGAAAGGAAGGGTCGGGAACGGTACAGCGCTCTGGCGGACGCTGCCCTGTCTACTGGAGAAGTCGGGTCAGGTAGAACGGGCTTGACCTTTGGAATTTTTCTCAAGCCGATTATCACCAGGATACCGCCGAGCAGAACGATACCGGCCGAGGTGTAAAAGCACCACTCGTACCCCCGGGCGTCAGCAATAAATCCGCCGAGGTAAGTCCCCAGGCTTCGAGAAACGGCCATAGCAGTGGCGTATATTGCCAAGAAGGTAGCTTTCTGCGTAATAGGAACCGTAGACCCGATATAACCGCGACCCGGCCCAAAGACGGCGGCGCGTGTTATCCCCCAGAAGAGGAAGATGACAAAGATGGAGGGCGTGTTCTGGGTGAAAACGAAGCAGATGATTATGGGGACGCAAACGAACGTTCCCACGCTCAAGGGGATTCGTATTCCAACTTTGTCGGCGAGCCATCCCCCGGAGCTTTCTCCAAATACCATGCCGATCATGGCCACGGAGAACATCAAGCCCAGAACTGTGGGATTGACTCCTATTGAGGTCAGGTAAAGAGGTAGAACCGGCTGTAAAACGCTCATCGCCATCACTGCCAGACTGACAATGGCGATTACTGCGGCTAATTCTCGGCTGATAATCCTGTTCATCATTAAATCAATAAGCCCGGGATTTTTATGTCCCGGGCCTGGCAGACGCTCCTTATATTCTCAGTGGCGGATTCACGTTTCTCTGAAATAGGAAATACACCAGGCCCGGTCGACGCTAACGTCGAATTGGGCGTAGTAAATAGTCCTGCGGAGAAGTCCTTTTATTCTCATGTACTTTTATCGCCTGGAGTTTTATGAAGCCCATTCTACTATGTTAAGTAAACCAGTGTCAAGTTAAATACCGACAATACGGACGGGTTTGGAGTAATTGTACAGCAGTTTCGAATTACCAGCCTGTCTATCCATCTATCTCATATAAGGCGAAGAGTTAGGGTTACGCATACATGGTTAGATTATTCCGCAAGTCACTTTTGTCCATTATGTGCAGTGAAGCAACATTCACTTATTTTTCGACTTCTGAAAATAACTTTCGCCTAGAACTCTTGAAACCTTATATTACGTTTCATCAAATAGGACATATCATAATAAACCAATTAGTCACACCTACAATATCCTCGAAAGATTAAATCCCACATGGTTTAATGGCATAGTGTGAACTAAGAGCCATAACAAATTAGCATTAGCAGCACATTCACCGAGATGTGCTTAGCTGATCGACCCGAACAGCCCCCACAAACATAGCCAGTTAAGGGACATTTATTGTCAACACCCTCTATATTAAGTACAATAATCCTTTCTTAAAGAAACGAAATAACACGATGAGGTACATATAAGAAAAAATAGCGTCTAAATAAGCTCATAAATCGAGCCTGATAAGACCATTGGGAAATTCAGCCGGATATAATAGAATACTATAGCTAGAGATATTGGCAGGTAAACACTCTTATTGATAGCATACTAAGTGCAAGAAAATAACTCTGATGGTTATCAAAAAATAATTGGAGCCTCTTCCAGTAAGCAGGTAGCCGAGAGTTCTTCCTCAGATGTAGGCTGTCAGGTGGGATTATCTTCTTGAAGATATGACAATAATTGCTGAGAAATTTGACCAATAGAACTTAAATGCAATAGAATTTCGAGTAGCGGTTTTGTAAACCGCTTGTCGAGGGTTCGAATCCCCCCGCTGGCTCCAGTTTATTCCTTCTCCAGGATGTCCTCAATCTCGCGGTAGGCGCGGGAAATGACCTCTTTGATGCTGGCCCATTTCTCCGGCGCCAGTTGATGTGCCCTCCGGCTGATCAAGCGTCCGAGTTTCCTCAGTTCATGAAAGGTATCGTGGAATTCCTCGACATTACGCGGACCCCACCAGTCTTTCATCTGGCCTTTTATCTTGTCGATGACTTCCTGCTGCTCTTTGAGGAATTTTTTCCCCTCGTCGGTAATGGTGTATACCTTCTTGCCGTCACGCTCCGAAGAGCTGACATAACCCATATCATCGAGCATCTGGAGGGTGGGATAGACGCTGCCGGCGCTGGGCGTATAAAAGCCGTGGAAAAGGTCTTCCAGGGCGCGGATTATCTCGTAGCCATGGCTCGGCTTATCTTTCAGAAGGTTCAGGATGACGTATTTCAAGTCTCCTTTTTCGAAAAGGCGGGATTGTCTCTCGAATTGAAAAAATTGCCTGTGAAACATGGTATTCAATCTCCAATCAGTATATTACGATATATCGTAACATATCAAAATACACTTGTCAATAGTTCGAACTAATATGAGGGCATTTATTTGTAGTTTAGACAAGATGAGTGTATAATGAGTTCAGTTTTGACATCGTAATACGATATATCAGAAAATCCAAAATTGTTTTTATTGGTGATACTGTTGCGTTTATTTTCGGGCGGATACCAATCTTGAAAGGATACTTCGATTACAGAACCGGCACCTAAAAAACGCTCTTTCATGAGGGCCTCTTTACCTTGGTTCATCATGGCGCACTTCGGCCACCATCTAATCGGGGCATTACCGATGCCGCTTATGCCTGCTATACGTACGGGTTTCGGTCTCAATAACTTCCAGACTACTCTCGTGACTACCTTATTCTCGTTAGCCGGCGGTGCGGGTAATATCCCCGCCGGCCGCATGGCGGATAAAATCGGACCTACCATCCTGATGACTATCGGTACTCTCGGTGTCGCTATTGGCGGACTGGCGGTCGGCCTTTCCAATAACTATATCCTGTTCTTGATATTATTGACCTTTACCGGCTTCTTGACCGCCGGCTATCACCCAGCGTCTACACCGGTGATCCTTTCGGCGGTCGAGCCGGAAAAACGCGGCCGGGCCTTGGGGCTCCATCTTTTCGGCGGTAATTTCAGTTTCTTTCTCGCTCCTATCATCGCCGGCGGCATCATGACATTATGGCCTTCCATGGGTTTCCGCGGACCATTCATCGCATTATCGGCCCCCACTGCCGTATTCGGTATAATATTCTACATTTATCTTACAAAACGCGGCGGACTGGCGCAGGTTAAGATCGCCAAGGAAAGGGCTGCCCAGGAAAATCCGCCCCAGCCCGGTTATAAACGGCGTCTCTGGGCGTATCTTATACAGATGGTGGTGGGCGGCGGCGCCGGCGTATCCGTCAATGCATTATTGGGGTTATACATGAAGGATAATCTGGGTGCGACCGATGTCAGCGTTACCTGGATCATGTCTATCATGTTCCTCCCGGCGGTCTTCGGCGGCACCATCATCGGCGGCTGGATATCTGACCGTATCGGGTCGGTTAAAATTATTGTCATCACCGGTATCATCGGCGGCCTGCTAATCTTCGGGATAAGGAGTTCGACTGCCCTGGGCTTCCCATTTTACGCACTGCTCTTTATCATGGGCATCAACCAGGCCATCCGGATGCCGGTAACCGAGGTCTTTATCATGGGGCAGACCCCGGCCAAGAACCGCGCGACGATTTATGGTATTTACTACTTCACGATGTCATATACGGGGGCAATTTTTGCGCCGCTATACGGTTGGCTGGTTCCTAACCATTATTCCTACGAGCAGATATTCATGTTTTCCGCCATCGTGGTAACGGCGATATCGGTAGTGACATCGCTCTTCATCTGGGATGCCAAGGATCCATACCAAATGCAAAGAAAACAGAAGAAAGGCCTTGCCTAGGTAGTAACGGGGTTGTGATATCAGCCGGGCATGGAATATTCCGGGAGGCTAAGAACCGGATTCCTGCCCGGCTATTAGTTTCTCGCCGTATTCCAGTAATACCTTCTGACGGTCTGAGGCGACCTGTTGTGATTCCAGGTAGGTTTTCAAAGCGTCAAGGGGCAGTACCTCTTCGGCAGTGCGGTTTCCCATTCTCAGGCGGGTCTCGCGTTGTACCTCGCGGGCGATGGTGAAATTATGGGCTTCTTTGAGGGCTTCCCTGATTTCATTATTCCGCAGCTGTCCTTCCAGCGATGACGGCAGACTGATATTAAGGCGCACGATGGCGTCTCTGGCTTTTTCTCCCTGCCCGGCGATAGCCGCCAGGACAAAAGAGGTGGGGTTGGTTTCCTCTGCTTTGAGATTGACCTCGATGGTGAGAAAGCGGCGGGCGTTGACGGGGTGAAATTCAAAGGAAACCTGCCTTTTACCGCGGTCCGCACCGGGAAGAATATCGACCG
>JBGPRB010000190.1:0-5484 GCA_041489355.1 Dehalococcoidia bacterium
CCCATCCTGTGGCACGAAAATGTTCAGAATCGGCAACAGCTAGACCAACTTGAAATTAGCCGACAGAATTTTAAGGGGCTGGATGTTCCCGGTATCGGGATGTCCAGCCCTCTTTTTAGTATCTAATCACACTTTTCAAGCTATTGTTCAGCGCATACAGGGCTGATGATTAATCGGTCTCGTGTATATAGACATTTCAATACCTCGACCAACCATAGCCTTAAAGAAGCCCATGAATGTGCTAGAACGTCTGATAGAAACAAAAGGACTGAGTATTATGAGCCTTTGCTTTACCATTTTAATGTCATTTAGGAATTGCGCCCAGAAATTACACTCAGTATACAACTCACCGGACATTGGTTTACCGTACTCGTAACCGATGTATCGAAAAGCCATGTAAAGTAAAATTAATGAGGGGCCTTATTATTCACCTCTAAATCGGTAAATACGAGTTCATTTCTCTCTTTCGCCATGGCATAAATACAACCTGATTCACAGATATTACCCCAATTGCAGCGCCAAATGATTATTTGAGATCCCTCTCGGTATTTTATGACATGGGGAACCAACCAAATGGTCTTTCTACAACTATAGTTGTCTTTGCGGAAGTCATAGCAATATCCGCATTTGGGCATAAGGGTTATTGACCCTGCGATATTGGCCAAAACATTATTCATATTTTTCTCCAACTTACAACAACCCTCTAAGTCTAGGATCGAGGGCATCGCGGAGGCTGTCCCCCACCAGCTGGAAAGCGAAGGCGACCAGCATAATGGCAATACTGGGTGCGAATGAAAGCATGGGATAAGAAACCAAATAACGGTAGCCATTGCTGGCCATGGCTCCCCAAGCAGGCGTGGGTGGTTTGATGCCTATGCCAAGGAAGCTGAGAGCGGCTTCAGCCAAGATAAGATTACCCAGCTGCATCGTTATCAGTACAATCATTGGAGCTAGGGCATTGGGCAAAATATGCCGGACCATTATGCGGGCATCGGTAGCTCCTATCGCCTTTCCCGCGAGTATATACTCGTTTTCCTTCAGGCTGAGGGTCAGGCCGTTCATTACCCTAGCATAGCCGGGCAACATGGCGACGCCCAGCGCAATCATCACATTCTGAATACCAGAGCCCAAGACCGCTGCCATAAAGAGGGCTAACAGGAGCATCGGGAAGCCCATGAGGGCGTCCATCACCCTCATGATTAACGCACCCACAAATCCGCCGAGATAGCCGGCCAACAGGCCTAGCATAATACCAGCGAGCGCCGAGACCGCCGCGGTCACGAAGCTGACTAGAAGCGCCGTCCTGGTACCGAAAATGAGACGGCTCAATGTATCCATGCCCTGGGTATCAGTGCCTAGCCAGTAATGGGAACCGGGCTTCAAGGTAGATTCCGCTCCGGGGGGTTTAAGCGAATCCGCTAGGTGCCCCTTAACGGGGTCGAATGGGGCCAGTAGTTCCGCGAAAATGGCTACCAGTACAAGTAAAACCAGGATGACCAGACCGAAAACCGCGGTCTTCCGTTGGAGAAAGACTTTCCAGACACGATTCCACTCGCTAGTACGTGGCGGGGTTTCTTGGAAATCGGTTATAACACTTTTTTTCTCTACCATCAATAACTTCCTACTAGTTGTACCTTATTCTGGGGTCCAGCCATCCGTAAGATATATCCACCAGCACGTTGGTCAGGATTATTATTATGGCGATTACCAATGTACCGGACTGTATGACAATATAGTCCTGGGCGAAAATGCTGGTTACCAGCAGCCTGCCGACACCCGGTACGGCGAAAATCTGCTCGACGATAACCGAACCCCCGAAGGTAATGCCGACCCCAATACCGATTAAAGTCACCATGGGTATTAGGCTATTTTTCAAAGCATGTTTGAATATTACGGCACGCTCGCTTAGGCCTTTAGACCACGCGGTGCGAATATAGTCCTGGTGCATGATTTCCAGCATGCTCGACCGCATTATGCGCGCCGCCCCAGCCAGCGAAAGAAAACCCAAGCAGATGACGGGCATGATTATCGTTTGGGTGCTCTCCCAAAGACCCTCACTAAGCGGTTTATAACCGGCAATGGGCAGCCAACCCAGCTTCAGACCAACAGAGTACACCAGGAGGATGGCAATGAAGAACTGGGGAATTGTGACTCCTATATAGGCCGTGGTTGTAACGATATAGTCTATCCACTTGCCCCTCCTCACTGCGGCGAGAATCCCCAAAATGATTCCCAAGAGGTTGGAACCGATCAGCGATACCAAACCGATATGTAGGGTAACCGGGAAACGCTCGGCCATGAGCTTGCCCACGTCCTCATGATAGTAAATCGAGGTACCCAAGTCCCCCCGCAGGATTCCCCACAACCAGTTACCATACTGGGTAATCAGGGGGTCGTTCAGACCATACTGCTCGCGAAGCAGTTCCAGTTGTTCTTCCGATATGGTGACCTGCCCGCCCTGCTGGCCGAGGAAAATAATAAGCGGGTCCCCTGGCAGCAACCGTATCACCAGGAAGATAATAATAGTCACGATAAAAACAATTATCAGCGCTACGAGAAGTCGCCGTATTAAAAATGCACCCATTAATTTCTGACCTCGGTTATCTCCTAGTCTGAATCAATTCGTGAAACCATTATCATCATCTAGTCTTAGCGTTCCCAACGGAACGCTTTTGCATAAGTTTCTATTCTTTTTTATCTGGCTGGACTCCCCTATATCAACATACTGTTACCGCCTGCACGAAGTAGATTGTTGGTATGATAATTATCGATTCTTATCCTCCCTTGAGTAAGGGGATGTCACCTAGATTATTATCTCTCTCTACGCTAATTTTATCAAAGCTCTTGGCAGCAAAGCCGCTGGCCTCAATCTTGAGAGAATAAACGCCGTCTTCAAGATTCTGGAGCCAGAAGTCTCCGAAGTCATCAGTGGTTGTGGTTGTTTTTTTACCGGCCTTTGGCCCGGTCAGAGTGCACGTCGCCCCGATGACGACCTCTTTCTCAATCGGGTCGTAAACGGTGCCGGCGATGAACTTCTTCGGGATATTCAGGTAGTAGCACCTCGGCTTGGCGCCTTTTTCCGGGTTCAGCACCTCGGCTTTAGCGATGAGGTCTTTAAAGTCTTCCTCCTCCCCGAACTTGATGGCTTCGGTGGGGCAGGCATCGACGCAGCGCGGTACCTTCCACTCGCCACTATCCAGTAAGTGGGCGCAGCCACTGCATTTCTGGGCTATGTTGAGGTCCTCGTTGAAGTATATCCTCGACCACGGGCAGGCATCGACGCAGGCCCTGCAACCGGTGCATTTCTCCGGGTCGATAATGACCAGCCCGTCATCCCTTTTGTATATCGCCCCCTCGATAGGACAGGGCGAAATACACGGGGCCTCGTCGCAGTGGAAGCAGGGCATCGGGAGGTAGTGCATCTTTACCTTGGGCACCGTCCCGTGGATATACTCGTTCAGCTTCATCCAGAACTGGCCGGTGTCCGGCTGCGGTCTGGCAATAGGGGTCCAGTCATTACCGACATGCTCATCCTTGCAGGATATTTGGCAGTTATAGCATCCGTTGCAGATACTGACGTCGATTAAAAATACTTTCACTTAATACACACCTCCTTCGACCCACGCGTTAAAGCGTAAGCCTGCCGCCGGGTCATATTTCCTTTTAAAGGCATCAGGGTACTTTTTCCTCAATTCATCTATATAGGCTTTTTCAGCTTCAACCAAGAAACTACTGACAACCATGCCCGTGGCGTTCTTGGAAGTGAGGTTGTGGGGAGTAATCGTGTTGATGGCGCCGCCTCTATCGATTTCACCGGGGACAATGGGGTCGTACCGTGCGCCGTGGTCTACATAGACAACTCCGGAGATTATCCTCTGGGTGACGTAAGCGCCGCAGAGGACAATGCCTCTCTCGTTGAATATCTGGACGACATCGCCGCTCTTGATACCTCTGGCCTCGGCATCTTTGGGATTCATCCAGACCGGTTCGTACTTATAGCCGTCCGGGCCGGTAACCTTGCAGGTGGGGGCTTCACGGGTCCAGGAGATATCGTCGCACTGAGCATGCACCCGCCAGCGACCGTGGTTGGACATAAGCAGAAGAGGATATTTCTTGGCTCTTTCACTGGAGAGTCTTTCATCGTGGCTCTCTCCCTTCTCAACCCAATGCGGCACGGGCGGCCTCTCTTTGTCATCAGGGAAGTATTTAGCCAGGTTCTGGGAACAAAATTCAATCTTGCCGGAAGGAGTCTTCAAGGGATGGTTTGCAGGATCTTCATAAAACTCTCTTAAACCAGGCGGGTATTTTTTCCACTCAGGGTCTGTCGGTACGACGAAATACCCTTTTTTTTCAAACTCTTCGAAGGTGATCATATTCTGTACGCCTGAATTTTCAAAACAAATTTTAATCCATTCATCAATAGACTTTCCACCCGTGTATTTCTCAAGCAGTCCAAGCTTCTCTGCTATCAGGCAAACTATTTCATAGTCGCTCTTGGATTCTCCCACAGGCCCAATGCACTGCTCTCCACGTAAAACAGTGTAAAATTGCCCACTCTCCATATCTGTGGTTATATCTTGTAGCTCCATTTTCGTGCTGACTGGCAGGATTACATCAGCAAAAAGGCAATCGTTTTCGAGCCATGGATGTTGCGCTAATATGAATTCTATTTTAGGGCTTCTAAGTGCCTTAATATAGGAATTGCTGTCATTCCAGCAGGTAATCCAGCATGGTGTATCTGTCCATATCATATGTACTTCCGAACACCCATCGGCCGGGTACTTGTATTTAACGAATTGGTCCTCAACCGTTCCGGGAAAAGTGGAGTTTCCATGCCAGGTGACCGGCGGATTTAGTATAGCCTCGTGGATAAGGTCCTTGGGAATAAACTGTGTAGGATTAATTGGGACTGGCGTCGTAAGTCTTTCCAGTTCGGTTCGTCCCTTTGCTTCACTTTCTGCTGCGGCTGCTCGATTAGAGCCTACTTCATCTACGCCATAAGCGAGTCTTAGCATTTTAGGATAGACTGTACCGATTGGCATTGTACTTCTCTTCGGCCACCAGCTCCATTCAATCATTTTGGCTTGTTGCACTCCCGGTTTACCCAGTCCTTGCATGGCTAGTAATAATACCTCAAGCCGGCCTTGTTCCGTGGCGTAAGCGCTCCTGATTCCAGGTCCCCCGTTGCCGTGCATTATCGTAGTCCTTTTCGATGCCCACTCACTGGCCAGCGCCTTGATGGTTGTAGCCGGGATGCCAGTTATTTCAGATGCCCATTCCGGCGTCTTGGGAATCCCGTCTTCTTTCCCCAAAACGTATGGCTGAAACTTCTCGAAACCGTAGGTATGAGTGGCTATATATTCCTTATCGTAAGTTCCCTCGATGAGCCAGATATAAGCAATCGCTAGTTGTAGGGCGGCATCTGTGCCCGGCAGGATAGGTATCCACTTATCAGCGTGAATAGCGGCGCCGTAGTTCAAATCC
>JBGPRB010000191.1:0-5426 GCA_041489355.1 Dehalococcoidia bacterium
ATACAAACAATATGTTGGGGTGGGTGGGG
Source organism: Dehalococcoidia bacterium (assembly GCA_041489355.1). Lineage (GTDB taxonomy): Bacteria > Chloroflexota > Dehalococcoidia > Dehalococcoidales > RBG-16-60-22 > JBGPRB01. The sequence goes on from JBGPRB010000191.1 coordinate 30, forward strand.
TAATATTACATGACGATAAAATAAACAGTTTATGCACACTTTTCAAACAGAAAAAACAAGTACATCATATACCTATCGAAGAAGAAATAAAATGGTCACCAGATAAAGATAGTTGGGTAGTAAAGAACCTTACCGGCGATAATAGAATTTCCGCATATTCAGATATTCTAGATTTGTTGAAGAAATTCAATAGTAAAACACTTGTAGCTGTATTTCAGGGAATGGGGAAGAAGTTAAATACGAAAGAAGCTAAATGGAAGTGTATAAAATTTATTACTGAAAGATTTCAATTCTATCTTCAGGGTCAAGAAGATAAGAATGGAATTATTATCGCTGATTTTCCAGGCAGTGGCAAAGAAGAGAAAGAACTACTTCAAAAATATTTTCAATTAAAAGAAAACGGAACGGGATATGTAAAACCCGAGAATATCGTCATGAATTTGTTGACAACAGAATCCCATTTGAATCCAGCACTTCAACTAGCTGATTTGGTTGTAGGCATTACAACAGGAATGTGTACACCTCAAAGGGTTAATGCTTCTCACTATTGGGAAATAATTAAACGCAGCTTTTACTGTAATCAACAAGGTCAAGTAATAGGTTGTGGATTAAAAGTATATCCCAAAGAAATGGTTGAAAAAATACTGCCGATTATGTTCCCAGAAGTAATTGAAGAAACGGAGAAACTTGAGGAGAGTTATGAAGAATATGTAGAAAGAATGAGATATCTTTATAGTGTCCTTATGAGTAAAGAGGAGTTAGATCTACACTTTCCTCGACCTTAGAAGACAAGAATGAAATAATTTATAGGGGATGTAATACAAAGGAGGTTGACTATGCCAACAGAAAATATCAATGTCGCTTGGGTTGAGGCAGCAAAAGAAATAACTGTGAAAGTACTCGATAAAATGCCTACATCCCAAGTCAATCCTGATGTGGCTGCTGAGACGTATAAAACCGTTTATAAAGCTGTTCTTGGAGCTTCAAGCGGTAAGTAGAACAGTAACGCTACGTAGGTGCTTAGTTCACTTTTAATATTTGACATCGAGATTTTCTCCCTAACAAATATCTAATCCTCCTTTTTGACTTCCCACCCTGTATCTTTTATATTGCTATAAGCAATACAAGGAGGATAGTTACATGACTTCACGCACGCCGGAAAAACACTCCCGTGCTTCCCTGGAAGCTTTGATGAATCAATACCTGGAGGCTCTCGTCGCCCACGAACCCGCCCGCCTCCCGCTCTCTAAAAAGATAAAACATACGGAAAATACCATAACGTTAACGGCAGGGGAGGGGCTTGGGGCAACCGCCAGCGATTTACCCACCTACCGCCTGTATGTCTGCGACCCTCAAGAGGGCCAGGTTGGTCTCTTCGGCCTCATGAAAGAAAACGGCTTCCCCATCATTATCTCATCGCGTTTAAGAATTGAGAAAGGGCTGATTACCGAGATTGAAAACATCGTCGTCCGCGGCGGGGAACGCCCCATACCGACCGAGAACCTGGTCAGACCCAGGGCCGTCTTCCTCGAAGCCCTAAAGCCGTCCGAGCGCGTTTCCCGGGAGGAAATGATACGCGTTTCCGACCTCTATTTTGAAGGTTTAGTTCAGGACAACGGTGATATTATCCCGCTCTGGGACGAATGCAACCGCATCGAAAACGGCATGCAGACCACGAACAACCCCAACCTGTTCCCCCGCGACCCGAAAAGGCCCCCGATGCCACTGGACTGCCGTGGACAGATTAATGCCAAGTCCTTCGCTTACATCACCTCGATAAAGCCGCGGCGCTATACCGTCATTGACGAAGAGCGCGGCATAACTTTCGGCACGTTCATGTTCCACCACACCGGCACCATCAAATCAGTCGAAGTTCCCGGCGTCGGCACCGTGGAAATGATACCCATTGCCCGCCGACCTTTCACCGTGGTTGTCAGCGAGTTATTCAAGATTAAAAACGATAAAATCCGGGAAATTGAGGCTATCATGACGTCCCTGCCTTACGGCGCTAAATCCGGCTGGGATGAATGATTATGACCGGAGAGTTCTTAGAGTAAAAAAACACGTAGCGCGTGCCTTCTAAGCCTGGTTTTGGATTCTATTCAGGGAAATCCATTTACTTACTGAAAACCGGTTTGAAAGTTACCAGGTTTTTGCCGACGTTAAGCTGTACCGGCATTCCGTCAATGCTCTCCCGTTCTATCAGCCAGCCGTGTCCGTTTCTGGCATATTCTTTGGCGTTTTCAAAGTTATCGGCGAAAATAAGCATATGGCTGGCGACGCTGACGCAATAGGGTTGAAATTGTTCCTGATAACAATAAAACCTGCCATCGCAGCTCTTACAATCCTTGTGAAGGTGTAAATAGAGTTTTTCACTCTGGCATTGCTGGATTTTCCACTTATTCTTTAGATTTCCCTGCCGGTATTTGCTTTTGAATGTCCTCATATGTCTTGAATCATAACACAAGACATAACGCCGACCAAGATTACTTTGGTACTTATACAATATGGGTATTTAGTGCAGATAACACAGTATATGACTAAGTTTAGAGAAAGAGAATGACCTGCTTGTTTTTCTTCTTATTTTAACGTACAATTTACCTGTATTTAACTTAAGCGGGAGTAACTCAGTTGGTAGAGTTCCTGCCCTCCAAGCAGGCTGTCGCGGGTTCGAGTCCCGTCTCCCGCTCCACAGGCACAAAGGACAGGCTCATAACAACCTGCATAAGCCGAGGAAATAGCTATAAGGTGAAGCTGGTCTAAACGACCTGCACCGGGCGGGCTCCCCAAAACGCTATGGTGCAAAAAGATGGAAGCTGGCAATGGTTACTGGAGGGATTTTAGTTTGACCTGGAAGCGCAGATTCGACCAAAAACGGTTGAATACTACTACGACCACGCTCGTATTTTTGTCCGCTGGGTAGAAACTACCGGTATCACCGAACCGCGGCTGCTCACAAGACGAGACATCAATAGCTTCTTCCACTACATTACAAACGATTCGCCCACTGCCAAGCGAAATAACGGTGCTGGGGAAGAAGCTCATCATGCCGAATCACTTCGATTTCACTATTACCGGGGCATCAAGAGATTTTGCCTTTGGTTAGAGGCGGAACGCTATGTTGACCACAACCCCTTAACTGGCATAGTATTTCGGCCACCGAAGGACTCCCCGATTGAGCCATATAAACCGGAGCATAGGGAGAAGATTTTCTCTGTCCTGGACTACGATTGGAAAGTCGCCAAGACACCCCGGCAGAAGATGCTGGCTGCCCGGGATAAGGCTGTCGTCTGTTTGCTTTTTGAAAGCGGACTAAGGCTTCAAGAGTTGGCAGACCTTTGCCTCAGGGATATAGACCTTAACGAGCAACGGGTAGCAGTCTTGTTCGGGAAGCAGGGGAAGTCCAGAGTCACTGGTTTTGGCCCACAAACGAAAAAGGCACTCTGGCGGTACATCAGCCTGCGCCCGAATGAGGTGGAGAGAGATAAGTTGTGGGTTACGGAAGAGGGCAGACCGATTACAGCCCAGGGAATCCAAGAGATTCTGCGAAGGCTCAAACGAGACGCCGGGCTACAGTATGTAAGAGGGCTGGTTCACAAGTGTAGGCACACCTTTGCTACTGACTTTCTGGAACATACTGGCGATATGAAGGCGTGTCAGACTTTACTAGGTCATTCTACGCTACAAATGACGCAGCGATATACCGAATATGTACAGGCCGGGCATGCTCTAAAGTATTTTAATGGAACGGGACCGCTGGATTGGAAGAAGCGGTGAAATTGAGATGCCATCATTGCAGACAGTTAGCGGGGAGTATGCGTACCGGTCTGTACAGCATCATTTGGAATATCAAGGGAAGACATAATTGTAGAGTAGGTTTGTTGGATCGGATTAAAGGTTAGAAAATTATAAAAACTTCTAAAGGCAACTAGTAAAAAATAACTTCAGTTACCGAATGTCGCTCTAAATCCATGATGAACAAATAAAAAGGCTTGACAAATATACTTTGGAAATGTAGAATGTCTACACGTAGAAGTTCTACAACAGGAAAAGGCTATGCGTCGTCGATATAGGCTACTGAATTTCAGAAAAAATGACCGCGAATATTTAAGCCTGGTGGTTGAATATCAGGATGCTCACGGCGCTTGGCATTCAAGGGTTATTAAATCTTACGGTATTAGTATGTCTGAGAGACTCATTCAGGCACAAAACAACCTTGAGGAACTTGAGAGATTGTCAAGAAGCGAAAGCGATCCTGTCCCTATCGGAACTGTCGACGAAGTTATATGGGCCAGTTTTTACCAAACATTGGAAAATCCTTTGAAGGCTTTGCCTTTACTTCCATTAGGGATTGCTCGAGACTTAAGCCATTTAGCAGCTTCGGTAATCAGTACTGCTTCAGGTGACTTAGCAGCACAAATCAATGTAACACAACCGGGTATGGAAACGTGGGAAAAACAGCAGTTCTTGCAATGGCTATCTAGTCACTCACCGGAGGAACAGAGAGCAATACTAGCATACCAGTGGAGATATATGGTATAGCGCCGGATACAGCGCTTATGAGGTTCGGGATGCTTATGCTAACAGAAAGGCAGGAAGAACTTATTAGATATATCCAAGCTCTCGACAAGAGAGGACGTCATACTTTGACTATTATTTGTCGTGGTGACGAACCCTGGGAAATTAAGGAGCATGTAACTGAAAGCAAAATTCTTCTAATTCCAAAACAGCCAAAGCATAGTTAAATACTGGTCCGGCACGGAGCCAACACGAACTCAAGCCGACTTTTTCCCGAACGTGAGTAGGGAAAGTCGGCTTTATTGTTTGATTTGAAAATGGCACCTAAATCAACAAATATGGACAAAACACTAAAGGTAATAGACCCAGATAGTATTTCCACTAAACTGGCGGGACATCTTGGTGGAATTAAGACTGTTGCTCTGCATGGTCGAATCCATTTCGTCATTGCTGGTAAGCACGGACAACAAGTATTCGCTCAGCGTTATACATCAGACGACAGAAGTCGATGGGGAAAATTGGGAGGTAGGCCAAAGAAGTCTAATAAAGGCACTTGGGGGGAGAGAAGGTAATAATTACGAAGGGGGTCGGAGACCGCCCGGTAATAGCCTTTTCTCTCCCCTCCAACTATTATAGCACGATGAGTCATTAAGACCGGATTCGAGGAGAATATCAATTTACGGGTGCGTGATACCCCGGAACACTGTACGAATAAAGGGCCTTATGGCTTCTTGTTGATATGATTACTATATTGTTTGTCAACGCCCAGCCACGGCAATATGGCCATTCTCCTCCCAATTAGGATCATAAGGCACCCCTTTCTTGAGCATAGCGTAAAGAGTCGACAGTATTTTGCGGCCCACCGCGATCAGAATATGC
>JBGPRB010000192.1:0-5304 GCA_041489355.1 Dehalococcoidia bacterium
CGGGACTTTGCCATTGGGCATGTTAGATATAGACTCGATTCTGGGAAGCGGCCAGGCTGGTCCCAAGCTGGAGATTTTTGAAGAGGCGCGGGCCAACAGGAGAATATATGACGTTCTCCCCAGGGTGCAGAGGGATACCATTAACTATACCGTATTTGCGCCGCTGGATGAAATTGATTTTGATCCGGACGTACTGCTGATTACGGGAACTCCCAGTCAGGCAGAGATAGTATTGCGGGCTTCCTACTACACTACCGGGAAGCTGTTGACCAGCAAAATGACCCCGGTAATCGGCTGTGCCTGGATTTATGTGTATCCCTATATAAGTGGAGAAATAAACTATACCGTCACCGGGCTTTGCTTCGGGATGAAAGCCCGGCAGGTATATCCGGAGGGACTGGTGATTGTCTCCATCCCCTTTGACTTAATTCCATCCGTTATCCACAATCTCGGGAAAATTAAGTGGGTCCTTCCATCCTACACCGAGGGCAGGGATAGTTACAGCCGGCATTTTAAGCGACTGGAGAAGGAGCTGGGCGAGGAATTCGGCCGTGAAACCAAGTAAGATAAGAGCGTGATTAAATGTTTGTCTTCGGTTTGGCTGACCCATTTGGGACCTGACCGTCTTGACAGTATAAAACAAATCAACCTATAATACGCCGACAAACTGTTTTTGTGACTAAACAGCTTTAGTTCACGGAATTGTCAATTTTCTATATATTACCAAGGATTACGACAGGAACAAATTTCCTGCACGCGATATGTGTAGCACCATAAATGTCCGAATAATGCTGGGCAAAGGTTGAAAATGCAGAGTAATAGCACTGTTCTGCTTTTAGATAAAATTTGTAAGAGTTTTGGCGGACTCCAGGTTTTGGTAGACCTGGATATGAGCGTTGGAAAAGAAGAGATGGTGGGGCTTATTGGCCCGAACGGTGCCGGAAAGTCAACAGTGTTCAATGTCATCACCTCCATCTACAAGCCAGAAAGTGGTAATGTTTACTTTCAGGGTAAGAAGATTACCGGTCTAGCTCCGCACAGCATATGCCACCTGGGGATATCGAGGACCTACCAGCTCGTTAAAACTTTCCTGAAGATGACCGTATTAGAAAATGCCATGCTGGCTTCCGTTTACGGCGGGAAGCACGAAGGACTCGGGGCCAGGGAGAGAGCCATGGAAGCCCTGGACTTCGTAGAATTATCCGAGAATAAAGATGTAATGGCGACGCACTTAACCCTTTCTGACCGGCGTATGCTGGAGATAGCGATGGCTCTGGCTTCAATGCCGGTACTGACGCTGATGGATGAGCCTATGGCCGGTTTGAATCCTGTTGAAATCCAGAGATTGTTTCAGGTAATAAAAAGGGTAAGAAATGAAAGAAAACTGTCTATTTTATGGATAGAGCATAAGGTGGATGCTATCATGGATTTTTGCGATAGAGTTGTAGTGCTGGATTATGGCATCAAAATTGCCGATGGCAAACCGGATGATGTGGCGTGTGATCCTAAAGTTATAGAGGCATATCTTGGCGAACCAGCTGCTTGAAGTTAAGGGAGTAGACGTTTCTTACGGGGATATCCAGGTTCTGTGGGACGTATCTCTTCAGGTAGAGGAAGGCACTATCGTGGCGCTTGTAGGAGCTAACGGTGCCGGAAAGACGACTCTCCTGAAGACGATTTCAGGGCTGCTCCACGTTAGAAAAGGGGAGATTCTCTTTTCAGGGGAAAACCTGCACAATTTAAAACCCCAGGAGATAGTGGACAGAGGTGTCATCCATGTGCCTGAAGGGCGGCGGCTATTTGCCAGCCTCACGGTTAAAGAGAATCTGAGACTTGGCGCCTATATTCCAAGGACCCGCCCATTCTTCGCCGAATCTCTGGAACGAGTTTTCAGTCTTTTCCCTGTGCTGAAAAATCGAAAAGACCAGAAGGCTGGCACGTTGAGCGGCGGTGAACAACAGATGCTCGCTATTGGCAGAGCTGTCATGGCCCATCCGAAGCTTGTCATGCTTGATGAACCTTCTCTCGGGCTGAGTCCCATTCTTGTCAAAACGATATTTGAGCTTATTCGTACACTGAACGAACAGAAAATAACGATATTACTTGTAGAACAAAACGTTAATCAGGCCTTGAAGATTGCTCACCAGGCATATGTTTTAAAGAACGGGAAAATTGTCATGTGCGGTAAAGGATGTGATCTCCTGACAAATGAGGAAATTATTAAAGCCTATATAGGTGAGCGGGCGACTAAACGCAAGGGGTGAGGATTTAACTTTGGACGTCATTACTCAGGTTGTTATTAACGGTATTTTACTGGGGACAATGTATGGGATTGCTGCCATTGGACTCAGTCTAATCTTCGGCACTATGCGGATTGTTTTTATCGCACAGGGAGCCGTTATTGTTTTCTTCGGTTACCTGTGTTACTGGTTATTCTCTCTATTAGGTATCGATCCGTACCTGTCACTAATCATTGTTATTCCGGTTGCTTTGCTGCTCGGCACGGCATTTTATTATGTCCTTTTCAAGGAGGCAGCCGCCTTAAAAGACCGGATTGGTTCGCTCTTGATTGCTGTGGGGCTGATGTTTTTCCTGGAGAATTTCATGACTGTGGTCTGGAGCCCTAACCCCAGGGCAGTTGTAACCTCGTATGGATTCGTGGTGTTCCACCTGTTGGGATTAAATCTCACTTTGACCCGTTTGATAGGATTATTGCTCGCCCTTCTGGCGACCCTGGGGGTCTTTCTATTTTTAAATAAGACCCTTATTGGAACAGCCGTCAGGGCTACTTCAGAGGACGTGGAAGCCAGCACCCTGATGGGAATCAGTCCTAACCGGGTCAATGCTGTCGCCATGGCTATCGGCATCGGGCTTTCGGCAGTAGCGGGCATCAACCTGGCGACAACCTACTCTTTTGACCCCGTTTATGGTTTTGATATTGCTATAAAAGCTTTGGTAGCCTTAACGATTGGGGGCATCGGCACCATGTACGGTGCCCTGCTAGGTGGTATTTTCATAGGAATCATCGAGACCATGGGGTCCTATTATGTAGGTGCCGGATGGGCTCAAGCCATAGTTTTCGCGGTATTTTTACTGACGCTGACCCTCAGACCTTATGGTATCTTCGGGAGAAGCAGCCAAAAAGCATAATGTATTGAAGATAAAAAATGAAGAATAAGAGTAATTTTTCGGAACAATCAGGCTTGACGAAATATCGTTCTGGCCTATTCAAGTCGCTCATACCGTCTCACTTTAAACGCAGCCATCTAAATATAGTTATTACTGTTCTCGTGATAATTGTTTTTGGCACGATACCATTCTATATTGACGTCGATAATTCCTTCTTTGCCTATTACCTGTTCATTTGCTTCTGCTACATCGCTCTCTCCCAGGGATGGAATCTGGTAGCGGGGTATACGGGGCAGATCAGCCTGGGCGGGCATGCATTCTTTGCCCTTGGGGCATATACAACTGCTATAATCTGGCTCCACGATTTAACTAAAACATGGTATTATTTTGACCCGGTGGTCATGGTCATCAGCGGGCTCGTTCCGGTAATTTTCGCTATCATAATAGGAACTCCGTTGCTCTCCAGGCTCCGGGGCGATTACTTCTCTTTCGGTACTCTGGCAGCAGCCGAGGTTCTCAGGATAGTAATTATAAAGGGGGGCAGCTTTACACAGGGAGCGATGGGTTTGCGCCTCCCAGCCGCAAGCTTCTCTTCAATGAGTCCCTACTACTGGACCGGCTTTCTTCTGGCCATTTTTGCGACTGCAACCGTGTATCTTATCACCAGGTCCAGAATCGGGCTGGCTCTCCGGGCTCTTAATGAAGACGAGATGTCAGCAGCCTCACACGGAGTCCATATCCTGTTTTATAAAATATTTGCCTTTTCTGTCTCGGCTTTTCTCGCCGGGATTTGCGGCAGCTTGTTTGCTTATTACCTTTTTATTGTCAGTCCTCTAGGCATAATGAATCTTAATTGGATGTTCTACCCTATCCTTATTTGCGTATTGGGGGGCAACGGGACAATTGCGGGTCCTATTATCGGCGCTTTTATTGTAGCGGCAATTTTTTCCTACGGGGATGTCATTGTGGGGCAGATACATCCCATGATAACGGGCATACTTATCATCCTGGTTATGAAGTTCATGCCCACCGGTATCATGGGGCTTAAGGATAAGATATTCGCTCGCCGCTAGGGTTATCAGCGGCGCTTTCATGTCAGTCAATCAAAATATTACCCCCGGCTCTCCTTATCTTTTCAGGATTACCGGGGGTAAATCTGTTACCGGTAGATTATCTGGGCTAAATTATCCTTACCGGTCTTTCCAGGCCGGCATCAATTTAAGCGTCCACACTTTAGTATTTATAGGATAGACCGGCCAGCGGTCTCCTTTATACCACTGAAGTGCCACCGGCGGGATAGCGGATAATCCCTGGTTATCGAATGTAAGGTCACCATTGGTGGTGTCTTTGGCCACGAATGTGCCGCTGTAAAAGACATCCCTGACCTTGGTAGAATCAAGCGACCCGGCCTGCTCGATAGCCTGGGCAAGAGCCTGGACGATGGAATAGAAGTTCCCTATCGTGACAGAGGTCTTGTCTTTGCCGAATTCGGCTCTAAACCGGTCGCCAAGGTCCTTCGCACCCGGCTGTCCCAGAGCCTCCGCCCAGTGCCCATCGCTGACAATATAATCGGAGTCACTGCCGAGGGCATCCCTGAACTCAACGGGCCAGAATCCTTTCGCGCCCCATATGTACTTCACATTGAAATTGGTCTCTTTCATCTGGCGTATCAGAGTGATACCATCAGCCGAACTGCACAGAACCACTAATGCCTCAACACCCGCCGACTTCATTTTAAGAATGGACGAGGAGAAGTCCTTCGTTCCCGCGGTATAGGCCTCATAGAGGGCCAGCTCGTAACCCAGTTTCGGCACGGTTGCCGAAGCTCCGCCTCCGAAGCCCTGCCCATCCGGATCGTCCGGAACTAAGACGCAGACCTTCATTGGCCTATCAGCTGCAGGAATAGCATCCAGAACCAGCAGCGAACTCTCCAGTAGTTTACCGGCGTAAAAGAACGAGTCGGCAACCCAGGTGAATTTCTGAGCCAGAAATTCCTCCGGCCAGGTAGTAGTCGTGACATAGAGCTTCTTATACTTCTCAGCCACGGCGCCACCGGACACGTTTAACGGAGTGCTGACGGTGCCCAGGATGAAGTCTACATTTTCCAGTTTGATGAGCTTTTCCGCAGCTGCCGCTGCTTGAGAAACGTCGCTCTGATCATCCACTACAATCAAC
>JBGPRB010000193.1:0-5282 GCA_041489355.1 Dehalococcoidia bacterium
AGGCTTTGACCTGGTTGATTTCCACCGATACCGGGCTGGCGATGGGGTCAATCCATATCCTTTCGTTGGGGATGCCCGCCGCATTGGCTTTGTAAACAAAGTCAACTGTATGCATTGCCCTCTCGTTGACATCGCGCGGCATGCCCTCATTGCTCCACAGCAGGCCGATGAGGTCCGCGTTATATTTCTGCGCCAGTGCCAGTCCCCTGTCAACTCGACTTGTCTGCAGTGAAACCGAGTTGATAAGCACTCTGCCCTTGCGGTTTTTCAGGCCGGCTTCAATAGCGTCCAGGTTGGTGGTATCCAGAGAAAGCATTTTATCGGTGACGCTCTGCACCGTATTCACCACCCAGGCCATCAGCTCGTCGCCTCCCTTGCGGGCGGGGCCTATATTGAGGTCAATCAGGTCTATATCTGCCTTTGTCTCCTCCCTGGCCATTTCCTGGATCGGTGCCGCATTCCTCTCCCTGAGAGCCGGCCCGAGGGTCTGTGATATAACGTTTAAATTTTCCCCGATGAGAAGCATCTTACCTCCTTATGCTTTCCAGGCTTTGAGATAGGGTGTCAGGTTGGCCGCATCCCTGGGGCCGATCAGAATCTCCCAGCCGGGCATTTCTTCCTCGAGGCCGCCGCTTTCGGAGGCGACATACCCTGGAATTATCAGCTTGTGGTGTTTGATTTTATCGGTGATGCCGCTTTTCAGGATGGCCGGGCCGATGATATCGGCGGAGAATTTACCGGCGGCCCAGGAGGTCATCACGGAAAGCCCCTCGGTGTCCTTGACATAAAGATAGCTGGGCACCTTGCTGTTCTCTATTTCGCCGGAGACGATAAAGTAGGTGAGCGAGAAATTGGAAGTCACCATCAGCGGCGAGTTTTCGTTGGGATTATTAATTTCGTAGATGCCCTGCTTCGTAGCGAGAGGCCGCTGCGGGTCGGTATAGATATTCAGCCTTGCTACCAGCAGCGGGAAGAGGCTTTCTCCCTGAAAGTCGGACAGGACGATGATACCCGCGTACTTGGCGATGAACATGGAGGCAATTAAGGCCTCTTTCATGGGGTTATCGGTCATCTCACAGGGGAAGACGATTGTTGGGTAGCCCAGCGGGCGGAATTTCTTATTCAGGGCGGCGCTCCTGATGATTATCTGGTCTTCGAGCGCTTTGCGGACGGCTCTCGCCCCCGAGTCGATGACGATGTTCTTGAGTCCGGCCGCGGTCAGTTTCCCGGTCAGGGCGGCCAGCTCTTCCATTCCTGCCGCTTTAGCGGCTACCGCGCAGCCGCTCTCCTTGGCCAGGGCGGCCACGGCATCAACATTATCTTTGGTGGCGGCATAAAGCAGCGGTTTCCGGTCGGCGCAGGCTTTCAGTCCGGCGGCCAGGACATCGGTTTTATCGCTCATCAGTATAATGTTGGCATCGCTGCTGGCCTTGACCTTCCCGGCCAGGGCGGCGAACCTGGCGGCATCTCCGGTCTCAGCTTTGAGGGCTACCATGTTAGCGCTCAGGGTGAGCCCGACTCTTTCGTAGGTCAGGTCCTTGACCTTTTTCAGTCTGGCATCGACCTCGCTATCGGCCATCTTATCGCTGATGAGGATAGCCAGGCCAGGTGGATTTTCGAACCTTTTTTCATGGCGGAACATGACTGTATCGCCGCCAACTTTGAGGGCTTTATCGCCGACGCCGATGGTAACCGGTAAAATGGGTGGTGCCGATGCCTCTGATAGCTTGCTTTTAGCTTCCTCGGAGACATGGGGGCATTTGGTCAGTTCGGTTTTACCCGTCGCCAGGCTCATGGCAAAAGCAAGGCAGGTAGGTACGCCGCATTCACCGCAGTTAGTCTTGGGCAATAGCTTAAAGATTTCTATACCAGTCAGTGCCATACTAGGTCTCCTTTCCCTGGATAAGAATGTTGTTAACTAATGGTTATTTTGTCACCCTGAGCGGAGCGAAGGGTCTCGGTCTGGGGAGGGGTATTAGCCTCCAAAAAACCACCCCGAGATTCTTCAGTCGCTGAGTTTATACTGAGCGTAGCGAATGTACTCCTTCAGAATGACAATACTCCTTCTTTCCTAGTCAAGTATCGGGTCCATCTTCAGAGCAGGATGCCCTTTTTCCGTGAGGAAGGCGAGAATCGCATCCTCGGTGATTCCCACCGTTTCGTCGGCAACCTTATCGAGGAGGTCGGGCACGCCGAGTTCCTTGGCTCTGGCCTTGAACCGTTCGCCAATTTCCTCTTTTAGTATCTTGGGCATCCAGACCATTCTTAAGATGCCGCCCTCGGCGGCCAGGAACTTCCTCTGGGTGGTATTATATTTCCCATGTCCTACGAACCCCGGGGTACTCAGGCCCCCGCCGATAGTCCCGGCCAGTGTGGTGAACTTCATGCCGCAGGGGGTCTCGCCGGTATAGTCGCGGTTCACCGTCATCACACCGTTGCACATGGGCAGGACGGCAGCAATGGCTTCGCAGCAGCCGCAGGTGGTCATCGGGTCATGGACGATGCTGTAGAAATTATAGTGGTCAATCTTCCCGCGGGAAGCCTTGACGAGAAACTCATTGACGCCTTTCCACTGCCCGAGTTTTTTATCAATAAGCTCGCCCTTGGGTACCGGCTGGTTCGGTCCGGTGGGGTTAATCTCAAAAGCCGCCTGACAGTCCATCCAGTTATAGGAGCCGCAGAGCCCGGTCCTCTCCGGGCTGATGACGCAGACATGGCTGGGGGCAAAGGACTGGCAGAGCGTGCAGGAGTAGTAGGTATCGACGCTTTCGTCGGTCATGCCTTCGATGCGCTCATCCCTGGTTCTGTAAACGGCTCTGGCTTTCTCCAGAATCCTGTTGACGTCTTCTTCCTTGGTATAAATTTTTATCTGGAGCTTATCAAAGATACGGCCGAAGTCCTGGTGCAGCTTAGCATGGAGGGCTATGCCAATATGATTCAGCTTTAGGCCTTTTTCTACTCCTGTTTTGCTGATTCGTATCCAGGCAATATCCCTCTGTCCTTGGTGGAATATCCCTTGGATGTAGTTTATAATGTGATGAATTTGTCGCTCTAGGATAGGTTCATAGTCCTCTCGCATCTGCCGGCCGGCAACCTCAACGACTATGGCCATGGGTAACTGGGTTTCGCTGGGAACATCACTTATATCAGGCCCAATTACCTCAATCTTGCCATCTTCTACCTCGTCCATTCGCTTGCTGGTGGCCCACTCCAGCATGTGCGTTCTTCCCCCGCCGCATTCCAGATACCACTCGCCCTTTCTGACTCTCTCGCCCTCGAAGGCAGGCCCGAAGGCGACCGGGATGGGTATCTCGGTGACGGTTACTTTCAAGCCTCTGACCTCGACGGCTTTGGAAACTATTTCGTTGTGCGGGATGTTGGAGACAACATGCTCGTAGGTGCAGACGCCGGTGGGCAGGATTTCCGGTATCGGGGTATCGGCGATGACGGGGAAGCCCCAGTTAATGGCGCCGGCGCCATTAGCGTACCACTCGTCGGTAACATCACCCATGGTCATGGCGAAAGCGAACACGCGGTCTTTATTATAAATCAGTATCTTGCGGTAATCCCCCGCTTCGATACCGCCGAAGGACATGGCCGCCCTGGTGGCGAAGCCCATGGCGAAGACCGTGGCGCTGACGTCCGGTCCGAAGGAAACAAGTCGTGTTCCCCAGCCAATCTGGACGCCGGCCTTGACCAGCTGCTCCGAGAACCTCTCGCCTTTATGCTGGTCGGCCATGAAGACATAGAGGTTCTTCTTCTGGAGTTCCTCGGCGATATTTTTGGCAATCTCCGGGGTCGGTGCCGCACCCAGTATCGCGGCAAAGCCGGGGGCGGTGCCATCGACGAACTCCACGCCTCTCTTCCTCATGATGATATCGTCGGCGGCGCCGAGCCAGATGTTGCTATCGGTAACGTCCTCACCCCTGACATAGAAATCGGGGTTTTCCAGGTATCTTATGGCTTCGAGTATTTCCTCAGCCCAGAAGGTAATCATGCCGGCGTCGAGGGCAGGCCCCAGGTAGGGGAGATGGTGTTCTGCTTTAACGAGCGGCGGCAGCAGGGTTTTGCATTTCTTCAGGACGGCTTCCATATCGCCGAGTTTTGCCACTTTCATGCCGGAGATACCGTAAATAATAGGCAGGTAATAGGCGGTGTTGGGAAAGCCGACCGGTTCGTTGGCCCCCCACTTATCCATCGCCTCCTGCCACTTTTTCTCGGCCCGTTCTACAATTTTATGGGCACCGCTGATAGCTGCTGATGCTATTATCTTGGACATATCCTCATTCCCTCCTTATTACTGCGATGTTAGGCTTAGCCTTCCAGTTCGCGCCTCATGGCCATGTCGTAGAGCACTCTTTCCCTGGCTTTATCGATGCCCAGGGCCTTGCGCTTCTTATCGATATGGGCAATCATCAGTTGAGCCGCCTTGACCGGGTCGGGCTGGAAGTCCCACTTACCTCCGTACATTTCCTCCATATCCTTGAACAGGTGATTGGTGAATTCCTTGCTTCCGGAAGTCGGCCAGGTAGTGCCGAAAACAGTATAGACGCCGGAGGCGACAAAGTACTGGCCGATGGAAATAGCCTTTTCACTCATCCATTCTGGAGCGGCGCCTGCCGCGGGCAGGTCGCTGATATCGTCGCCCAGACCGCCGTCCTTAACGACAGCCGTGGCCGCTATCAGGATACGGCTGTTATCCACGCAGGAGCCCATGTGCAGCACCGGCGGGATACCCACGGTCTCGCAGACCTCGGCCAGCCCCTCGCCGCAGAACTCTTTAGCAGCTTCCGGTACCATCAGCCCGGCTTTAGCCGCTGCCATGGCGCCGCAGCCGGTAGAGAGCACTAACACATCGTTCTTGAGTAGCTCTTTAATCATGGCGATGTGAGCGCCGTCGTGGGTGGTGCGGGCGTTGTTGCAGCCGACCACGCCGGCCAGGCCCCTGATACGGCCGTTGATGATGTTGTCATTTAGTGGTCTATATGAGGCGCGGAAGAGGCCGCCGAGCAGGTAGTTGATGGTCTCATGGGAAAAACCGGCGATGAGCGCCTGTTTTATCTGCGGGATTCTCACGTTGCCTTTGCGGTTAGGGAAGTTATCGATGGCGGCTTTAATGATAGCCCGGGCCGATTCCTTGGCGTTGTGCTCGTCGAAGTGCATGTATTCGGCGCCGGTTATCTTGGCGCGTTCATCGGTGGTGATAATCTTGGTATGGAAGCAGCTGGCCACTTCCTTGATGCCCTGCATGATGCACTGGACATCCACCACCATGGCATCGA
>JBGPRB010000194.1:0-5258 GCA_041489355.1 Dehalococcoidia bacterium
CCAGTCGGATACCCGGCAGAGAATCCCACCAGAGATAGGCGACCGGTTAGCGAGGTCTGTGAAGTAATTAAGTAGTCGGGCTGGCCGTTAGTAGTTCCCTGAATTGAACAGTTCGCTAGAAAGTGAAATCCAGCTTGGATAACAAAACCGAGAATTGTGCAAACGTCCTGGTTAGCCTGTGAGGTGGTTGTTACACCCGCATCGAACGCAGCTTATTGTTAACTGCCTTCAAATCAAATGCCTCGGGATCGAAGCGGCCGCCGAGCCACGTCATAGTGTCAGGGTACTCCTCATGTTCTGGATCGTTCATAACTTCCAGCAGCTCTGCATATCCGTAGATGCCGCCGCAGTCCTCTGGTGGACAAGCGCGCTCTCCGGCTAGGCAGGCCGGATACCGTATGCCGGGCTTGTGCTCAAGAATGTCCTCGACCACAAGCTCATGGAGCCAGCTATCCCCGAAATCGTACTCGTATAGAAATGTGCTGCCCTTCTTAGTCACCAGACGCCCGAGCTGTGTCCGCCTTGAGTTCTTGAAATCTAGCTCATTGAATTCGTTGTCCGGGTCGGGTTCCGCGTACTCTTTTGTTCCGACCTGGAACCTGTAAAGGTGTGAGTTTGTCCAGCCCACCACGTCCTGTAGAATCAGGTGCAAACGGTGCAGGGTCACGCTTGAGGGAACGACAAAACGGCGCCAAATCTGAGGGTCCGTCTCTAGCAATACGACTTTGAGTTGATAGACTGCTTGTTGACTCTCCTGTACTGACCGTGGTCGAGCTTGTTTAACGGGCTCTGCCAGAGTTTTTGGAACCCCTCTATCTACATGGCTATTCTCAAGCAACTGCCTCTCAGTTTGCTTTCCAATAACGCTGCACACACGGAGAACGCGCCGGTATACCTCGTCGTCGGTATGAAATAGCATTATGCCGAGGTTGTAGACCGTGACCTCCGTGACTCCGTGCTCGTGAGTTATCTGTAATGAACTAATCTCTACCGGCTCCCCAGCGTCCGGAACACCATATACACCTCCCGCTGCAAGCAGGTCATTGTCGAATATAGCATCCACAACCTCGTCTGACAATTCCGCTCGCTCAAGGACCGTTGTCTTTAGCCCCTGCCAGTTTGTGGGGTCGGTAACCATGCCCCATCGGTAGACGACCTTGTGGATTATCGGGCGTATATTCATATCAAACTCCTGTCAACTTGATTGCCTTGTCAAAATTCATCTTCTGGAGCACCTTGCGCATACGGCTCAAATCGCCATCATCAACATGGGACACGTCTAGGATAAACTCCCTTCTCGTGGTGTTGAGTTTCACTCTGTCTCCGGAGCGCTCTACCCCCAGCAGTAGTTCACTCTCATCCTCGTCTTCCTCCCAAGAAACACTGACGCCGCGCTCGTCAGTATCAAGGATGAACTCATACTTCGGCGTGTGAGGCTGAGAACGTTTCCGGGAAAATCACCAGCGACCGCAAACGACACGATGAAATCATCCCCTTGTTCGGTTGTTATGAAGTTAACTCGGTACATTCCAGAATCGATTCCCTTTTCCTATCTCAAGCACACCTGGTTAGGATTGGCTGCTGGTAGGCGATTGCTGCATCCAGCGAGTATGGTAATTTAACCTGCCAATCAGTCAGAGTTAAGAGTACATTGGCGGTTCTTGCCTGTCAAGGCAAATAGCTTGGTCTGCGTCGGCTGAACAATAGTCACTTATGTGCAACGGTAATTCAGTGAATCACACACAGCACTAAAACGTTCAATTTGCAGTTGCCTTATGTTGTAGAAAGAGCACAATACGACAAAGACTGAAGGGAATAAATACTTGACAATAACCATCAGTGATTGTACATTGCTCGTACATTATTACTCGTACACTAGGATGCTTGGTAACGGAAAGATGCAGGCATTGATATTGTGTTTTAAAGGTGTTTTTTGATTTACACGCTAAGAAAGTCTTGAAAATTTAGTAGGCATATTTGTTAAGGAGGGATTTCTATGAAAACAATTATTGAACCACAAAAGGAGATTCCCGTATTTGCTGAGGCGGATGTGATAGTTGTCGGCGGTGGACCGGCCGGTATAGGCTCCGCTTTAGCGGCTGCCCGGAACGGCGCCAAAACCACCCTAATAGAACAAGCTAACTGCCTAGGGGGCTTGCAAACACAGTGCCTTAATCCGAGATTTACGGAAGTTGATCCTGATATACAGGGCGGAATTATTCAGGAAATTATTGACCAGGTTACAAGAGAAGGACAGATTATACGTCCACGCGATACATCGAGGCGGCATCGCTATGAGGCGGTTTCTTTTGACCCGGAGTACTATAAATATCTCCTTGACAATATGATGGCGGAAGCCGGAGTTAAACTGTTGTACCATGCTTTCGCAGTTGGCGCTGTTAAGGAGGGAAATACGCTCAAGGGCATCATCATTGAGAGTAAGGAAGGGAGACACGCAGTTCTGGGGAAAGTGGTAATCGATTCCACTGGAAGTGCAGATATAGCCTGGAAATCCGGAGCACCATGTATGGCTGATGGATTTCCCAGCGGACCCAAGAAGGGACGACATCAGGGATTTGGATATGCCGTCACTTTCAAAGAAGTAGACATCAGCCGGTTCGAAGCCTTCAGAAAAGAACACCCTGAGGAATGGGGGCCGGTGATTGCCGGCAAGAGTCTCATTAAGAAGGCAAAAGCGGAAGGGAAGCTTTACGGGAACCGCGGTGCTTTCTGGTTTACTCCACATTTCGGTACTGGAGCTATATGGATATTAGGCCCGCATTACGGTTTGCCACTGGGGCATCATGGCTGGATGCTTGAAGACTTCTCCAATGGTGAAATAGACCTCAGGAAGCAGGCATGGTCTGCCTATAACTTGCTAAAGAATAATGTCCCGGGCTTTGAGAATTCACACATAGACCAGTTGCCAACCCATCTGCTCCCGAGGGACACGCACAGAATCCTGGGGGAATATGTCCTGAAGGAGGAAGACATTCGTCAGGGTAGAGCTTTCGATGACTCTATTGCAATAAGCAACCACGCTCCGGACGTTTTTGGGCCGGACGATGAACACGAATTCATTGGTAATGTTCCACCCTATGATATTCCCTAACGCTGTCTAGTGTCTAAAGAGACGGATAACCTTCTCGCGGCTGGCTCGACAATTTCAGTAGACTTTATAACCTACGCGGCAACAAGGTACTGCACACCCAGCATTTGTACCGGACAGGCAGCCGGTACGGCAGCCGCCTTGGCTATCAAGAATAGGGTGACACCAAAGAAACTTAATGTGAAGCTGCTACAGGAAACTCTTCGTAAGCAGGGCGCTCGTATCAGCGTTAAATATGTTGAAAAGGCAGTCCTCGACGACTATCAAGCAAGAATAAAGAAAGCTCAGCGTTCTTCCATGGGACCGGGGTAAGGAGTAAAAGGAGCATAATGTTTAAGCTCTCCCCCATTGTGAGGATACCTGCCCCCTGAGTTTAGCAAGCATACCGAGGAAGTCTTGACCTGTCCCCAATAGTAGTCTACTTTCTAAGTTAAAGCCACCCGCAAAATAGCCTCAGGAGCAGGTCAGAGGGAAGTTCACGGAACATTTCGTCATTTCGTTAACTCTTCATTCTAATGCTCGATACCTCATAGCGAATACCTTATCCAGGTTTGATTGGTCGGTTATTAAAGTGATATCATCCCTTGAGCGATGGATTATCGGGGGTGATGACCTAGACCAACTGGTAGACGCGACATACAAATAGTATTGGAGAACGACTGATGCCCACATTTTTGAAGCCGGCCTATATTGAAAGAGTGGATGAGCGTGGCAATCTCCGAGTCTGGATTGTGGACGGGACTTATATTCGTAGCCATATTGATGAAGAATTCACTAACTTCGGCCAACATTATCGCTACCCTTATATTCCAATAGACGAACTCTGGATTGACCGTGAAGCCGAGCAGGATGAGCGGCAGTTTTTCATTGACCACCTGCTGGTAGAGCACCAGCTCATGGCGGAAGGCATGCCATATGACAAAGCATTGTCCAAAGCTGACCAGGAGGAAAGAAAGGAGCGGCGCCGCGCTGGAGATGTCAGCCGCTTGACCCGTCACGGGCAAATACTACCGGATGGAAAAGACGTCCACGAGCGGCTTTGGAAGAAGCTAGAGAATGGCATAAGCGTCTGGATTGTTAATGGGCGCCTCGTGCGAAGCGTATTCGATATCGACTTTACCGAAGGTGGTCACGACTATGTTTACGAATTCGTGCCTGAAAATGAGGTGTGGATTGATGATGCGATTGTCGAAGTGGAGCGTGGCTACGTACTGCTACATGAACTTCACGAGCGAAATCGCATGGCTAAAGGGTGGCCCTACAGCAAAGCTCACCCCGAGTCAAGCTGCCTGGAATACCGCTGCCGTCACCATCCCGATGAGTTGCATGACAAGCTTATGGCAGAGGGCTGGGCTTAGCACCCCTATCACTATCAGGATTCGTACCTACTAGATTGTAGTGATGGCACGTATTGGCTCCCTATTTCATATGGCAAGTTTAACATTAAGCCAAAGTGTTAGATACACATTTTACACTTAGGCCGGGAATTTGCGGTCAATACTAAGCTCGGTTGCTTCCCGAGTCAGGTCTTACGATTTCTGTAGTAGGTCTAGTACCGGCTAGCCATGACTTGGTTTCGAATGGCTTGCAAATAATCTCGGTAATGTGAAGCTCGTTGAGCTTGTTTGAAGGAGCTGCGATAGCCACCACCGCCGTGTCGGCACCACGGCCGGTACCAGTCACTGCGATGACCTTTTCCCCAGTAGCCACACACCCACCATCCACCGCCATCAGAATTATCTCAACGCAGACTTTCATCCCCTGACAGAACGTGCGCAGAAGGGTAGCCATGACACTGGGCGTCGTGATGCCATAGAAGCCGTCAGTGTGGAACAGCATAGTGCCGAAGTGGACGCAGTGCCCTTTCTGCTCCAGCTCGGAGACTAGTTCCGGGGGGAACCGTTGCTCTTCGCCAAAGCCGTACTGATGGGGCACCACCACCATCTTTATCCCGCTACCAGCGAAGCGCTCCGCAGCCAGACGAGCTGTATCCCCTCTCGTCGATGCCAGGACAATTTTATTTATTCCTCGAGCCTTAGCCCGCTCAGCTGCTAGGCGCAGTGTCTCCTCGGTATTCCGACGACCCGGTGCCTCGAAGTATATGATTTTCTCTTCCAAATATACGCTTTTCTTTTCCAAATTTTACTCC
>JBGPRB010000195.1:0-5216 GCA_041489355.1 Dehalococcoidia bacterium
CACTTTGGGCGGAGTGTCGCCATCATACTTCGTTTTCACTCCCCAGTCCTCGACATGATAAGAAGCACGCGGGTTAACCTTCATGAAGTCCCAGTCGAAACGATTTTGGAAGCCAAGCATCGCTTGAGCCAGAGAATTCGGTGAAGTCTCGCTCTTGAAGAAATGACGCCACATGCTGACTGGCAAACGGTCGACTTCCTTCCCTCTAAGTGCTGCCTGGACCCGTTCCCAGTGAGTCATCTGTACCATCAAACGTCACTCCTCCTATTCTCTTCTTTTCTGGTTCCTCTATTTGGCCAAACTTAACGTTAAAGTTTACAGAACACACTCTAACTAGACGGGATACTCTTGTCAAGAGCTCGCCTGAAGTAACAGAACATCGAAGTGTTCATCTCGGACCTGCGCCGCGACTGATGTGCCATGCAAACTCAAGCGACTATATCCATAGTCTACTTTTGGGACAACAGCACTACCTTCGGTGACATTCATTAATAAGTCAATGCACAACCTTGACAGCTACCATCGCAAACGATAGAATTCCCACGCAGATTAATTTACAGGAGGGCTAAAATGACAACCGAATCTGAACCAGGGCCCCAGCCGCAGAGACGCAACCCCATCGAACGGGCTCTTTCCGGATGGCAGCCCGCCAGAGTGGTGATGGCGGCGAACCGGCTCGATTTCTTTACAGCCATCGGGGATGGCGCTATCACTGCTGAAGAAGTGGCCGCCCGCTGCGGCTGTCATCCCCGCTCCACCCGTATGCTGCTCAACGCCTGCGTTGCCCTGGGCATTCTGGAGAAGAAAGGTGCTCTGTATAATAATACCGCCGAAGGCAAAATACTGCTCGTACGCAGCAAACCCGCCTCCATTGCCGATGGTATCGCGCACCAAGACGACCTTTGGCCGGCTTGGGGCAGACTGCATGAGGCGGTCCGTACCAACCGCAGTGTTTCAGAGCGGTGGGCACTGGTCGAAGAACCCCAAGTTCACCGGAACTTTATCCTGGCGATGCATGATGTCGCAAAGGTGGGGGCGCCTTTAGTGGCTGAGGCTTTGAATCTCACCGGGCGGAGACAGTTGTTTGATGCCGGCGGTGGGCCCGGCACTTACTCTATCGCTCTGGTGAAGCGCTACTCGGGACTGCGGGCAATCGTTTTCGACCTACCACAGACTGTCGAGATTGCCAAAGAGATTATTGCTGCCTCCGGCGTAGCCGACCGCATTACGACCCGCGCCGGTGACTATTTCAAGGATGACTTTGGTCAGGGAAACGATGTGGTATTGCTCTCCGCGATTCTGCACTCGATGGGACCGCAACGTAGTAAATTGCTGCTGAAGAAGTCGTACGATTCGCTGATACCGGGTGGACTGGTTGTGGTTCGAGAAGGTCTGCTCGATGATGAGGGCACCTCACCTGTGGGCGCAGTCCTGTTCTCACTGAATATGCTTGTCAACGCTGGCGAGGGGCAATCGTACTCCGGGAAGGAGATTATGGACCTTATGTCGTCGGTGGGTTTTACCCAGACCAGAGTGATACCCCTGCCACCCGCTGCCCGCAGTTCGCTGGTGACTGGAGTGAAGCCGCAAGAGTGAGCCAGCTGAGGTTCCTGTGTGGAGAGTGCCGAAATAGTCCGCCTCCATACTCCACGGACAGGAAGTTCACCGGCCAGAGGCTGGATGGGACGGGGCTTTACTACTATGGTGCCAGGTATTATGACCGCCCACCGTTCCTTCAATCACACAAAATGGACGTTTGTTACCTGCGGAATAAATCTCCCGCAAAGTAAAATGTGAAATGCTACCTAATTCTTACGTCCTGCGGCAAGGGGGTGAACTGTGGCGTGTTGCTCCAGCACCGTGAAACGACTACGTGGCGCGAATCGTGCTGAATTGAAAACCAATGTCAGAAGGAACTACCCAATTAACCAGAACCCGACCAGAATCCCATTATCTACCGGTTTTGATTCAGCAGGCTGATTATGATACTATTGCTAGCGACCGTATAGAGTGACGGTGAGTCAAGGAGGGAAGTATGTTCCGTAAAGTCAGGGCCATACATGTTGCCGTAAATGATCTCGATAAGGCGGTGAAGCTCTACCAAGATAACTTCGGGATGGAAATAAGCCGGGGCGGGACCGTACCGGCGCTTGGCATAAAAAACGCTTTCCTGCCGGTAGGCGAGGCCGTCATCGAGCTTATTGAGCCTCTGGACAAAGAGCAGGGACCTGTTAGCAGATTCCTGAAGAACCGGGGCGAGGGTATCTACATGATTGCCATGGAAGTAGATAACATTGATATAGCGTTGAAATCGCTTAGAGAGAGGGGAGTTCGTATAGTAGGTGATGACCCTGCCTCCCGGGCAAAGGGACTGCCAGTCTTTATACATCCTCAGTCAACCCGGGGTATACTTATTGAACTGGTTGAGAAAGCCCGGTAAGTACAGCTGAACCCATTAATTGTCTTATTCGTTTTCCAATGAGCGAGTAACCAGTTATGGCTAGCATCTCCGTTTAAACCAGAATACCGCTCAGTAATGGTTTTCTCCACATATTGCTTGACCGTCTCTAAAGGTTAATACATGGTAGCGCATGAAAGATTATTGCACTGCGATAGCAGGTAGTGATGAACTGGAAAGGGACGAAGGGTGGGCTGGTTGACAATCCAATACTGAAGGGCTAATCTTGAGCATAAACCTGAATAAGTGTAATGAAAGGAGGCTATCATGATTAGGACACCAGAGCAGTACATTAAGAGTTTGAATGATGGAAGGGTGATTTTTCTCGATGGGGAGCAGATACCTAATATAACAAAACATCCTGCCATGAAGGGGGCCATCAGTCGTAGAGCCTTGAGTTATGTTCTAGCTAATGACCTTGAGTGGCAAAACCTCTTCACCGTAGAAGAGGATGGGGAAAGAAGGATGTTCATTTGGACTCAGCCCAAAACTGCTGAAGACCTTGTACGACGCAGGGAGATTTATATGGCCGCTCACCGAATAGGTGCAAATATGAGTGGTATGGGCCCTGATGCCTTGGCTGCCTCAGGGGTCGTCGCTGCCAGAATGGATAAGCGATTAGGCACCCACTATACAGAAGCTGTCGAGGACTATCGCCAGCACCTGAAAAAAACAGACCCGGCTATTACTGGAGCCATCACCGATGTCAAGGGGAACAGGAGTCTTCGCCCGTCGGCGCAGGAACAACATAAGGACTTCTATGTCAGGGTTGTTGACCGGCAAAAAGACGGAATAATAGTTAGGGGAGCCAAGATGCACATAAGTGCTACCCCCGATGCCAATGAGCTGATTGTTTCGCCGTGCCGGGCTCACCGTGAAGAAGATAAGGACTATGCTGTGGTCTTTGCTACCCCGATAAATGCTAAAGGTATTACACTCATAACTTCGCCTGGGAAGTACCCGGAAAGGGGTGAGGAAGCTCAGTGGAATTGGCCTGACAGCGGACAAGGTGCAAAGATTAGTGAGTGCATGATTGTCTTTGACGATGTCTTTGTCCCCTGGAACAGGGTGTTTATGTGCGGCGAATGGCAGTTTTCCAGAGACCAGGCTTGGCTATTTGGTGTCTTCCATCGCCTTTACGGGGCTGCGTCCATAACGGTAGAACGGGAACTCAAACTGGGCGCGGCAGCACTGATGGCTGAATATAATGGCCTAGATAGGTATCCTCATATCCAAGAGAAACTGGCCTGGCTTACCATGGACACTGTGATTCTTGATGTCATGGCCAGGGCAGCTTGTGAACATCCTGATGTGTTCCCTGACATTGGCTTGGTTGCCCCCAATATAGTCTATACAAACATAGCCAAGTTTAGAAAAGCTGATGAAGCCGCCGAGAATTCTAAAATATTGGCAGATATCACTGGAGGCCTTATAGCCACTGTCCCTTCCTACAAAGATTGGATGAATCCTAAAGAAAGGCCTTTTATTGAGAAGTATCTTGCCGGCAAGGCTGGTATACCAACTGAGCATCGGCTTCGCGCCACAAGACTGGCCAAGGACCTGACAAGTCATAATGTAGATCAAGCTCATATTCACGGCGAGGGCTCTCTAGCAGCACAAAAGATGCATATATTTGCCAGTGCTGATTGGGAAAGGTATAAGGCCATCGCTAAAAGAGCCGCCCGAATCCCAGGATGGGAAAAGCACCCCGCATTAAAGAATCTGCCAGCATGGCCATGGGATTACAAATTTTAGCATTAACTTAGCCCAGCCTTATATTCAGCACGACTGATAGTAAGAGTGGTTTTAAACTTAGGCTGGTACGGCCTTATTGAGTCGATGCCCTTCCCGGAATTAAAGAAGGTCATATCGTTGGCAATATTAACTGCTAGTCAACAGTTGTATCTATTCGATAGTTAATATTGTTGTCGATTTTGAACGATTAGACAATTCGCTATTTTGTTCCATGAGACGTTTTAACAGTAGGTTTGTAGGCTCAGCTGTTCTTGAAGTAGTCGCAGACCACATCATACCGTGGTATTTCCTATATCGAATTGTGGCATAGGTGGGTTCATATGTTAGAATACCTTCAAAGGCCCCCTTAATGGGATTCACTAGAGGAAGCTGACCATAACTAATGATAATGAGGAAGGAAGGAGTAAAATTTGGAAAAGAAAAGCGTATATTTGGAAGAGAAAATCATATACTTCGAGGCACCGGGTCGTCGGAATACCGAGGAGACACTGCGCCTAGTAGCTGAGCGGGCTAAGGCTCGAGGAATAAATAAAATTGTCCTGGCATCGACGAGAGGGGATACGGCTCGTCTGGCTACGGAGCGCTTCGCTGGTAGCGGGATAAAGATGGTGGTGGTGCCCCATCAGTACGGCTTTGGCGAAGAACAACGGTTCCCTCCGGAATTAGTTTCCGAGCTGGAGCAGAAAGGGCACTGCGTCCACTTCGGCACTATGCTGTTCCACACTGACGGCTTCTATGGCATCACGACGCCCAGCGTCATGGCTACCCTTCTGCGCACGTTCTGTCAGGGGATGAAAGTCTGCGTTGAGATAATTCTGATGGCGGTGGATGGTGGGTGTGTGGCTACCGGAGAAAAAGTCATCGCAGTGACTGGTACCGGCCGTGGTGCTGACACGGCAGTGGTGGCTATCGCAGCTCCTTCAAACAAGCTCAATGAGCTTCACATCACCGAGATTATCTGCAAGCCATTAGAAACCAAGTCATGGCCAGCCGGTAGTAGACC
>JBGPRB010000196.1:0-5202 GCA_041489355.1 Dehalococcoidia bacterium
AAAGTCGAGCTTTTTCATAGCATTATAATGTCGCTTCGGGTCGGCCGCCTGCCCGCCGATGATGTTGGAGGTCTGTATCCAGGCTCCCTTGACGGGGTAAGGCTTGCCGGTCTCCATCTGATTGATAAGGACATCCGGCTGCACCCAGCCGCGGAAACCCTTAATCATAGGGTAGTCATTGGCACCGATTCTCTTTTCATTGAGCTTTTTAACGAGTTCAGCGCCATAGAGCTTGGTAAGCTCGGCGGAGCTGAATGGATAGGTGGTCACGCCGTGCGAGTTGCGGGCGATAACATTGCCGCCGGGATTATCGATATTGCCGGTGATAGCCCAGAGGTGGTTGATAGCCTGGGCGACAACACTGCCGGCCGGCATGGCGTCCACCGGCTCTCCCCACTGGATAGCCGAAGGCTTGTTTTTGGCGAAGAGTCGGGCGGCTTTCTTAATGAGTTCCGCCGGAACCCAGGAAATTTCGGCAACCTTTTCCGGCGGGTAATCCTGCACGCGTTTTTTCAACTCGTCAAAGCCGTAGCACCACTTATCGACGAACTTTTTATCATAAATACCTTCGTTGATAATGACATTGAGCATGCCCAACGCGATAGCGCCGTCCGTGCCGGGTCGATTTTGCAGATGAACCTCCGAGCGACTGGTGAACCAGGTGGAACGGGGGTCGATAACGATTAATTTAGACCCCCTTTTCATGCAGTCGATAATCCAGTGGCCGTAAAAGCCATCGTGGCAGCCGGCGGCGGGATTCTGCGCCCACAGGATGATATATTTCGGGGGCGTCCACTCCGGGGAATCATAGCGTTTCTCAAGGAACTGGGAGGCGTCCAGGACGCTGTAATGACCCTGGGTGGCAAACATGGCTCCCAGTCTCGGCGTGTAGCAGGCATGACCGGCCAGACCCACCTGCACCCAGTTGGGGCTGCCGTAGGCGTACATCAGGAAGGTAATGGGACCGCCGATATCCCGGCCGGTGCCCTGGCAGAAAATCACGGATTCGGCACCATATTTGGTACGGATGTCCTTTAACCTTTTCTCTATAGTATCGTAGGCTTCATCCCAGGTAATACGCTGCCATTTACCCTCACCCCTCTCGCCGACACGTTTCAGGGGGTGAGTAACGCGGTCGGGGTGGTACATGTACTGCGGTATCGCCAGGCCCTTAGCGCAGAGCCTTCCCTGGTTAAAGGGGTGATTTTTATCCCCTTCGACTCTCGTGACTTTACCGTCTTTAACGAATATCTCACAGCCACAGCCGCCGTGCGAACCGCAGCCCGCCGACCACAGGGTAGAGATAACTGTTTTTTCCTTGCCTTTAGCCATGCGCATCTCCTTTCTAAAAACAACAACCGACAATTTATATTAACGATTATTTGACGTGCGTGTCAAATCAGGGGCGAGGTCACCACTCCTCCCCTGGATTCTCCTTCGGCTGAAGGACTGGAATGACAGGAGGGGCGGGGGGTTAAGGTGGGAGAGGAATACACAATAACGGATTGATTCGCTTCGCTCACAATGACGGGAAGCAAAATCCCCCTTGTATCCCCCTTTACGAAAGGGGGAGAAATAAACTCTGGATTCCAGCTTTCGCTGGAATGACAATTGTGGGAAAGCGGGAATGACATCAATGCGGGATACTTTACTATTTATATATTGTACTTATACTACGTTTAATACTTTACGCATATCTGCGTTTTCTGCTATTATAAATAGGGAAAACGGGTCGCGGTTGAGCGGGAGTGTTGGCGGTCGTTTTACCATTAATTGAGTCTATAAATACCCCTGAGGATTGAGTAAAGTACCGGAAAAGGAGATGTACGTATGGCAGAGAAGAAGAACGCTGTAATCGTCGGAGGAGGGACAAGCAAATTCGGCGTAAGGCAAGCCCACCTGCTCGACATGATTCAGGAGGCGGCTAAAGCCTGCGCCGACGATATACCGGGACTGAAACCTACGGATATCGATGGCCTTATCGTCGCCACGACCATGGCGGGCAGACATTCCTCGGCGCTGAATACCGCCCCACTCGTCGTGCACAGGCTGGGGCTCAGGCCGACTTCAATTTGTATTCGACTGGACACGTTATGTGCCGGCTCCAACTCGGCGATTATCGTAGCCAAGGGACTTGTCGAGAGCGGCATTTCTGAGGTAGTCCTAGTGACCGGCGCGGAGAAAGTCTACATGCCCCAGAGGTGGGAGACCAACTATACCCAGCTGGCGGTCAACGACCACGACTGGGACTCCGCGATGGGGCTGGGAGTGCCACCGCCGTTTTTCGCCATGATTGCCAAGATGCACATGAAACGCTACGGGACGACCAAGGAGCAGATGGCCAATGTCTCCGTGGTCAACTATACTTATGGGACGGACAGTCCGAATGCCCATTTCGGTGGCAGAACGTTAACGCTAAAGGAGGCCATGGAAGCCAGGATAATTGCCGACCCGTTCGGCTTGTATGACTGCTGCCCGCTGTCGGATGGGGCTTCAGCGGTTATCATCGCCTCGGAGGAGAGGGCGAAAGCAATGTCCAACCGGCCGCTGGTCTACCTCCGCGGCACGGGACAGCATGCTACCCACAGCATGTCAGCCGGCTGGCCGGGCGAGACGCTGGCCGAGTGGCCTCACCTGAAAACAGCGGGCGAGGTGGCCTACAAAAACGCAAAGCTGACGCCGAAGGATATCGACGTCGCCCAGACGCACGATTGCTTCACCATCTCCGAGATTATCGAGCTCGAAGAGCTTGGTTTCTGCAAAAAGGGTGAGGGCGGTGCTTTCGTCGCCTCCGGTGCTATCAAGCTTGACGGCGCCATGCCGACCAATACCGACGGTGGTCTGCTTGTTTACGGGCATCCCTTCGGAGCCTCCGGCGCACGCCAGGCTATCGAGATATGCAAACAGCTTCAAGGCCGCGCCATCCACCAGGTCAAGGACGCCAAGTTTGGTCTAACGCATAACCTGAGCGGCACCTGCGCCCAGCACACGGTAGTCATCTACGGCAAAGAACCGGTCAAATAGAATACACGATAGTTTTTCATAAGGAGAGCAGAAATGGCTGAGATACAAAAAGCGGAGATATTAGGAACGCCAGCCCTCAACAACACCTATATCGCGGAAATGGATATGTGGCCGTTTGAAACTCAGGAGTTCAACCGCCTCTACCCGTTTTACGATAATTTAAAAGCGGGCAAGTTCACCACAACGAAGTGCAAGAAATGTGGTCATATCGCTTATCCTCCGGGAGTGATATGCCCCAAATGCTGGTCAGACGAACTGGAATGGGTGGAACTGCCCCAGAGGGCCAAGGTGGTCACCTTTACCGAGACCCAGGCCGGCGCTCCCATCGGCTTCGAGTCGCCGTTAATCATGGCCTGGCTTACCTTCGGGGAGAAAAGTCCGCTAAAGCACCTGCTGGGGCGTATTATTCACTGTAAAGAAGGCGAGCTCAAGGAAGGGGACGAGGTAAAATTCGTCGTCTTCAACGTGCCGTCACATCCCATCGAAGTGAAAAAAGAAACCAAGGTATGCGACAGGGTCTATTACGCCTTTGAGCGCGTGAAATAATGGTTCGACCCGCTTACGCCAAGGCTTCAGCCGGGCAAGCAGGCTCACCACAAGCGGATAAAAGCGACGGAAAGGGGCTGTAATCCATGAAAAAGATAAAGAATATCGCCGTAATCGGCGCCGGTGCCATGGGAGCGCAGATTGGCGCCCTGGCCGCCGAAGCCGGATTTAATGTAAAAATCAGGGACATCGAAGAGAGATTCCTGGAACGGGGCCGCAATACCATCGTCGAGATGTATGATAGAAGAATCAGCCGAAACCGGTTGACGGAGGATGCCAAGAAAGATTACATGAGCCGGCTGACATTCCTCGTCGACCTCAAAGAAGCGGTAAAAGACGCTGATTTCATCATCGAGGCGGTACCCGAGATAATGGACCTGAAAAAGAGCGTCCTGAAAGAGGTCACGGCACTGTGTCCGACGGACTGCGTTTTTGCCACCAATACCTCTTCCCTGAGCATTACCGAGATGTCTACCGCCGCCAAACGACCGGAAATGGTCGTGGGGACGCACTATTTCAGTCCCCCGAGCCGCATGAGCCTGCTGGAAATCGTTCACGGAGACAAGACCGGCAAGGAGACCATCAAGATAGCCGAGAAAGTAGCTAAAGATATGGGGCGGGACGTCGTCCACGTCAAAGACGTGCCCGGTTTCGTGGCTAACAGGATTTTCTGCAATATGGCTAACGAGGCCGACTGGGCACTGGCACAGGGTGAAGGCAAGAGCGCTCTGGAAATAGACTCGGCGATAAAATTTAAGCTGGGGCTGCCCATGGGCATGCTGGAGCTACAGGACACTCTGGGGGGTGGCTCCATCGATACGCAATTCCATGTCATGGAGTATTTCGGTGAGAAGATGGGCAAAAGCTACGGCCCCGCTCCGGTCCTGGAGAAATTATTTAAAGAAAAGAACTACGGCAAGAAGACCGGAAAAGGCTATTACGACTGGTCGGGAGGCAAGGCCAACGAAATACCCATGAATGCCGGCGTGAACTTCGACCCGATAAGGGTGCTGGCGACGGCGGTTAACGAGGCCGCCAAGTTGCTGGAAATGGAAGCCACGACCAGGGAAGAGATAGACACGGCGATGCTCCTCGGCCTGAACTATCCCAGGGGTATCCTCAGGATGGCCGACAGCACCGGCCTGGACAAAATAGTCAACGAGTTGAATCGTCTATACGAGAAGTACAACAAGGAAGATAGATACAAGGCGTCCCCGGTATTGACCAACCTCGTCAAGAAGGGGAAGCTGGGGAGGAAAAGCGGGGAGGGGTTTTATACCTATGGCCCCGGTGAATACGAGTTCGTCAAGCTGGATAAAAATAAAGATACCAGAGTGGCCAGGCTCATCCTGAACCGGCCCAACCGTGCCAATGCTTTCAATGCCGACTTCATGACGGAGATAAACAAAGCTCTCGGCGAGCTTGAGAAAGACGAAAATGTCCGGTGTGTCGTTATTACCGGCGCCGGCGCCAATTTCTGCGGCGGTGCCGATTTTGCGGCATTTGCCTCGGGGGAAATGGACGCCGCCTTTAATTTCAGCGAAGCCCCGCACGAAGTGTTCACCAGAATCGAGACTTACACCAAACCGGTAGTTGCCGCCATCAACGGTCCGGCCATGGGCGGAGGACTGG
>JBGPRB010000197.1:0-5174 GCA_041489355.1 Dehalococcoidia bacterium
CAGGTAGGCCGAGGCCTCGAATCCGGTGCAGTGAGAGGCACCCAGGTGCTGCACACCCATATCGTTCAATTCCGCGGCTGTCTTTTGCCACCGCTCCCGGGAAGCGTTAAGGAGGTGCGTGCCGCCGATGGCCGCATAAATGAGCTCTTTGCCGGCCAGCTTTTGAGCATGTTTCAGAGTGTTGATGATGCCGTGGTGGGCGCAGCCCAGAATGACCACCAGCCCATACTCGGTATCGATAATCAGGGCGAGGTCATCTTTCAGTTCATCAGGCAACATCTCTCCGGTCTCTTTATCGAACAGGCCGCTATCAATTTCTTCGTAAGTCGATAACATCGGAATCTCTCCGGTCGTAAAGAAACGGTCGGTAATCCGCACCGGCTTACTGGTCATATTGAACCGGGCGCCGAGATTTTCCAGCAATTCGCGGCGGAAGGGCAGCCCGCTGAACTGCTCCCGGTTTTTACCGCGGCGACTGTATTTAGCCGCCCAGATATCCGGGTGGGCAATGATTTCCACATTCTTTTTCATCCTCATCAACACCTCACGCAGTCCGCCGGTGTGGTCACGATGCCCGTGGCTCAGCACGATACGATCGACCGTCGAGAGGTCAATCCCGAAAAGCTGAGCATTATGAACCGCCGCGACGCCGGCCCCGGTATCAAACAGGACTTTAACACCATCAGCTTCGATAAACATACTGAGACCCCACTCAGCCAGATAACCCAGTTCGGCGGTGTTCTCACTCAATGTGGTAATCTTTATTTCCATATTTTTCCTCCATTAACTCTCCATGTCTAACTAAAATGGAGCGATTAACAACCGTAACGCCACTATCACCAGCCCTATCGCCAGCAGCCTGACAATCAGGCTCCCTTTGACCTTCTGAGAAAGGCGAGCGCCAAACTGCGCCCCGATGACTGCCCCGGCCGAAAGTACCACCACCCTGCCGATATCACTGGTAAAGGTCCCGGAAACAAGATGGGTATCAATGGCAGCAAAAGTGCTGATGGCTACGACAAAATGGGATGTGGCCGTGGCAATATGTATAGGGAAGAACAGAATTTGTGTCATGGCGGGGACATGAATAATGCCACCACCGATACCAAGCAATCCCGAGACTATGCCTACAAAGAAGGCAATAGTCATCCCTAGGGGTAGATTAAACCCATAACGATGGACGTTATGATTGCTGTCGGTAATATTTCTGACAGTCTGCCATTTAAGAAGGATGCTACCGACTATCTTCTTTTCAGGGCGTACCAGAAGGTAGGCGGCGATAACGAGAAGAAGAGACCCGAAGACATACTGAAATACGCCGCGGCTCAGGAAATTAATAATTAAAGCGCCGACGATGGCTCCCGGCACGGCTACCAGAGAGAAGAGAAGCCCCGACCGATAGTCGATGCGCTTCAGGCGGCTATAGGCGATGGAGCCGGACAGGGCGTTAAAAAAGGCTACCGTCAGGGTAATACTGGTGATGGTGGCCGGAGTTTCGTCAGGATAGAGGAAAAGCAGGATAGGCACAAGAATAAAACCACCAGCCACCCCGATGAGTGTGCCGAAGGCCCCTACGAAGAGGCCGATAAAGGCCAGCAATAACCAGATGATAGTACTGACCTCCTTACCTGCCCAGTTTTTCCTTAACCGCCTTTATCTTGCCCTCTATGGTCAGTGGCTTATCGCGGCGCTCGTCAATGCGGATAGTGGTCACCACCCTTTTCGCCCCGGCATCGAAGGCTGAGCGGTGCATTTTCTGTGCCAGCGCCAGGAGCTTATCAAGGTCGCCTTCGATAATCGTATTCATGGCTGTCAGTTCATACCTGATACCGGGCTCATCCTTAAGTATACGGACAGCACCGGCGACATACTGGCTGACCGAGGGAGACTGCGTCCCCACCGGCACGACACTGATATCAATCATTGCCATTTCCTCAGACCTCCGTCATTACTATTTTATTTTATTCCTCAACCGCTTGTAATAGGTCTCCGAAGTATAAAGCGCCGCCAGCGGATTATGCCCCAGGACCCTGTCCTTTACCGCCAGGACCGTCAGCGGGACATCACAGTACTTGATGAAGAGCGTATCGTGGCCGATACAGAGTCCCAGCATAATGGCCATATCAACCTTCGCTTTATTGATTATCATCGCCTGGGCGATAGGATTGCACATGGTCTCCCATGCCTCCGGCCCGGCGATTTTTTCATCGGCGTTAATGCCGATACGCTCTTTGGGAACCGCCCCCGTCTTGCACTGTACGGACACAACCTCGAATCCGTTGTTCTCCAGAATCTCAGCCACCAGACCGCCCTCCCAGGCGAGTCCCCCGCAGTGAGCCAGGCCGAGCCTTTTATAGCCGCATTTCCGGGCGAACTGAATCAGCTCCTCGATGCGGGGGAGCTTCGTCCTGAGTCCGTCGGGAAGTCGTTCATAGCACTGGAACTCCTGCACCGAGGCCAGGCGGGCGAACTCCTTAACCAAAGGTTTATCATATTCCGCTAATGCTGCGGCATACTCTTCCGGCATGAGCTTCATGGGACAGAAGGCAGGCGCTTTCTCAAGAGAGGGAGGGCCATCACTCGCTTTACTTCCCCGGTTCTCACAGACTTTAGTTGGACAGCGAGCGCACTGCGGATATCGGTTCTTAGTCATAGACTGCCTCCTTTAGCTGACCTCAATGCTATTCTAGTTTCTCAGTGAGTAAAAGACAAACAAGCTTGAGCGATAAGGAGACATATCAAAAAAATATTTCAGGGAAACAAATCGAGCGTGGGTAGCTTTGATTTGTTTTTAGAGTTATGTTAAGTGATGTTTAAGATACCTCACCCCCTAACCCCCTCTCCAATCAGCGATATTGGATTAAGGCGGGAGATAGTTTGATTGGAGAGGGGGAAGAGAGAAAGAGGGGTCCGCACCCCTCTTAAACGCCCCGTTTAAGGTGTAGAGGACACGGGGAAATTATAGAGAAGTGGCTGTGCATTCTCTCGCGGCGCACTCCCCTGTGGGATAACGGATTCTTCGTCGTCCCGATTGCATCGGGATTTCCTCGCAATGACAGGTACAATAAAAAGAGGGACTGACGCCCCTCTTAAACGCCCCACCTGGGCCAGGCACTAAAGTATTCACGTTGACAAAACTGCCGATACAGATATAATTAACTCGACTCGTAATATATATATAAAAAGGAATAAGACACCATGTCAACGGAACAAAACAAAGCTAAAGAACGCCGTATCGTAGAAGAGGCACTAAATAAGGGGAATCTGGCGGTAGTTGATGAATCTCTAGCCCCGGACTTCGTCTACCATGGGCCTGGTGGGGCGGAGGTGAAAGGTCCTGAAGGTTATAAACAATTCCTCGCCGGGTTACGTACAGCCTACCCTGACATTCATGTGAAAATTGAAAATATCGTCGCCGAAGCGGACAAGGTAGCTACCCGTTACACATGTACGTTTACATTTACCGGTCAGACCGGCACCGTTTTCCCGACAGGCAATAGAGTGTCAATAATAGGTACTATCCTCGACCGCTTTAAAGACAATAAAATAATAGAAACTTGGGAAGTCTATGATAGACTCGACCTCTATCAACAGTTAGGTCTTATCCCTCCTATGGGGCAGGGTGCAAAGTAATTGCCTATAAGTTCTATGCCGTAAGTACTATTTTTTCTTGACTTTTAAATTCTCATAAGATAAACTAATTGCTTGGGCAGGACGTAAAATAACACCTCAATTCTCAGTGCTTCCCCCCGGTTCCTTCACTTCGTGAAGGACTGATATATTTATGCCATAGCAAGGTACGCATGAAGATAGCGATAAGCGGAAAAGGCGGCGTAGGCAAGACTCTTCTATCAGCTTTCCTGGCACAAACATTCGCGAAATCCGGCTATTCCGTGATAGCTATCGATGCCGACCCCGACGCCAACCTGGCGGCTACCCTCGGTTTCCCCAACCCGGAGAAAATCACACCGATATCCGAACTGAGCGACCTCATCGAAGAGCGCGTGGGAGTCCGCCCCGGAACTTCCGGCTCCTTTTTCAAACTAAATCCAAAGGTCGATGACCTGCCGGAAAACTATTCCGTTAAAATAGATGGAATCAGAATAATGTCCATGGGGCGGATAAAGAGGGGGGGCACCGGATGTTACTGTCCGGAGGGCGCTCTGCTCCAGGCTCTCGTCAGCCACTTACTTTTACAGAGGGATGAGGTAGTTATCCTGGATATGGAGGCAGGCATCGAGCACCTGTCGCGGGGCACCACCAAAGCCGTGGACAAACTGATTATCGTGGTGGAGCCAGGCAGGCGGAGCATCGAGACCGCCCAGACGATAAAAACACTGGCACAGGATATCGGCCTGCGCAGCATCGCCGTGGTCGGCAACAAAATACGGAATGAATCGGACAAGGCGTTCATAAAGTCAAGCCTGCCCGATATCGAAATCCTCGGCTTTATTGATTATGACGCTGCCATTAACGAAGCTGACCTTGCCAACCGCTCTCTTTTCACGGCCAGCCCGCAGACGGCGAAAGAGGTCAAGAGCATCTATGATAGACTCATGTCCGCGAGCCGGCAGCCGGATGTAAAAGCAGTCGGTAGCACTAGAAAGGCAGAGTAACAAAATAATAGCAACTGGCAAAATAACCCGCCTGAGGCGGGTCCCGGGGAAATTTGGCCAGCGCATGGTTTCCTTTTTACATAAATCCAATAAAGAATTCCAATAATATATGATGGCACAGCCAAAAAAAATAATATATCAAGGAGGTTTTATAAGTGGCTTACGACGTGTCAAAAATGGCAGACTGGCAGATTGCCGAAGCAGCTGAAGAGAAAATGCCCACCCCGGATGAGTGGCGAACTAAACTCGGCCTGAAAAAGGATGAGATACTCGCCTACGGGAAAGTAGCCAAGCTCGATTTCTTGAAGATAATGGAGCGGCTCAAGAATAAACCCGATGGCAAGTATATCGAGGTGACCGCGGTTACCCCTACCCCGCTGGGCGAAGGTAAGACGACAACCACGATGGGCCTCATGGAAGGGCTGGGCAAGCAGGGAGAAAACGTGGGCGGCTGTATCCGCCAGCCCTCGGGCGGCCCCACGATGAACGTCAAAGGCACGGCCGCCGGCGGCGGCAACGCCATATTAATCCCGCATACCGAGTTCTCCATGGGCCTCA
>JBGPRB010000198.1:0-5145 GCA_041489355.1 Dehalococcoidia bacterium
GATAACATCCGTGCCAGGGCTTGAAATTTCGGTGGTCTCTTCCGTAGTCAGCCCGAATATACCGTAGCGCTCGCCGTTCTTTTCGATGATTACCCATGGTGTAATTGTTTTATCGAGCCTACTTCCGGTGGGAAATTGGATGTTAGCCGAGACGATATTAAATTTGGCGCCGTTTACGAATTCGGTTAAGGTCTTCAGGCCTGCATCGAACTCGTGGTTACCCAGGCACATAGCTTCGTATCCCAGGTAATTCATGAACCATAAAAGGGCCTGGCCATGATAAAGGTTGAAGTAGATGGACCCCGAGAAAACATCCCCGGCGTCCAGCAGGAGTGTGTTGTCTTGGCCGGAACCTTCGCGTATCCGGGTTATGGCGGTGGAAAGTCTCGGCATGTTGTCCAGGTGACTGTGAATGTCATTGGTATGCAGTATCGTGATGTTAGTTGTTTTA
The DNA here is from genome assembly GCA_041489355.1 of Dehalococcoidia bacterium. Taxonomy (GTDB): domain Bacteria; phylum Chloroflexota; class Dehalococcoidia; order Dehalococcoidales; family RBG-16-60-22; genus JBGPRB01. Next base: position 452 of record JBGPRB010000198.1, read on the forward strand.
CTGAGTGATGATGCTGGCGGCGGATTAGCATTGTGATTACAGGCGGCTAATAGTATTAAAAGTATGGTGAATAATACTGCAAGAAGCTTAAAAGTAGCTTTGCCTTTCACAAATGCCATTTTAGCAGAGAAGGGCGCCCCAATGCTATAAAAAGGATTTCTCTGGCAATAGCTGTTGCAGAGGAATTTCTTCGGTGGTGCAATCGGTCAAATGGTTTAGAAATATCGTAACATCAATGACAAGTATGCTAATTCTTGAGCAATCGCAAAAAGATAAATTGTGACTGTCGCATAAGTCCTTTTTTTCAATCAAGGGTCGCTTGCCGAAAGAAGGGCTTTCATCAGGAGCTTTGTCAAAGAGGTTAAGGTGACCGATGATGAAGCGGTTTTAAGCTATTCGATGCCTATCTTGCCGGAGAAGCTGGCTATTGAAAAAGAGGGAGTTCTATCTATTGAACAGAGTGGTGGGCCATTGTGTACAATACGCAGAACTTTTGAACTTGCCTTCAGCCTCACAATCTAACCGGGCAGCTTTATATCAAGGATAATTGTAGCAAGTAGCCACCTGTTGTGCAACTACACAGTGTGTGGTATGACCAATCGACTCACTGTGAGGTAAAGCCCATACAAAACAGTGATTTGTTGCATAAAACTGTAGTTCTGCCGACGGCGCCCCATTGAACCTGGATTTGATTCCCTCTTGATTTTCACTAAACATTATGAAACCAATAAAGATGAAATAATCAAGAGATAAAGCATACTCTTCTTATTGTCATCTAGGTCAAGTGCTCACCTCTCCTTTGACGGTCATCATAACACCTTTGATTGTCTTCACGATTGATATGCTTTGATTGTCTTCTCGATTGACGATATCTTATTTCCCCTTTGATTTTCAATATATTTATAAAGTAGATAATTAATATAGCAAAAAGGGGACAGCGTTGGAAATATTTCATGAATTGAAGCAGGATATATTCAGTATAATACTAGGTATCTTTACTATATAGGTTAAGCTCCTTTATTAAATTGAATGTAATGTGCTATGGGGTAACATATCAAGCAAAAGTGACATCACACAATCTGGACGTTTGTTGTGAAATAATTCTTTTCTAGGGTGTTTTTGTGAAAATCTGGATATTCATTCAATTAACTGTCTCAGGGTTTTTGAAGCACTTTCTTTTGGATAATGCTTAAGCACCGAACCATATCTGGGGTCGCGTCCTTTTTCATTCATAGTCCGGGCTAATGCTTCTTTTACTGTGAGCTCAACAGAGCAGAGGTCTTTTACTAGAAAGGACGTGGCGCCATCAACGTAGTCCAGCATAACGCTGGCATCCCAGGCGATATAGGCTGAAGCACCTTTCCGGATAAAGCTCTGAGCCATGTCTTCAAAGTGCAAGCCGTCACAGCCCATCATAATAATAGCCGTGCCGTTAAATCGTCCTTCCACGCTCTTTTCAATGAATTTGGCACTTATGGCGAAGCACCAGGGCGCATCGTCAGTGGTCTTAGCGTAAGTCACTTGGTCATCCAGTTGCTCAACCAGGTGACTTGTTTTGCTATATAGCTCATTAGTATACAGCCAGGTTCTATTGATTACTTTGGGGTCAACTCCAAGTAAACCGGAATGAACCCGGAAGATAATCAGTTTATATCCATATGCCGGTAGCTCACGATACAGGTCAACGGTGACGGCATCACCGGGATAAACATCAACCTTAAAGCCGTATTCTTCGAGTTCCCGGGTCGTCTGCTCAATAAAAGCCTGGTTTGGGAAAAGGGTACCAAGCTGGTCAATAATGGCTGCCCTGGGTTCAGGTTCTGTGTTTGGTGCCGAGCAGGCGCTAAATAAAGTTAGCCCCGGCAGACCTAAGATAAGGACTGCCAGGGCTATGCAAGTATTGCGCGTAATCAACGTAGTCCTACCGGCTGGTTCGCCGTCTTATGAATAGCCCGGCACCGGTTGCCAGTAGCAATAGGCCGGCCATTCCAAGCCATGGTATCAGCAACCCGCCCTTGTCCACCGGCATGACGGTGATGCCGACAGAAGGAGCCCCTCCAGGAAACCCTCCAGGAGGCCCTCCAGGAGGCCCTTCTGGAGGAGGAACAACGGGAGGAGGAGTTGGCGTACCGCAGGGGAGGACGGAGACGGTGTTGGAATCCATGGTTACGGCACCAGTTTGCGCCAGGGCTCGCCCGTTCAAGGTTGCGTCGGTACCCAAGCTGATCATTGTGAGAGCGAGAATATTTCCTATGAACGTAGTGCCTGAACCGATAGTCGCGGAGCTGGCGACCTTCCACCACACATTGCATGGTGAACCAATTCCATTGAGAAATTGAACCTTCGCACCGACGCCGGCCGATGTAACGAGCGTGCTCAGCTCGGACCGGAAAATCCAGACCCCATCGGCGTTGCCTGTGTCGTCCAGAATGAGTGTTCCAGACAACGCAAAGGCATCCGCACAATAGACGCCTGGCACGAGGGTTAATCCAACCAGATCCTTAGTAATAGCTCCGTAGTTAGTATCGCACGCTGCGTTCGCCCCCGCGCTAAGCGCAAGGAATGCAGCGGTGTTAGCAATCTGAGCATTATTCAGTAAGACGGGGTTATTTACCGAACCAGCTGGTCCGGTCGCATCAACGGCAAATATCGTGCCCGTTACTTCTGCAGTCGTTAATCCAGCATAATTACTACCAGCGGCTGGACTCAACCCAACATCCCCCGTTATAGCAGAAGTAGGAACGTTGGTGACTGCCGATGCGCCTAGAACCGCGAAGCTTTGCGCCGCTCCCAATGATGGCGAAATCGCCATAGGATAAATAGCCGCATTTGAATTCACTCTTGGTGCTGAGGCTAGCGCTGCACCAGAGGTGGCAAAAATGGACACCAGAATGACCACTGTGGTTATCCAGAACAGAACCATCTTTTGTAGTTTCATAACTCCTCCTCACTATTTGCACCCAGAGCGTGTTGTTATAATGACCCTTAAAGGACGATTATTGACCTCTCAGGGACATTATAATAATATGAGAAGTATTTGTCAAGTGTTTTGTGGGGATTAATTTGACAATATACAATTTTGTCACTTTACTTTATACTAGAATGTTATGTGGTGAACACTTCGGCGCTTGGTTAGCTGCCACCGAATGAGTTTGGGGAGCTACTGAATATTAACCAGGAGAAGGAATTACCCCGCCGGTCTCTCCTTAGCGTATCTGTCAAATCAATGGGGTGCAGCCCACTTTCCCGGGCCGGTTACCGTTACGAATCATCCCACCTGACCCTCAGGCAACTGACCCTGGCTCAGATTGGTCTTCACCGATAGTAGTGATAGGATTGCCCATGATGCCTACCTGGGCCGCGATAATCGCCGCATGGGTGCGGGTACGTGCCTGCAGCTTGTCGATAACGTTTCGGACGTGTTTTTTGGCAGTGTCCAAGGTGATACCCAAGGTTGAGGCGATCACCTTGTTCGCGTCTCCGTTTCCCATGAGCCTCAGCACATCGACCTCCCTGGGGGTGAGGCGAGCAGCCTCAGCCGTGCGCTCGGCAAGCGTCTTCCGCCCGTTTTGAATCAGGTCGTCCACGGCCCTGCGCAGCAATACCGTCTTTATCTGCGCCCCGCCCTCGACCACACGATGGATGCTCTGCAGCAGCATTTCCGGCGTCAAGTCATTGAGAAAGATGTACCCCCCCGCGCCCGCCTGGATGGCGTCGATGACATTGGAATCGTTGTCGAACTCCGTCAGCACCAGGACCGAGACCTCTAAGAATTCGTCCTTGATAATCTTCGTCGCCTGCACGCCATCCAAACGCCTGGGCCGCGTTTCGGTTAACACCACGTCTATAGGCCGCCCCTGGGCATAGTGCTGCTTCAACTGCGGAAGAGCTTCACGTCCATCCGCAGAATCTCCCATCACTTCAATTCTCCGGTCTTTAGCCAGGATAGCCTGTAAGCCCGCCCGAACAACCGGACTGAAGCCAATCAACAAGACCCTCAGATTTTTGAGTTCGCGCTCCTTGGTTACCATTGTGGGACACCTTCTTGGTAGACTCTAGTTTGCCATTATATATTACTTCAGTGCACATTCTAGGTACCTTTATATTACCATCCTTGTAGATTTTGTCAAGTGCTATTAGTTACCACCCATTAGATTAGTCGACCAGCACTAACATGCCTGTCAGACATCCTACAAAGAGGGTTGAGGCACCGGGATGCAGGGTACATACTTACTATATGGTGGCCGGGCGAATTGCCTTCGTGGTCGTATCCTTCGGCGGGATGCTTGGCTGAAGAGTACAAAATAGAAGTCACGTAGCTAGTTCCCAAGCAAAAAATAGTGGAGAATAGCGAAAAGGAGAACGAAGTTGGTCAATCAAAATAACCCAAACAAAAAAACAGAAAAGTCACTTGAGGATAAGAACAGCATGGCTAGAGAAGAAAAACCCAAGAAAATAATGGTTCAGCCACTTCCACAAATCTTGGATGAGATTGAGAATAGCATCAACCTGGCCGATGAAGCCGCAAAAAATGCTAGAGAAGCAGCAGAGGAAGCACGGAAAGCCGGAGAGAAGGCTGCCAGGGAAGCTGCTAGAGTCGCCGCTGAGGCGATTTCCAGGGTTGAACAAACAGCCAAGAACGCTCTGCAACTGGCCGAGTTGTTAAACGCAACACTTACGGAAGCGGCTGCTGC
>JBGPRB010000199.1:0-5144 GCA_041489355.1 Dehalococcoidia bacterium
GAGATGAACGGAGACAGCTACCGCTTCAAAGAGAGCCTGAGGAGAAAGGAGAAGGCATGAACTTGTGACGCCACTTCGGCAGGGGGTGGTCCCCTTTATAAGCGCCGTTAGTGGGTCCCTTTATACTTGCCAAAAACAGCTTCCTTTGTCTTATTAGACGGCACAGTTGGTGTCAAAGTTATCCAATGCCTACCAACCTCATCGAATGGGTCTGTTATCAAAAAAGTGCTATCTTTCCAGAATATTTTACCGCCGATAATTTCAGCATTGTGGCAAATATTTTTTTCTTTTGGTTTATCCATGTTTAATCTCTCTTAATCACCTCAGTATCCCCCACAAATACATCGGTTATTTTCTCGTGTCCATGTTGCCCAATGTAAGTAATTTCCGTTCCCGTTTTTGCTTTGATAGACTCGTTAATACCCTCTCGACAGCGAAGACATTCTGCCGCTATCCCGTCAAATGATTTCTTCGCCTTCAGGACTGCCTCGGCATATGGTTTCAACCCATCTGGTAGATATTGAACCACGCACCCTGGTCTAGCCCTCTCTTCCTTGTAATCAAATGCACCATGAAACATGAGGTCTTTCTTCTGTTCTAACGTTTGGTTAATCTTCACGCAACAGTGGGAACAGAGTGTTGCGGGGATACCCATGCCAACGTTATCTTTTGCAAATATCGAGCACCGAACAAAAGTTTCCGCAAACTTAGGTTTTGCATTACTGTGGTCTAATTTATTTAATACGCACTTCATTTTTCCTTACTCTCCTTATCCTCTTTTTCTGTCCCAGCATAACGCCATACATATTTTCCTGCGGTATATCTTATAAAGTTAGCTGACATCCAGATATCATGAACATTTACTCCCGTTTGCCTTGACGCTTCGCTAAGTGACTCATATGAAGCCACTCTTTCCCCTGTAGTTGTATATTGATTTACGCTCGTTTTGCGCATTTTATTTACTCCCACTCTAATCCTGATGCCCCACAACGATTACTTTTATTCCGTGCTTTTCAAAGTAATCTTTACCATCAAGTAGATTAGATTCAAAACTACAGACGAATAGTTTCTCGCAAGGGAACTGTAATAAAGTATCTCTATATCTCGCCGCTTTTACTCTGGATATATAGAATTCTGGTTTAGCATAATTCGTCACTTCATATACTTTTACCAACATAAAGACATCATTGAATACAATGATGTCTGGTAAATTAGAATATGCCCCAGTCCCCCACGCCTTTAATCCCTGCGCTTCTTCATATTCTCTAATTCTGTTTACTCGCCTCATCCCAACATTCCAAGACTCTTCAACGTAACTTATCTTCTCTGTTTCTATCATCTACATCTCTCTCTGTATACATAATGCTGGCAATCTTATTTATAGGGATTACCAATACATTGTTATTTCCTATATTTGGCTTCAAGGTAAGTAATGTCTCCGAGACATCGACCACCCTTCCACCACACGGTTTATTCAAACCGTCTACTATAACCGATATATCTTTATCCACCAAATCTTTGAGATTCATTTTAATTTCCATTCGTGGGGAATTTATTTGATACTTATTGATTAAATGAAATACTTAACCTATACCTATAGTCATATATCATTACTTAGAATAGCCTACTAACATAGACCATAGGTAAACAAGAGCAGTTAGAGCGTAAACAATAAACAAAAAACCCATAATAAAGCACCACTTGATACTTCATTATGGGTCTAGTTGGGGGTCGAACCGATTGAACCTGCCGCTCAGGCTAGACAATTAGAGAGACTTCTCTAATTTACCTATAAAGTATAGCACAATTACGGCATTATGTCAAGCCCCGCCCACGCTCAAGGTTGCATATTTATTTTCGGCATTTGAGGCTGTTGACAGCGTACGCCTGACTGTGTTAGCCTGCCTGGCATCATACATTAGGAGGTTTATAATGAAGCTAGACTTTATTACACCACAAGAGGCAGAATCCATTAGACGGAAGATGCCGAAGTCAAAGACTATGGAAGAGTATGAAGGTTACTTGAAGCAACTTCCAGACGGTCAAGTCGGTAAGATTCTTGTTACTCAAAAGGATAGCATTAAACCACAAACGGTTAGGTCACGGTTGAACAGAGCAAGCAAAAATCTTAAACTGGACATTGAGACAAGGCGGGTAGCGAACACTGTATTGTTTTGGCGGGAAACTAAGAAGCAGGAATAGGATATAAGGATTATGCCACGCACGAAAGAACCAAAGTTCAAAGTGGGGGATGCAGTTGAAATTATAAATTTTGCACCAGATGTGGAAGTTAAAGGAATCGTGGTAGAAATTAAGACAGACATTGAACCTCAATATAGACTTTGTTTTTTTGAACCTATAGATGAATTTGAAGAAATAGATATGGACAAGGATTGCAAGAATACTTTAACGATTATAGAAGAACGACTAATACGTTGCCGTAAAAAATATTGCAAAGAATGTGAATACAATAGAGCATGTCCTGACTTAAAAGAGATTGTTCGCTGTGATATTAGCGAGTTTGGTCAACTGAGGGGTGAGGGTAAATACAATTCAGATGTTTGCTGGCAACGCAAGTGCATTCATACCAGTATGTGTTTGACTAATAGATGGTTACAGGAGCAATGCTAGAACCATTCAGGACTTGCCCTAGCAAGAATCTGACAGAGTTTGGTGGTGGTTGGTGTTTATTATTATCCTCATCTTCCTTGTAGCATCATTCATAGTCTATATATTCATTAGCGAGGTATTCAAATGATGATGCCGTCATTTTACTTAACGTCTGCTCAACGTGGATACTGGCAACTTTGAAAAATTGTCTAGACCAAAAAGGGGAACACACGGCGTCCATTTGTCCAAATAGGGGCGTCTTTTTTGTCAGATGGTAGGGGGGCTGAACAGCAGAACAGAACAGACACTTAGAGGCTGAACAGTAGAACAGAAAAGATACTAGAACGGCACAAACTTTGTGTCGTTTTTTGTTTATCTAGGCGTTGAACGTTCTTGCCAGTTATGATAGGCTGAGTGTGTGAATATATTAGATGTTTCACTACGGAGTAAAAGATAATGACTACCAAAGCAGAGTTAGCAAGACGATTAAAAATATCCCCCGCTTACATCACTATGATAAGCCAGAATAAGCGAACACCGAGTAAGAAATTACAGCGAAAAATTAACAGGTTAGGATTAACAAACAATCTCAAAAATCTGAATGGGGTTCAGAAGGTCGGCAGTTCAAATCTGCCCGCCCCGACCACAGGTTCAAAGTTAGATGGGGCGACCATCTGATACCTCAAAAAAGCCACAGGTGGTTGAATCTATTGACGACCTTCTGATATTAACAGCGAGATGGAGTCAAGTATCATGAGTAAAGTAGAAATTAAGAGGGCAATTTGCACATTCTGTGCCGGCAATTGTGGCGTGCTGGTGCATGTTAAAGATGGGCGACCGGTTAAGATAGAAGGCAATCGGGAACACCCCATAAGCCGCGGTTTTATCTGCGAAAGAATCCCATACGCCATTAAATGGCTCTACCATCCTGAACAGCTTAAGTATCCGCTTAAGAGAGCGGGAGAAAGAGGCGAAGGCAAGTGGCAGCGGATTACCTGGGAACAGGCCCTGGATGAAATAGCTGAAAAACTGGGTACACTAAAGGGGAAATACGGCCCCGAGACGCTAGCTGTTACCGAAGGCACTGTCCGGGGTGCTCTTTTCTGGATGCGTTCGCGGTTCTGTAATTTATTTGGTAATCCACACAATGTTTTTCATCCCGGAGTTACCTGCGCCCTGAATCGATATTCCATCGGTCAGGCTATCGCCGGCTGGCGCGTTTGTGATAAAGCCATGACGCCGAAGAAGACCTCCATAGAAAAGACTAACTGTATTGTGATATGGGGTAATGATACCACCAATTCGATACAGAGAGCATCCGCCTGGCTAATGGAACGCCGCCGTGAAAGACCTCTGCGTATTATTGTGGTTGACCCTCGTGTAACTAAAATCGCCGAAATAGCTGATATACATCTGCGTTTGAGACCGGGCACAGATTGTGCTCTGGCATTAGGTTGGGCTTATGTCATCATCAATGAGGGAAGATACGATAAGGATTTTGTTAAGAACTGGACGGTAGGCTTCGATAAGCTGGTCGAACGGGTGAAAGAATACCCGCCGGAAAAAGTTGCCGAGATTACAGGTTTGACCGTAGCTGAGATAGTAGAATCAGCCAGAATGTACGCATCCACCCAACCGGCCTGGATAATCGGCGGACTGGCTCCTGACCAGATAGGCCTGAATGGTACTCGCGTAGAGCAGGCATGCGCTATCTGCCAGGCACTAACCGGTAACATTGACATTCTCGGTGGCAGCATCATGCCTAATATCGGTCCCCGAAATGAAAAGGGAGCCTTTATCCGTGACTCGGTCTTAGAACTGCGCGACCTCCTTCCCAAAGAACAAAGGGCAAAACAGTTAGGCTCAGATAGGTTTAAGTTGATGACCTGGCCGGGATATGAACTGACCTCAGGACCTTACGAAAAGTTTTACGGAGTCCCGGCACCGGCGATACACCGCATGGGAGCCAGTGCCCCGCTGTTATGGCGTACTATTCTTACCCGCCAGCCCTATCCCATTACGGCGATGATAAGCTGGGAAAGCAATCCGATGCTCTGGGCGGCTAATACCAAGCTGGTGTATCAGGCTATGAAGAGTCCTAACCTGGAACTATTTGTGGTTAACGAATACTGGATGACGCCTACTGCTTTGCTCGCTGACTACGTACTCCCTGTGGCCAGCTGGCTGGAAAGGTCGTATATCGATACCATAGAAGACTTTGCCGATTTTGCCATTGGCGGGGAGAAGGCTATCCAGCCCCTGGGAGAGCGAAAAGAAGACTATTATTTCTGGCGGGAGCTCGGTATAAGACTGGGGCAAAAAGAGTTCTGGCCCTGGGAGACCTTTGAAGAGCATATCGCTTATCGGGTCGAGCCGATGGGCATTACCTATGAAGAATTCGTGCAGGCTGGATGTTTGATGAGCCCTCTGGAGGAGAAGAAGTACCAGAAATATGGCTTCGCTACCCCCTCAGGCAAATTCGAACTGTATTCTTCCATACTGGAGAAATTGGGGTATGACCCCTTGCCGTTTTA
>JBGPRB010000200.1:0-5143 GCA_041489355.1 Dehalococcoidia bacterium
ATCTATAATGGCGAACTCATAGGCGGTGCCCTTCTTCCATTCTTCCGGTCTTTTCTTTATCCAGGCGCGGCCTTCCTTGATGGAGTAGTCCTTATGGGCAAACGGCAGCCACGGCGATAGCTCCGCCAGGGATTCCTGAACGGCTTTATATACCTCGTCGGCATCGCTCAGGCGGTAGGGCCGTAACAGCACCGAACTATCGGTTAATACCGTTTCTTTTGTCATGACTTTTCCTAAAGACATACATAATTATGGTATACAGTCTGGTTTGTCCTGTCAATGTAGTTTTGAGTATAGACTGCATAAAAAGCCTGTTGGTTTAAGGCTTGAATTGTCTCTGATTTAATGCTAAAGTCTATACAGTGCCAGACACAGCTATAATTAAAGCTAGAACCAGGAGGTAGCTATCCCCGAATTATCGGGGGTAGCTTTTTTAATGCTTATGGCTGAGAAGATAAAGCTGACAATCGACGGAGTTTCGGTGGAAGTTGAGAGAGGTGCCACGGTGCTGGGGGCAGCGCAGAGTGCCGGCATCTATATTCCTACGCTGTGCTATCACCCGAGTCTACAGCCCTACGGCGGCTGCCGGCTCTGCATCGTGGAGATTGAGAATATGCGCGGCCTGCCCACGTCCTGCACTACGCCGGCCACCGACGGCATGAAGGTTACCACAAACACATCGCAGCTACAGGAGTTGCGGCGGTCCTTCTTACAGCTAATCCTGACCGAGCATCCCAATGCCTGCCTTACCTGCCACCGCCGTGAGCGCTGCGGTCCTTACGATATCTGCCTGCGCCATGTCTCCGTCAACGAGCGGTGCGTCAGCTGCCCCAACAATAAGCAGTGTGAACTGCAGTACCTGGTGGACTACATCGGGATTGAAGAGGTGACTCTTCCGTACAAATATAAGGAGTTGCCCGCGGACTTTACGCGAGAGCCCCTCATACGGCGCGACTATAACCTCTGCGTTCTTTGCGGACGCTGTGTGCAGATGTGCGCTGATGTCAGGGGCATCGGGGCTATCGGCTTTGCCAACCGCGGTTTTGACACGGTGGTCGGTACGTCTTTCGACCGACCTCTCCAGGACTCGGGGTGTCGTTTTTGCGGGGCCTGTGTCGAGGTCTGTCCCACCGGCGCCCTGATGGATACCGAGGCTGCCTACAAGCCCGATTGTGAATGGGAAGAAGTGGCCGTGCCCTGTAAACATGCCTGTCCCGCGGGCATCAATGTGCCGCTCTATGTTTACCTTATCGGCGAAGGGAAATTCCAGGAAGCGCTGGCTATCATCAGGGAAAAAGTCCCTTTCCCCGGGGTGCTGGGACGTGTCTGTATTCATCCCTGCGAAGAAGCCTGCCGGCGCAGCGCCCTTAACGACCCCATATCTATCAAATTCCTGAAGCGTTTCGTGGCCGACCGTGATTATGGCTTCTGGAAGCATCGTGCCCGGAAGCTTTCTCCAACCGGCAAGAAAGTGGCTATCGTCGGCTCGGGACCGGCGGGACTGACCGCGGGCTATTACCTGGCGAAGGCAGGACATGCCGTGACCGTTTTCGAGCAGTTCTCTAAAGCCGGCGGCATGATGCGCGTCGGCATTCCGGACTACCGTTTGCCGCCGGAAGTGCTCGACGGCGAAATCGATATAATTAAGGAAGCTGGAGTTGATATAAAGCTGAATACCAGGATTGAGTCCATCGACGGTTTATTCGACCAGGGTTATGAAGCCGTCTTTCTGGCGCTGGGGGCGCACCGGGGGCAGAGCCTGGGCGTCGAGGGAGATAAACTTCCCGGCGTTTTCGATGGCGCTTCGTTCTTAAGGGATGTTAATCTGGGGGTCAAGGTGAATGTGGGCAATAAGGTGGCGGTCATCGGCGGCGGCAACGTAGCTATCGATGGCGCCCGTGTCGCTCTACGCCTTGGCGCTAAAGACGTACGTATCCTTTACCGCCGCACGCGGGCCGAGATGCCCGCCAGCCCGGAAGAGGTGGAGGCGGCGCTGGAGGAGGGCATTAAAATAGACTTTCTCACGGGACATGTCAAAGTAAGCCAGAAGAACGGGCACCTTGTCCTCACCTGCAACCGGATGGAACTCGGCGAGCCTGATGCCAGCGGGCGGCGGCGCCCGGTGCCGATTAAGGGAAGCGAGTCTGATGTAGATTACGATGTCGTCATCGGTGCTATCGGGCAGGCACCGGAGATTCCGGCCGGATTCAAAGTAAAGACCGCAAGAGGTAATACCATCCAGGCGGATTCCAGAACGCTGGCTACCAGCCGGAAGGGAGTCTGGGCAGGTGGCGATGCCGTGACCGGGCCGGACTCGGTTATCCGGGCGATTGCGGCCGGCAGGACCTCGGCCAGCTCTATCGATAAGTATCTCGGTGGCAGCGGTATCATCGACGAGGAATTGACCACGGAGAGGCGAATCGGCTTATGCGCCGGGATTACCACGGAGGATTTCCCCGTCCTGCGCCGTGTCAAGATGCCATGCCTGCCTCCGGAGCGGGTAATCGGCAACTTTACCGAGGTTGAGACCGGCCTGCTTAACGACGAGGCTGTGGCCGAGGGTAAGCGCTGCTTCCAGTGCGGTTTCCGACTTCAAATAACGCCGGCGCCGCGACCGCCCGCTGCCAGTGAAAAGAAGGTGGCACAGTCGGAGAAAATAAAGTCCGTCATTTAGTCTTTTAAATAATTTGTCTATTTGACATCTATTTCACTCAATTAGGTGGGACTCTCTCCCATCTGAAGCGTAGTATTTATTGTTATGACCAACAATCCCAGAGTAGCCGTTAAAAAGAATCTGATACTCGTAATATCTACGGCGACGGGTTTTATCACGCCGTTTCTGTCGGCTGCTGTGAATATAGCTATACCGACCATACGCCGGGATTTTGCTATGGAAGCGGTGGTGATGACATGGGTCGGTACGATATATTTCCTGTCTATCGCCGTAGTCCAGGTGCCCTGCGGGCGGCTGGCTGACATCTACGGACGGAAAAAGCTCTTCGTAATCGGCCTGCTGGTGACCATCTTTGCCTCTTTTCTCGGGAAATTCGCCGGCTCGGTGGCCATGCTGCTTGTCAGCCTGGCTCTGATGGGGATAGGTTCCGGGATAATGTTCAACAACAGCATCTCCATCCTGACCTCGGTGTTCCCCGCCGATAGGAGAGGGCGCGCCCTGGGGATAAGCACGGCCGGAACGTATACCGGGCTTTCCATGGGACCATATATTGGCGGGGCCCTCACCAGGGCATTCGGATGGCAGAGCATCTTCATACTCAGCGGCTTTCTTTCCATAGTATTGCTGGCGCTCGTTTTCTATGCTCTGAAGGGGGAGTGGCGTGAGGCCGCGGGAGAAAGGTTAGACATTGTCGGTTCTATTACTTATGCTATTTCCATTGTCCTGTTCATGTACGGTTTCTCGTCTCTGCCTAGCGTGCGCGGAATAGTCCTCTTTTTGCTCGGAGTAATGGGTTTTATATTCTTTACCCGCTGGGAATCGAGGACGGCTAGCCCTATTTTTGACCTCAACCTTTTTAGAAAAAATAAGGTCTTTTTCTTTTCCAATCTGGCGATTTTTGTCTCTTATATCGCCACTTTTGCCATCAGTTTCCTGCTGAGTCTCTACCTGCAGGATATTAAAGGGTTGAATCCGGATAGGGCCGGGCTGATTTTAATAACTGCCTCGGTGCTGATGGCCATCTTTACGCCGATTTCCGGGCGGATTTCGGATAAAATAGAGCCGAGGTTGGTGGCCTCGGTGGGGATGGCGCTCAACTGCGTGGCGCTCCTGTTGCTCACGTTTGTAAACGCCGATACGTCGCTGTGGTATATCATGGTCGCTTTGGCCATCAATGGCCTCGGCATCGGTATTTTTGCCTCGCCGAACACCAACGCGATTATGAGTGCAGTGGCAAGGAAATCCCTGGGGGTAGCCGCCGGTACGCTGGGAACGATGCGGACGGCCGGGATGATGGTCAGCATGGGTATCATGATGATTCTTTTCTCGCTGTATATCGGCCAGGCTGAAATTACCCCGCCTTACTATCCGCAGTTCCTGACCAGCGTCAGGACGGGGTTTATCATCTTTACGGTGGTCAGTGTCTTCGGACTGATTTGCCAGCTGGTTGCCCGGAGTGCTGACAGGGCGCTCCGGTCTAAGTAAGCCTCTTTCATCCTGATACGAGGAATCGCTTTTGCCTTTTTATAATGTTCCTTTATCATCCGTACGTTTTCACCTGAATACATGCTAAAATAGCACATATACTCTACTTATTCAGGAGTAGATATTGGAAGGTCTGGGCATCGGGCTTGACCTGCTTATCGTTCTCGTCACGGCCATAGTCGGTGGTATGCTGGCCCGTCGGTTGCGGCTCCCCGTTCTTCTGGGGTATCTGGCGGGGGGCATCGCTGTCGGTCCCTATGGTCTGGGATTCGTCCACGAGACCGCGACGATTGACTCCCTGGCAAATATCGGCGTGGTTCTCCTGCTGTTCGCCATCGGCCTGGAGTTTTCCCTGAAAGAGCTTTTGCGCCTGGGCAAAATCGCCATTTTCGGCGGTATCGCCCAGATAGCGCTTACGTCGGCGGTGGGTTTCGGTCTGGGACGGATAGTGGGCCTGAGTCTGACAGGGTCGGTATTTTTCGGCTTTATCATCGCCCTGAGCAGCACTATGGTGGTCTTGAAGCTCCTTATGGACAGGGGTGAAATCGATACCACGCACGGGCGCATCATGCTGGGTATCCTGCTGGTGCAGGACCTGAGCGTGGTGCCGATGATGGTTATCATGCCGGCTCTCGGCGGTGGGATGGGCGGGCTGTGGGTGTCCCTGGGTATAGCCCTCGCCAAGGCAGTGGGTTTTATCGCGGTGATGATTGCCCTGGGGTACTGGGGGATGCCCTGGTTCATGAAAAGGGTGGCCGGGCAGCGTTCCCGGGAGCTGTTCCTGCTGACGATAATCGTGCTGTGCCTGGCGGCGGCTTTCGGCACCTATTACTTCGGCCTCTCGGCAGCCTTCGGCGCTTTTGCCGCGGGTCTTTTGATAAGTCAGTCCGGTTTCGCCCGGCAGGCTTTTGCGGATATCCTGCCCCTGCGTGATACTTTTGCCGCCCTGTTCTTCGTCTCCCTGGGTATGCTGGCCAACCTGCA